>DASXAP010000121.1:0-1995 GCA_036406655.1 Xanthobacteraceae bacterium | reverse complement strand
TGGAGGAGCGGGGCTGGATATCGCCATTCAGGTCCTTACCTACGCACTCATGGGGCGATTATACCAATTCCAGCGGGCCCTGCCGGACCGGCCGATCGTCGCGCAGGCGCGCTGGCGGCGCCGCGGAGGCTGTTGCGCCTGATGCCGACGCCTGTCATTTCGGTCGAGAACCTGGTGAAAGTGTACAAGCGCACCCGCGCCGTGAACGGCATTTCGTTCGCGCTGCCGGCGGGCTCCGTCACGGCGCTGCTCGGCGGCAACGGCGCCGGCAAGACCACCACCATCGCGATGATCATGGGGCTGGTGACGCCGACCTCGGGGCGCGTCTCGGTACTTGGCGCGACCATGCCGGGCGAGCGCTACCGCGTGCTGGGGCGGATGAATTTCGAGAGCCCGTACGTGGAAATGCCGAAGCGGCTCACCGTGCGGCAAAATCTCAAGGTGTTCGGAGCGCTCTACGGGGTGGCCGACACGCGGGCGCGGATCGATGCGCTGGCGCGGGAGCTCGACCTGGTCGAACTGCTCGACCGGCCGACCGGCAAGCTGTCCTCCGGCGAAAAGACGCGGGTGTCGCTCGCCAAGGCCCTGCTCAACGAGCCGGAACTGCTGCTGCTCGACGAGCCCACGGCTTCGCTCGACCCGGACACCGCCGATTGGGTGCGCGCGCGGCTCGAACGCTATCGCCATGGGCGCGGGGCCACCATTCTGCTCGCCTCGCACAACATGTCGGAAGTCGAGCGGCTGTGCGACCGCGTGATCATCATGAAGCTCGGGTGCATCGAGGACGACGATGCGCCGGAGCGGTTGCTCGCACGCTACGGCCGGCAGACGCTCGAAGAGGTATTCCTCGATGTGGCGCGGGGGCGGGGCGAGGCGCAGGAGGCGGCGCAATGACGGTGCAATCCGCCACGCACAGCTTCTCGCTCGCGCGGGTCGGCGCGATGGTGCTGCGCTATTGGTACTTGCTGCGTTCGTCGCTGCCGCGGCTGTTGGAGCTGATCTACTGGCCGGCGGTGCAGATGCTGATGTGGGGCTTCCTGCAGCTGTACCTGGCGCAGAATGCGGGCTTCTTCGCCCGTGCCGGCGGCACCTTCATCGGCGCCGTGCTGCTGTGGGACGTCCTGTTCCGCGGGCAGTTGGGCTTCTCGATCTCGTTCCTTGAGGAGATGTGGGCGCGCAACCTCGGCAACCTGATGATGAGCCCGCTCCGGCCGATCGAGTTCGTCGCCGCGCTGATGATCATGAGCGTGGTGCGGCTGGCGGTCGGCATGGTGCCGGTGACGCTGCTGGCGATCGGATTTTTCGGCTTCAATCTCTACAGCCTGGGGCTGGCGCTCGCCGCCTTCTTCCTCAACCTGATCCTCACCAGTTGGGCGATCGGCATCCTGGTTTCCGGCCTGATCCTGCGCAACGGCATGGGAGCCGAGAGCCTCGCCTGGACCATCATGTTCATCTTTCTTCCGCTCACCTGCGTGTACTACCCGGTGGCGGTGCTGCCGGTCTGGCTCCAGCCGGTCGCCTGGGCGCTTGCCCCGACCTACGTGTTCGAAGGCATGCGGGCGCTGCTCATCGAGCATGTGTTCCGGGCCGACCTGATGCTGCAGGCCTTGGCGCTGAACGCGCTCTATTTCGGCGCCGCCGTCGTCGCCTTTTTGGCCCTGCTGAGCAGCGCTCGCCGCACCGGCTCGCTCATGCAGATGGGCGAATGACGCCAGTAGGGCCGGATCGAGCGGCGCGCAGCGCCGCGATATCCGGGAGCGGCGTCAGCGGATCGCACCGCCGCGCCCCGGCTTTCGCTCCGCTCAGCCGGGCTACGAGCCCGAGACATTTTCTGGAAAATAATCCTTGACCTGCGTAGGACTATAGTCCATAGAAGACCCGTCCCGGGCGTCGGGGGCGCTTCATGAGGCGTCATGACGGCGGCACGGGATGCGGCGCCCGCGGGCGTGCCTCGCAAGCACGCACCCGGGCGGCGCCGGAGCGACCCGCCCGGGG
>DASXAP010000120.1:0-7500 GCA_036406655.1 Xanthobacteraceae bacterium | reverse complement strand
CCAACCACCTGCAGCACCGGCGCGTTCGGTCGCTCGTGCACATCGGGAAGAGCGCGTCACCGCACCGAACGCACCGGTGCTGCAGGCCGTTGGAGGCATAGCCATGGTCAGATCGACGCTCATTGGCAGCATATCCGCGCTGCTTTGCTGGCACGGGCTGGCAGCCGCGCAGATGTCGCACGATCATGCGCCCAGGGACACGTGCGCCGAGCCTGCGCTGCGATGCGCCAGCAAGGTGACGCCGACCTTCGCCCCGGACGGCGGGCTGTGGTTGGCCTGGATGGCCGCGGGCAGGGTATGGACCGCGCATTCGCACGACCTCGGCAAGTCGCTGAGCCCGCCGGTTCCGGCATTCGCCGAGCCGCGCGATCTCGATTGGGGACCCGACGCCCGGCCGAAGATCGCGGTCGACCGGGAAGGGCGTGTCTTCGTGGCCTTCGCCGTGTTCAAGGACAAGGCGTTCAACGGGCGGGTCTTCCTTGCGCGCTCGACTGATGCGGGCCACAGCTTTGCCGCGCCTCTCGCGGTCACGGCCGATCCGGTGAGCCAGCGCTTCGAGGCGATTGCGCTCGATTCGGACGGTTCGCTCTTCCTCGTCTGGCTCGACAAGCGCAACCGGATTCCGGCGAAGGCGAGGAACGAGGACTATCCGGGGGCGGCACTCGCCTTCACCTGGTCCGACGACCATGGCAAGACGATTCGGGGAACGCAGATCGCGCATGACAACACCTGCGAATGCTGCCGGCTCGGCGTTGCGTTTGCCGGCCCGGGGCGGCCGGTCGTGCTGTTCCGCAACATCTTCGCCGGCTCGGTTCGCGATCATGCGATCACCACGTTCATCGATCGGTGGACGCCGGGCCCGATCCATCGGGTAAGCGTCGATGACTGGAAAACGGACGTGTGCCCGCACCACGGGCCGAGCCTCGCCGTGTCGGCGGACGGCCGCTATCACGTCGCCTGGTTCACCGGTGGCGCTGTCCGCAAGGGCCTGTTCTACGCAAGCTCTTCCGACCGGGGCCGAACGTTCTCGGCGCCGATGGCCTTCGGCGAGAACGATCGCAATCCGGCGCATCCCTATCTGCTCGCCGCCGGGCATCGGCTTTGGCTCGCCTGGAAGGAGTTCGACGGCGAGGAGACTTCCGTGTGGCTCATGCATTCCGCGGATGCCGGTCGCACCTGGTCCGCTCCGAGGATCGCCGCCGAGACCGCCGACGAGTCGGATCATCCCGTCCTCGTGAGCAACGGCACGCAGGCCTTCCTGTCCTGGCAAGCACGCCTGGAGGGCTATCGATTGATCCCGCTGGAGGCTGCACGATGAGAAAGCTCCTGCTGGCCATCATGGCTCTTGCAATTGCCATGGCCGACAGCGCGGCTGCCGGCCCTGAGCTGCGCGCTTTCGTCCGCGGCAGCTGGCAGGCAATCCTCGAGGCGCATCGCGGGCAGCCCACGATCGTTCATTTCTGGGGCGTGACGTGCGGTCCCTGTCGCTTGGAGATGCCGCAATGGGGCAGGCTGCTGCGCGAGCACCCCGGCCTCGGGCTCGTCGTGATCGATGCCGATCTGGTCCCGAACGCTCCCGATGCGGTCTCGGCCGTGCTGGCGGAGACCGGATTGGCGGGAGCCGAGAGCTGGATGTTTGCCGACGGGTTCCTCGAGCGGCTGCGCTACGAGGTTGATCGCCAATGGCACGGTGAAATCCCGCGCACGATGCTCATCGCCCGCGACGGCACCATCAGCGCTATCGAAGGCTCGGCCAATATGGAGGCCGTTCGGGCTTGGCTCGACGCGCAAGGAGCGGGCGGGAGATAGCGCCAAGGCCGCAGCTTGCAACGAGCTGTCATGGCCGGGCTTCTTCAGGATCGGGATGGCGGCACAAGACCGGCCATAACTCTGTTCAGATGGCAGCATAATGCGGCACAACGCCGGCCATGACCGTTCGGGAGGCGGCGACGTGCTGCACATTCGCCGGACAGCGTCGCCGGCTCCGCGCCGCCTCTTGCCTCAACCGCGTGCGGCGGTCTTGCGCGGCGCGGATGCGGTTCTCTGCTTCGCGGCGTCACGGGCCAATCGCAGGGCCCGCAGTCGCTCGGTCTTTTCGCGCGTGGCGCGCATCTGCGCCTGGTATTCGGCCATCGCCTGCTCGCCTTCGCGTGCGCGCTGCTCTTTCTTGAACTGGGCTTCGGCGCGAAGACGCGCCTCATCGGGATTCATGCTCAACGTGAAGCTCCTGGTTTGGAGAAGTGAAGTCGCCAAGAGGACATTGTGCTCGCGCCCGAGCGTCCGTTTCATCGCTTTCGAGCTTGATTGACCCGCTTGCGCGTCAGCCGCCGGCGTAAGCAGGGCCTGATGATGCCTGGCGCGGCACCTCGTCAATATGGGGATCGTCCGGGCACATCACAAGCGAACGCCGGAAAATCCTGGCACTCTAACTCCCCAGCAGCGCCTCGGTTCCGGCCCGCCGGGCGTCCGAGGCGGAATTCATCCGCCCGGACCTGCAGGCGGAGCTTCGATCGTGCAGATGACGCCTGCTATTCCTTCGCAAGCGCCCGATTGACTATGTCGGCGCTGTCGCGCGAGAGCTGTGGCGCGGCCGCGACGCGTGCGAGCGCCGCCTCGGCGCGGCCGCGCCGCCCTGCCTCCAGCGCCCGCCAGCTCCTGAGCGCGGAAAGAAGCCGCGCGGCGAGCTGGGGATTCTTCGGATCGAGCGCGAGCACCGTGTCCACCAGGAAGCCGTAGCCGGCGCCGTCAGCGCGGTTGAACTCCTTCTGATTGGCCAGCGTGAAAGTGCCGATCAGCGCTCGCACCCGGTTGGGGTTGGCGAACGAGAACGCCGCGTGCGCGGTCAGTGCCTTGACGCGAGCGAGCGTCGCCGGCTCGGGGATCGCCGCCTGCACGGCAAACCACTTGTCGAGGACGAGCGGATCGGCGGCATAGCGGGCGTAGAAGTCGTCGAGGGCGGCTGCGCGCTCCGGCACGTCGACCGTCGCCAGCGACCACAGCGCCGCCATCCGGTCGGTCATGTTGTCGGCCATCCGGTATTGGCGTGCCGCCAGCGCAATGGGCTCGGCCCGCCGCGTCGCGACCAGGAGACCGAGACAGGTGTTGCGCAGGGCGCGCGCCCCGATGCTCTCCGCGTCGTAACGGTAGGGACCACGCTCCGAAAGCTGCCGGTAGCGGTCGAGCAGGGCCCCGCCGAGGTGGCCGCCGAGCGCCGCCTGCAGCTCGCTGCGCGCAGTGAACACGGCATCGGGATCGACATCGCGACCGATCTCGCGGGCAATGTCGGCTTCGCCCGGGAGCGTCAGCAGCAGCGCGACGAATGCGGGCTCGAGCGAGCCGTCGGCAAGGCTTGCAGCGAAGGCATCGAGCAGACCCTGATCGGTGCGGCCGGCCGCGCCTGCGCGCAGCGCCGCGACGTTGTCGATGAGCAGACGCAGCGCCAGCGCCTGCAGCGCCTGCCAGCGGTTGAAGGCGTCGGCATCGTGGGCGGCGAGGAAGCGCAGATCGGCCGCCGAGAGACCGTCGCTGAGCTTGATCGGGGCGGAGAAATGACGATTGAGCGAGGGGACCGGCGGCTCGGCAATGCCCTCGAAGACGAAGGTCTCGCTGGGCTTCGTCAGGGTCAGGATACCGCGCTCGAGGGCACGTCCGCCGGCGAGCGTGAGCGGCAGGTCGCGGCCGTCGCGGCCGACGAGCCCGATCGCCAGCGGAATGAGCATCGGCTCCTTGCTCGGCTGGCCGGGCGTCGGCGGCACCCGCTGGACGATCTCCAGCCGGTAGGTCCCGGCATGCGGGTCGTGACCGCCGTCGGCGACCAGCTCGGGAGTTCCCGCCTGCGAGTACCAGCGCATGAATTGCGTGAGCCCGGTGCCGGAGACGTCGGCGAAGCACTGCACGAACTGCTCAACGGTGGCAGCCTGCCCGTCGTGCCGCGCGAAGTACAGATCCATCCCTTGGCGGAAGACGCTCGCTCCGAGCAGCGTGCGGAGCATGCGCACGATCTCGGCGCCCTTCTCGTAGACGGTCGTCGTGTAGAAGTTGTTGATCTCGTGATAGAGCGCAGGCCGAACCGGGTGGGCAAGGGGGCCCGCGTCCTCGACGAACTGATGCGCCCGCAGCGTCCGCACATCGCCGATCCGCTCGACCGCGCGCGACCGCGTCTCGGCGGTGAATTCCTGGTCGCGAAATACCGTCAGCCCTTCCTTGAGGCAGAGCTGGAACCAGTCGCGGCAGGTGATGCGGTCGCCCGTCCAGTTGTGGAAATACTCGTGCGCGACGACGGCTTCGATGCGGTCGAAGTCGACATCCGTTGCGGTCTCCGGCGAAGCGAGGATGTACTTGTCGTTGAAGATGTTGAGCCCCTTGTTCTCCATCGCCCCCATGTTGAAGTCGGAGACCGCAACGATCATGAAGACGTCGAGATCGTATTCGCGGCCGAAGGCGGTCTCGTCCCACCGCATCGCGCGCTTGAGCGAGGCCATGGCGTGCACGCAAAGGTGTTCCTTGCCGGGCTCGACGTAGATACGCAGCGCAACGCTGCGGCCCGAGCCGGTGCGGAAGCCGTCCTCGACGCAGGCGAGCCGCCCGCCGACCAGCGCGAACAGGTAGGACGGCTTCGGGAACGGATCGTGCCAGATTGCGAAGTGGCGCGCGGTCCCCGGGACGTTGCCGCTGCCGACGAGATTGCCGTTCGCGAGCAGAACCGGAGTTTCGCCGGCATCGGCTTCGATGCGGGTGGTGTAGACCGCCATCACGTCCGGCCGGTCGGGAAAATAGGTGATGCGGCGGAAGCCTTCCGGCTCGCACTGCGTGCAGTAGATCTGCCCGGAGCGGTAGAGGCCGGAAAGCTCGCTGTTGGCGGAAGGGTCGATGACGGTCTCGATCTCCAGCTCGAAGGCGTGCGGCGGCGGCTGCGCGATCGATAGTCGATCGGCCGTCGCGACATATTGCTCGGGGGGGAGGGGAGCGCCGTCGACCTTGAGCGCGGTCAGCGTCAGCGCCTCGCCGTCGAGCACGAGCGGGGCGACGGCGCCGTTCGGCTTAAGCTTGAGCCTGGCCCGCACCCGGCTTGCGGTCGGGTGCAGCGACACGTCGAGCTCCACGGTTTCCACCAGCCAATCCGGGGGACGGTAGTCTTCGAGACGGACAGGCCGGGATTCCTCGGTGCGCATGGGAGCTCCGCTTGTTGCCAGGCAGGACGTTTTCACTCATATACGGGCAATGGACTTCCTGCTCTAATTGTTTCAAGCAAGGCCTGCCGCACCCTGCTGTCGAGACAACCCCTCGGAGGAACGCATATGCTCAAGGTTTCACTGCGCATTGCGCTTTTGGCTCTCATCGCCGCGACCCTCGCCTTGCCCGGAGCGGCGTGGGCGCAGAATTTCCCGACCCAGCGGGTGACCATCGTCGTGCCGTTCGGCGCCGGCAGCGTGACCGACATCATGGCGCGCATCCTGGCTGACGAGACGAGCAAGCTCTGGCACCAGCAGGTGCTGGTGGAGAACCGGCCGGGGCTGGCCGGCACCGTCGGCGTCGCCAAGGCTTCGCCCGACGGCTACACCCTGATGCTCACCTCGAACGGCCACACGGTGGCGGCGCTCGTGAACAAGAACCTGCCGTTCGACCCGGTCAAGGATTTCGCCGGCATCACCCGGGTGAGCTCGGCGCCGCTCGATCTCATCGTCCATCCCCAGTTGCCGGTCAACAATCTCAAGGAGCTGATCGATCTCGCCAAGGCCAAGCCCGGGACGCTGAATTTCTCCTCGCCGGGGCTCGCCAGCACGACCTTCATCGCCGGCGCCTTGTTCCGCAAGGCGGCCGGAATCGACATCGTGCACGTCCCGTTCAAGAGCGCACCCGACGCGGTGACGGCGGTGGTGCGCGGGGACGCGCAGCTCTATTTCGCGCCGGTGAACCTGTCGAAGGAGATGGCCGAAGGCGGCAAGGTGCGCGCGATCGCCGCCGCGACCGCCGAACGCATTCCGGAGCTGCCGCAGGTGCCCACCTTTCGCGAGGCGGGACTCGACTTCGTCTACGACTCCTGGTTCGGGCTGATGACGCAGGCCGCCGTGCCCCGCGACATCGTTGCCAAGATCAATCGTGACGTCGTGGCCATCCTGGCGGAGCCCGAGGTCAAGGCCAAGCTTGCTGCCCAGTTCGTCATCGGCCGCTCCGACACGCCGGAAGCGTTCGACAAGATCATCCGCGACGAGACCGCTCACCTCACCGAGGTGTTCAAGGAGATGAAGAATTAGGGTGGGGTCCCGCTCGTCCACGGATCGGCGCGACGTTGCAGCTTGGGCCGCAAATCGATCAGTCGGCCGGGGCTCTCTCGGGCTCTCGCAGATCTTCAAGAGCGCGATAGGCGCGCTTGCGCCCGCGACAACGCGCGCCGCTGGGCGCTGTTGAAGTCACGGATGGCAAATGCTTAGCTTGCCGGAACGCGCTCGAGCGCACGACCGGAGGGAGCCCATGCAAGACCGGAATCAGAATCTGCAATCGCCGAGCAGGCGAAGGCTGTGCCTCGCGATCGGCGCGCTTGCGTTCACTGTCGGCCTGGGGCTCGGCAACCGAGCGGCCGATGCGCAGGAAACCTACCGGATGAAGTTCGCGACGCAGACGCTGAACGATCTGCAGCACGAATACATCAAGGTGTTCAAGCGCGAGATCGAGAGGGCCACCCAGAACCGGATCCAGGTGGGCGTGTTCCCGGCGAGCCAGCTCGGCGGCGCCCAGCGCCAGTCCGAGGGGCTGCGGCTCGGCAGCATCGAAGCCGCCGTCGGACCGGGCGAGCTGTTCGTCGGCGCCGACCAGCGGCTGCAGGGATTGGCGCTCGGAGGCCTGTTCGACGACCTCGACAAGTCGCGCAGCCAGGTGCACCTGCCGGGCCTTCGCAAGGCGGTTGCCGACGTTGCGGCATCGAAGAATCTGCTGTTGATCGGCGCTGTGATGTACGATCTGCAGTCGTTCGTGTTCAAGGCGCCGGTCACCACCCTCGACGGTTTCAACGGAAAGCGCATCCGCGTGCTCGCCTCCGACGGCGAGCAGGCAATGGTGCGCGCTCTCGGCGGCTCTGCCGTGCCGATGTCGCTGCCGGAGGTGCTGCCGGCGCTGCAGCAAGGCACGATCGACGGGGTCAATTCCGGCAAGGGGGTGTTCGTCGCGTTCAAGTACTACGATGCCGCGCCCAACCTGCTGCAGACGCACCTGTGGGCCATCGTCTCGCTCGCGCTTGTCAGCCGCGTCTGGTACGACAAGCTGCCGCCGGACCTGCAGAAGGCGGTGCGCGACGTCGGACAGGGGATCGAGCCTGAGCTCGACCGATATTCGGTCGAGCGTGCGGTGTCCGACACCAATGCGTGGACCTCGCACGGCGGCAAGATCGTGAAACTGTCGCCCGCCGAGCAGCAGGAGGCGGAGAAGCGCGTCGTCGCCGCGATCCAGCCGGTCCTGGACAAGACGCCGGGGCTCAGGGACTTCTACGACCAGGTCAAGTCGGCC
>DASXAP010000119.1:0-4159 GCA_036406655.1 Xanthobacteraceae bacterium | reverse complement strand
GACGAACGCAGCCGTTCCGGCCAGTGCGAGTAGAGGCATAAGAGCTCCGCGCTCGGAAAGCTGGGGCAACCCGCCCAGCGAAGAGAGGGCGAGCCCCGAACCGATGATGAAAAGTAGCAAGCCCACATGTATGCGGGACAGGCTCGTGAGATCGCGGGCCCAGCCAATGCAAACCCCGAGCGAGAAGTAGATTGCAAACATTCGCGTCTCGAACAGGATCCCCCACTGGATGGGAACCGGAAGAATTCCGCAGTAGAACAGCACTGCCAGGCTGAGCACCACCCACGGTTTGGCTCCGAGCTTCAGCAGGGCTGAAACCGCCAAGAACAGCAGGAACAGCACGTACAAGAACCAGAATTGATCAATCGGCTGGTACAGGATCAGTGGGAGATCCGAGAGGTGGTATGGGTGGCTGGTGAGCGATCCTAAGACAGACTTTATTGCGATGGTGATGGCCGACCAGACGAAATATGGATAGGCGATCGTGCGAACTTTGCCCCATATAAAGCCTTTCCAGCTGCTCTTCATCGATTTGAAGAGCAAAAGGCCGGAGAGGAAGAAAAACAGCGGCATATGGAAGGTGTAAATCCAGCCGTCGAAGAATTTGGTCACGCCGGTCCAGGTCAGGACGTGGACGCTGACGAGCCCGCGGAGGACGTGGCCCAGGACCACCAGAATGATGCCAAATCCGCGCGCCGTATCGAGCCAATTGGTACGAAGTGGTGGCAAGTCGTGGCTCTGCGCGGGCTCGGGTGGATTCATGGCATGAGCTGCCGGCACGGCAGCCGAGATCGAGACGCTCTCGTAGTGCGGTAGTCTGCCCGGTGTCACTTCATAGAACGAGCGGCGGTGTCGACGCTACAGATGGCGCCGCCGGCCGGGCGAAAGCCGGATGATCAGCGCTTGCCGATTCGACAGTCGCAATAACCGCATCAAAGCTGCTGACGCGGCTTGGTGCCGGGCGGGGATTGCCTTCGCAGGGCACACTGACTGCTGTCCCCCTAAGCCGTAGTCGCTTGTAGCATGATCCCCGCTATTTGCGTTCGAGCCGGCCGCCGCCGAACAGGGTCGGAACATAGCGCGGCGCGCCGATCGCGCCCATGAAGCGATGCTTGGTCAGGACCGGGTCGAACGCGATCGGCGGGCGGATCACCTCGATGTCGGGGGCGGTCGACAAGACCAGGACCTGAAGGCGGTCGCCGGCCAGGGCGCGAGCCAAAGCCGGGGCAAACGCTTCCGGCGATGCCACGTTGTCGGCGCAGCCGACGCCGGCCGAACGGGCGAGCTGGGCCAGATCGAGGGCCGGATTGGTCAAGGCCTGCCCGCCCGAAGCGGCGTGAACGCCGTTCTGGATGAGCAGCACCGTGAGATTGGCCGGCGCGACCGCGCCGAGGGTGACCAGCGCTCCCATGTGCATGAGGGTCGCCCCGTCGCCTTCGACCGCCACCACCCTGCGTGCCGGCTGCGCAACCGCAAGCCCGAGCGCCAACGGCAGCGCGAGCCCCATCGCGTCCTCCAGGTAGAAGTTCTCCGGCGCCTCGCGCACGGCGGCCCACAGGTAGGAGGCGTTGCCGAGCGCCGTGACGACGAGCGTGCCCGCCGGCAGCGACTTCGCGAGCACGCGATAGTAGTCGGTCCGGCTCGGCCGAGCCTCGCTCACCACTGGACGTCCTCCCGCGCCAGCAGAAGAGCGAACGGGCTCGATGCCTCCTCGGCGTAGGTTGCCGCCGCTTCCACCTGCGGGCCGATCGGCCGATGCCGGTCGACGCGGGTGTGCGGCAACGCGAGCCCGCGAAGCACCGGCTCGGTCACCCGCCCCTTGGGGACGTGATAGAAGACCGGATCGTCGGGGGTGCCGCGATAAGAGACCAGGATCAGGAGCGGAAACTGATAGCGCTGGGCGAGGCAGACCATGCCGGCTCCCATGCTGAGCAGGCCCGCGTTCTGCACCATCAGCGCCGTGCGCACACCGCCCAGGCGAGCCCCGCAGGCGATCGCCAGCGCTTCCTCCTCGTGCGTCGCACGTATGAGCCGCATCGTCGGCTCATGCTCGATCCGCACCAGAATCTCGCCGAGCCAGCTGTCGGGGACGGCAACCGCCGCCCCGAAGCCGAGCCGCTTCAGGGTCTCGAGAAGCTCGGAAGGCCGATGCGAGACGCTGGGCGCCGTATCCGCGCTCGCCATCGGTGATCTCCCGCGCCACGAGGAGCCGTTCGCCGGATCGCCATCCCGCCGCGGCGGATGCCCGCCGGCGGCGTGCCGATCCTGCAGCAGCCTATAGGCAAATCAGCTTCTATTGTCGATCCAAGCCGGCTGGTGCAGAATTGACGATGCTTGCGGGATGGAAATCAGAAGCTCGTCACGGCGGGGGGACCGGCAAGAGCCGCCTTTCCCGGCCGTCTTTGTGCGCCCGAGGTGCGGATTCGTGGGGGACAAGAAGCCGGGATGATGCGGGCACCAAAGGAGCGCAGTCGCTCCCGAGCCCGCCGAGGCCGCTCTACGCACGGGGGATGCGGATCGCGGGGAGCAGCGCCGTCGCGGGCGCCGAACCGAGGAGTCGAAGATGAAACGTTTCTTGCTCGCGCTCTTTGCCCTTGCCGTCGCCGTGCCGGCGCATGCGCAGGACAAGCTCGTCGTCAGCATCTGGGGCGGCAGCTGGCGCGATCTCGTCGCCGACACGGCCGCCCGGAAGTTCACGCAGGAGACCGGCGTGACGGTGGATTTCATCACCGGCGGCACCATCGATCGTCTCAACAAGGCGAAGCTAGCCAAGGGCAATCCGGAAAGCGACATCACCTTCACGACGTCGCACGTCGGCTGGCTCTACGCCGACGGCGGGCTGTTCGAGAAGCTCGACCTCGGCAAGATCCCGAATGCCCGCAACCTCGTCGACGAGGCTCGCTTCAGCCCCTTCCATCTCGGCAGCTGGGCTTATGTCTACACGATCGGTTACCGCAGCGACCTGGTCAAGGACATCAAGTTCGATACCTGGAACGATCTGTGGAGACCGGAGCTGAAAGGCAAGATCGCCGCTCCCGACTTTGATCCGAGCCACCTGATCGTGGTCTCGGCCATCCTGGCGGGCGGCGACGCCGAGCACTGGCAGAAAGGTGAAGCCAAGCTCAAGGCGCTCAAGCCGAGCTTCAAGGCCTTCTACACCGATGACGCCAATAGCCAGCAACTGCTGGCGAGCGGCGAGACGCCGGTGCAGGACGTGCTCTCCATGAACGCCTACTACATGATCGGGCAGGGCGTTCCGATCACGCTGGCGATCCCGAAGGAGGGTGGCGTGCTGGGGGTGGATGCCGTCGCCGTCATGAGCGGGTCGAAGAAGGCCGATCTGGCCTACAAGTTCATCAACGCGCTCTTCGACCCCGGCGTTCAGGCGGACATTGCCAAGCGCAAGAAGGGCAGCCCGGTCGTTTCCGACGCCAAGCTCGATCCCGATCTCGCCAAGCTGCCCGGCGTCTTCACCTCGGCGGCGCAATGGAAGCAGCAGATCGTCATCGACCCCAAGCTGCGTGCCGAGAAGCTTCCGGAATGGCGCAAGTGGTTCTCTGAGAACATCATGAACTGACGCGTCGGCGCAAACAGGTGGCCCGGCCGTCGGGATGCCGCGTGACAAGCCCGCGCATGACGCGGTGAAGAGCGAGCGGAATCCGCTCTTGTGAAGACGCAGCCGTTCCTCCGTGCCTTCGTCACGCCGGCGGCGCTCTGCGGGCTGCTGCTTGTGGCGGCGATGGCCGCGGTGTTGCAATACAGCGTGCGCACCTTCGTTCCCGGGTCGATGGAGCCGGGCGATCTCACATCGGCAAATTTCCTGGCGCTGTTGAAACCGCTCTACGCGCGGGTCTTCCTCGACACGGTCTGGATCTGCTTCCTGACCGCGTTCTTCACCCTCATCGTCGGCTATCCGCTCGCCTATGCGCTGGTGCACGTGCAGAGCAGGATTGCCAAATCGTTCATCCTGATCACCGTCGTCACCCCGCTCTTCCTCGGCGAGGTGGTGCGCACCTATTCCTGGATCATCGTTCTCGGCAGCAACGGGTTCATAAACACGGTCCTGCTCAGGCTCGGGATCGTCGAGCAGCCGATTCAGCTCATGTTCACGAGATTCGGCGTCGTGGTCGCGCTCGTGCACGTGACGATGCCGCTGATG
>DASXAP010000118.1:0-1828 GCA_036406655.1 Xanthobacteraceae bacterium | reverse complement strand
GTTGCGGCGAGGCTAGAAGGAGCAAGCGATGTCCGAGCTCAAGGGGATCTGCGTTCCGACCTGCACGCCGTTCGACAAGGGCGGCGACGCCGTGAACGAGAAGGCGCTGTCGGCGCACATCGAGCGGCTGCTCGAGGCCGGCATCCATGCGGTGGTCTCGTGTGGCGGCACCGGCGAGTTCGCGTATCTCAGCGAAGCCGAGCGCCGTCAGATCCATCAGCTCGTTGCAAAACGGGTTCGCGGCAGAGCCGGGTTCGTCGCGCAGTCCTCCGCGGTCAGCACGCGGGATACCATCGAGAATGCGAAATTTGCGGAAGGTCTCGGCGCGGACGCGGTCATGATCCTGCCACCCTATTTCGAGGGCCCGACCATGGACGGGGTGATGTGGCACTTCGAGGCGGTGGCACGCGCAATCAGGACACCGATCATCGTCTACAACATCCCCCAGAACACGAACCGCGACATCACGCCCGATCTCTTCAGCCGCCTGCTCCAGATCGAGAACATACAGTACATCAAGGACAGCACCGGCGATTTCACCCGGATCCAGCAGCTGATCGCGACCGGCGGCAAGGTCCTGAACGGCGGCGATACGCTCGCCTTTCCGGCATTGGTCGCGGGGTGTCCGGGGCTGATCTGGGGCGGCGCCAACGCCACGCCAAAGGAGGCTGTGCGGCTCTATGATCTGGTCGCGAAAGGCGATCTCAGTGGGGCCGCGGCGCAGTGGAAGTCGCTGCTGCCTGCGCAGCTGTTCTACTGGACCCACGACTACAATTCGTCGGTCAAGGCAGCGACCAACCTGCTGGGCGGGGATGTCGGGATTTGCCGCAAGCCGGCACTGCCCCTGCCGGAAGCGGATCTGGTCGAGCTGAGAATCGCTCTTCTGCCGCTCGGTCGTCCGATCGCCTCCGCGGCCCAATAGGACCAGGGCGCATCGGGGTTCCAGCATATGAGGCTGGTCAGCCAGGCCTAAAACTGGCGAGGCTCGCCCGTGCCCCTCGGATTGGAAAGGACACCTCATGCCGACGCGACTTGCCCGCCCGACCGCCGCGCGCCTGCCGAGGGCCACCATCGATGCCTGGCGCGTGGTGCCGAGCGCGGTTGCCGCCGACCGGCTCCAGGGCCGCGGCCACGCCGATGCCAGGATCAGGCCGGTCTGGCCGCTGCCGCCCGGCACCACCTTGATCGGGAATGCTATCACTGCCTGGTGCGAGCCGGCGGACTATGGCCCGGTGCATCATGCGATCGCGGCGGCTGAGCCGGGCGATGTCCTGGTGATCGCGGCCGGCGGCCGGCGCGATGCGGCGATGATCGGCGACCTGCTCGGCGGCGCCGCGCGGCGCAAGGGGATCGCCGGTGTGGTGGTCGACGGCGCGGTGCGGGATTCCGGCACCTTCGCGCAATGGAACGATTTCGCGGTCTATTCGCGATGGATCACGCCGCGCGGGCCATCCTCCATGGAGCGGGGCAGTGTCAACGAGACGGTGATCTTCGGTGGTGTTGCGGTCTCGCCGTTCGATCTGGTGATCGGCGACAATGACGGCCTGGTGTTCGTGCCGCGCTCACGGGTCGACGAGCTCTTGGAGCCTTGCCTGGCGCGTCTCGCCGCGGAGCAGACATGGGAGGCGGCACTCGCCGAGGGCGCATCGACCCTCGCATTGTTCAACGTTCCCGCGGGGCAGCAGGCCTGAGCCGCCTAGCCGGCGGCGCGGACGTTGATCCAGAACTTGGCATTCGGTCCGAAGTCGTGGTCATAGACCTGGGTGCTGGCGCCGGTGTCGTAGGGCGCCTGGAGCATGAAATCGGCTGACGTGCCCGGCGCGATATC
>DASXAP010000117.1:0-14487 GCA_036406655.1 Xanthobacteraceae bacterium | reverse complement strand
TGGGGCGCCTGACCACGGTCCCCGACGCGCAGATCGAGGACGCGCGGCCGTGATAGCCGACCGGCACGTATTTGTAGTTCGGCAGCAGCGGATTGTCGGGCCGGAACAGCCTGCCGGCGTTGGTCGCGTGGTGGATGCCGGCGAAGAAATCGGTGTAGTCGCCGATCGCAGCCGGCACTTCCAGCCGGCAATCGGCGGCGCGGTGAATGAGCCGCGCGCGCAAGCCCTCGACCCGGGCGCGGTCGCTGCCGTCGGCATCGAGAATGTCGCTTGCGCGTTGCCGCAGCGCCGCACGCGCGGTGCGGCCCAGCGCGAGCAGCGGATTGAGCGTTGCGCCGGAGGCAGCCTGCGCCGCCGTCGCGGCCAAGCCTTGGAACAGCCCGAGCTCGAGCGCGGCGGCGAGATCGAGAATGTCGTCGCCGATGGCCATGCCGCCGCGGGCGGCGCCGCCCGGAAAATTGAAGATGCCGAGCGGCAGGTTCTGGATCGGAAAGTCCGGATGCTCCTCCGCGGAGGCGACCCAGCTGCGCCGGCGCGGGTCGTGGGTATGGTCGAGCATGCGATCCCAGCCGAATGAGGTGCTAGTATAGGCCGGAGCCCGGATCGGCGGATAGCGCGCCCCCGAGGCGCCGTCGGCGAGCCGCGACAGGCGCAAAACGGAAACGAGCTCCCTGCCGCGCATGCAGCCTTGAAGATGATGCGCGCCAGCCGGCGCGAGGCTCGATCGCGGTGACGGCGTTTTTTGCGAACCGATGAGCGAGGAGCAAGCTTATGACGGCAGTCAAGGATTCCAGCAGCCTGTACGAGGTCGAGCGCCGGGCCTATCACGCGGCGCGGCCCGGGTTTCGCATCGCCGAGCTGCAGATCAGCCCGACTCAGAAGGTGCCCTGGCATTATCACAGCAATGTCAGCGACACGTTCTATGTCGTGGAAGGGGCCATTCGCATCTTTCTCCAGCAGCCGAAGGAGGAGGTGCGGCTCGAGCGCGGTGAGACCTACTCGGTCGCTCCCAAGCGCCCGCATCTCGTCGTCAACGGCGGCAAGAGCTCCGCCACCTTCCTGGTCCTGCAGGGGATCGGCGAGTATGATTTCGTGCCGCTGACGTGATCCGGGGTGATCGCCGCGCCCGGGCACGCGATACGCAGAGCCCGCCTGCGAGTGGCGCGGAGCGGGGCGGCGGCTGTCGCGGCGCCGGCTCGCGCTCGACCGTCCCGCCGGGAAATCATCCGAAATAGGCCTCGCGGACCTCCGCGCGCGCCGCGAGCTCGTCCGGGGCGCCCGCCGCCACGACGCGACCCTTGGAAAGCACGTAGCCGTGGTGCGAGATGGCAAGAGTCTGATGCACGTTCTGCTCGACCAGGAAGACGGTGATGCCCCGCTCGTTGATCTGCCGGATGATGTTGAAGCTCTCCTTCACCAGGCGCGGCGAAAGCCCGAGCGAGGGCTCGTCGACCAGCATGAGCTTGGGGGCGCGCATCAGCCCGCGTCCGATCGAAAGCATCGCCTGCTCGCCGCCCGACATGGTCCCGGCGATCTGCGCTCGCCGTTCGGCAAGCCGGGGAAACATCCGGTAGACCTCCTCGACGCGGGCTCGCGTCACCGCTTCGGCGCGCTCCTGGTAGGCGCCCAGGCGCAGGTTCTCCTCCACGCTGAGCTTGGGGAACACCCGGCGGCCCTCGGGAATGCAGGCGATGCCTGCTGCGATCACCCGGTGCGTCGGCAAGCCCGTCGTCTCGCAGCCCTCGAAGACGATGCGGCCGGCACGCGGCAAGGTCAGCCCGAGGATCGAGCGGATGAGCGTGGTCTTGCCGGAGCCGTTCGCGCCGAGCAGGCAGGTGATGCTGCCGGCCTGCACGGCGAGCGAGACGCCTTGCAGCACGTCGGCGCGGTCGTAGGCGGTGTAGAGCTCGGTCACTTCGAGCAGCGGCGGCATCATGCCACTCCGAGATAGGCTTCCTGCACCTCGCGGTCGGCGGCGATGTCGGCGAATGCGCCTTCGCTGATCTTGCGACCGTAGTTGAGCACGACACAACGATCGGTGATGCGTTCGACCACGCCCATCTCGTGCTCGATGATGACCAGGGCGAGCCCGGGGATACCGCGCCGCACCGACATGATGTCGTCCATGAGACGGCGCGTCTCCTCGTGGGTCATTCCGGCCGACGGCTCGTCGAGCAGGACCAGTCCCGGCCGGCTGATCAGGGCGCGGCAGATCTCGATTCGCCGGCGGTCGATCATCGGCAGGCCGGAAGCAGCATCCTCGATGCGGCCGGCGAGCTCGGGATTGAACGCCGCGACGAGGCGGCGCGCTTCCTCGCGGTTGCGCGCGAGCTCGGCGGCGAAGGCGGAGCGGCGCAGGAGGTTGAAGGCGAGGCCGTTATCGAGGTGCTTGTGGTTTCCGATCATGATGTTGTCGAACACCGAGAGCGGCAGGCACATGCGCGAGCGCTGGAAGGTGCGGGTGATCCCGGCGCGACAGACCGCCTGCGACGTGGCCCCGGTGATGTCCGCTCCGGCAAAGGCCACGCTGCCGGCAGCGGCGGGGTAGATGCCGGTGATGACGTTGAACAGCGTGGTCTTCCCTGAGCCATTCGGGCCGATCAACCCGACGATCTCGCCTTCGTCGACCGTGAAATCGACGCCGTCGAGCGCAACCAGGCCGCCGAACCGGCAGGTCAAGCCCCGGCAGGCCAGAAGCGGGCTCACCTTGCCGCCTTGCCGCCGAGGGGCTCGGACGCACCGGCCTTCACCGGCCGGCGGCCGCCGCGATAGTCGCGCAGGCGCCGCGGCAGGAGTCCCTGCGGACGCAGCAGCAGGATGACGATCACCAGCGCCGCATAGAGCACGAACCGGTATTCCTGGATCACCTGGAGCTTCTCCGGCAGGATCACCACGAAGGCCGCGGCGACCGCCACTCCCCACAGATTTCCGATGCCGCCGAGCAGGACGATCGAAACCAGGACCAGCGAATCGCCGAAGGTGAAGTTGTTCGGAGCGATGAAGCCCAGCACGTGCCCGTAGAGCGCGCCGGCCATGCCGGCGAGAAAATTGCCGAGCACGAAGGCGAGCACCTTCCAGCGCGCGACATCGAGGCCGTAACAGGCGGCGGCGATCTCGTCGAGGCGGATCGCATCGAGGCTGAGCCCGATCCAGGAGCGTTCGAGCCGCCGGACCAGCGCGAAGCTCGCCAGGAGCAGCAGCAGCGCGGCAAGAAAGTAGGAAAAGTAGAACGAGGTGGCGATGCCGCCGACTGCGATCGGGCTGTTGAAATTCCAGCCGAGCAGCACGAGCGGCTTGACCTGGATTCCCTGCGGTCCGCCCAGGGTGTCGTTCACCTCCAGGAAGACCTTGAACAGGATGCCGAAGGCGATGGTGATCAGGGCGGCGTAATGCCCGCGCGTGCGCAGCACCGGCAGGATCAGGATCGATCCGATCAGCCCGGCCATGAACCCGCCGAGCGGAATCGTGCTCGCCGACGGAAGCGCGGTGTATTTGGTCACCACCGCGGCGGTGTAGCAGCCGATGCCGAGGAAGGCCGCGCCGGCGAAGTTTACGACGCCCGCATAGCCGAACTGGATCGTCAATCCCAGCGCGGCGACCATCAGCAGGAGCGAGGTCGTCATCATCAGGATGACGAAATGCTCCTCGTGGAACACGAGTGCGGCGATGACGACGCCGGCCACGGCGGCGAGATCGAACGTGCGCTCGTTGTCGGCGGCACTGGCGCGGACGAGCTCGACGAGCCCGAGCCGCGCCCCGAGCAGGACGGCGACGGCGGCCAGCGCTAGCAGCGCGCCCACCGCACGTTCGCCTTCGGCGGCGAGGAAGCTGATGCCGTAAGCGGTCGCGACCGCCACGAATGCGAGCGCCGGGAACGGCGAGCGGCCGCCGCGCAGAGCTGTGGTCCTCATACCCGCTCGCTCGACCTCTCGGCGATCAACCCGGTCGGGCGCAAGGTCATGATGACGATCACCGCGGCGAGCGCGAACACGTCCTTGTAGGCACTGGCGAACGGCAGCGCCACGGCGCCGATCGTCTGCAGCGCGGCGAAGAGGAATCCGCCGAGGATCGCGCCGTAGATGTTGCCGAGCCCGCCGACCACCGCGGCACTGAAGCCGAACACGCCGAGCAGCAGGCCCATGCTGAAATTGATCTCGTTGTAATAGAGCCCGTTCATCACCCCGGCGAAGGCGGCGACCGCCGAGCCGATCGCGAAAGTCACCAGGACGATGGCGGTGAAATTGATCCCCATGCTGCGCGCGGTCTCGCCGTCCTGCGCCACCGCCCGGATGGCGAGGCCGAGCTTGGTCCGGTTGATGATCAGGTGCACGGCGGCGATCATGGCCAGTCCAGCGACCAGCAGGATGAGGCTGTCGAGCCGCAGCGTGAAATGGCCCCAGCTGTAGCTCGCCGTCGGCAGCAGCGCCGGGAACGGCTTCGGGTTCGAGCCGTCGGGAAAGAGGAGCCGCACCCCTTCGCGCAGCACCGTCCCCAGCATCAGCGTCAGCAGCAGCGTGTTGAGCGCGGGCGCTGCGCGCAGGGGCAGGACCAGGGCCCGCGCGATCACCGCGCCGAGCAGCGCCATCGCCGCCATCGCCGCCAGCGCGAGGATGATCAGCTGCAGCAGCGGCGAGCTCACGTGCACCGCCTGCAGGCCGAGATAGGTGGCAAAGCCCGTGAACACCCCGACCGTCAACACGTCGCCGTGCGAGAACTTGATCACATCGAGCACGCCGAAGAACAGCGTGAAGCCTACCGCAACCAGCGCATACATGACCCCGAGCATGAGCCCGTTGATCAGGTATTGAAGTGCGATTTCCATGCGCGTGCCCAGCCCGTCAACGAGCGCGCTTCTGCCCACCGGCTAGCGGCAGCGGTCGCGGCCGCACCGCCGCGGGCAGGATCGCTCAGCCCGCGCCCGCCGCCGCATCGCCGCAGGCGATTTGCCCTGCCCCGGAGCGTCTCATTTCCCGAGCTTGCGCTTGCCGCTCGCGTACTCGCTGTCCTCCCACACCACCCACTTGCCGTCCTGGGCGACGAACTTGGTGATCAGCGGGACCGTGTTCTGTCCGTGATCGTCGAACGTCACCGGCCCGATGATGGAGTCGTAGTTGACGACATCGCCCAGAGCCGCGGTCACCTTCTTGCGATCGGGCCCGACCGCCTCGATCTTGTCGAGGATCAGCTGCATCGCCACGAAGGCAAAAGCGCCGTAGGCCTCCGGCGGCTCCTTGTAACCCGCCTTGTCGTACTGCTCCTGGAAGTGCTGCCCGCCCGGGAGCTTGGCGATCGGCGCGCCCTCGATGAAGCTGAGCGAGCCTTCGGCCAGGGGCCCCAATGCCTGAATATAGGCGTCGGACTTGATGCCGGACGTGCCTTCGAGCACCGCGTTGACCCCGAGCCTGTCCATCTGCGAGCGGATGCGGATGCCGATCGGCGTGAGGCCGCCGAAATAGATGACCTCGGGAGCGAGCGCCTTGGCCTGGGTGAGCTCGGCGGTGAAGTCCTGCTGGTCGGCGGTGACGCCGAAAGTGCCGAGGATGTTGCCGCCGTTCGCCTTGACGTACTTGGAGAAGTATTCGTTGTGGCCCTTGCCGTAGTCGGTCGTGTCGTGGATGACCACCCATTTCCTGAAGCCGAGGCCGGTCATGAATTTCGCAGCGACCTCGTTCTGGTTGATCATCGTGCCGTTGACCCGATGCACCTCCGGATACTTGTTGCGGTAGGTGATGTCGGGGAGCACCGCGCCCCATACCACCATGGGCAAGCCCAGGCGGTTGTAGGTGTCGACCGCGGCAATCGCGGTGGCCGAGCAATAATGGGCTACGGCGGCGATCACCGAGCGATCGGCGCCGGCCTTGGTGGCCGCCTGCACCGCGACATTCGGCTTGCACTCGTCGTCGAGCACGACGAGCTCGTACTCGTATTTAGCCTGGGCATCGGCGTTGCGGAGCCTGACCGCGAGGTCGGCCGAGTTGCGGCCGCCGAGACCGTTGGCGGCAACCCCGCTGGTGAGGGGACCGATGAAGGCGACCTTGACCTTGTCCTTGGCGGCGGCGGAAAGCGAGCCCAGGCCCAGCGCAGCCGCCACGCCGATCGCCGACAGAACGGTTTTCCTGATCATCGAAGCTCCCTTTGCCGGTGCGATGCGTCCGATGCGCGCAGGTCCGATCCGATCCGCCGCGCGTGCATGCGGTCATGGTCGCCTAGGGAAGCGCCGGCGGCAAGTCCCCGGCGCCTGCTCGTTCGTCGCACGCCAGGGCTATTGCAGGTGGCTCCGCAACCAGCAGGCGGCAATGAGAAGCTTGGGATCCTCGATCGATCCCGCTGCCAGTCGGTCGAGCAGGGCGGGCAGCGCAAGATGCACGAGCTTCACGTCCTCGTCCTCCAGGCCGCCGCCTTTTTCCACCCGGTCCCGGTCGCGCACCTCGGCAAAATACAGAAATATGCGCTCGGAGCTGCCTCCCGGCGAGGAGAAGAACTTCGCGATCAACCGGGGATGCCGGATCTGATATCCGGTCTCCTCCCGCGTTTCGCGGATGACGGCGGCTTCCGGAGTCTCGTCGCCGGGATCGATCATTCCGGCGACCGTCTCGGTCATCCACCCGTCGGCCGAGGCGGGCTCGTCGCGGCGCCGGCCGATCAGGGCGGGCACGCGGAACTGCTCGACCAGCACCACCGAGTTGCTGTCGAGGTTGAGCAGCAGCGCGGCAACCGCGTCTCCCCGCTCGAAGACCTCGCGGGTCTGCTCGACCGTCCTGCCGGCGCCGCCGACGAACGACACGTCGAGCTCGTCGATCTTGAAGAAACCGTCGTAGTTGCGACGGTGTCGCTTGATGATGGCGTCGCCCGACATCCAGGTCTTCGCCTATTGGAAGCGCTCCCGACAGCTCGGCGACCGAGGATCGTCACAGCCGGGCGCGGGCGCGCCGGACATGGAGAGATTTGACCCTGCAGTTATGCTATAGGCCGCTGGACAGGAAGAACCGCTGGCCCCGACCGGAGAGGCGCACATGGAGTTCGGCTATTTCACGCTCAGCGACAACCACTATCAGAGCAACACGCGCTCGGCCAACGAGTTCATCGCCGATATCACCGCGGAGGCGCTCTATGCCGACGAGCTGGGCATGCATTCCGCCTGGATCGGCGAGCATCACTTCAACTCGCTCGGCGTGCTGTCCTGCCCGGATTTGGTGCTGGCCTTCATCGCCGCGCGCACCCGCCGCATCCGGCTCGCCCCCGCCGTCACCGTCTCCCCGCTGCATCATCCGATCCGGATCGCCGAGCAGTGGGCGACGCTCGACCTCCTGAGCAACGGCCGCGTCGATTTCGCGGCCGGGCGCGGCTACGACCGCCGGGAGTATCTGCCGTTCGGCGTCTCCTTCGAGGACAACCAGTCGATATTCGAGGAGGGCCTGGAGCTGGTGCGCAAGCTCTGGCAGGCGGACGGACGCATCTCCCATCACGGCACGCATTACCGGTTCGACGATGTCCGGATCACGCCGAAGCCGGTGCAGCGGCCGCTGCCGACCTATATCGGGTCGTTCTCCAAGCCGTCGATCGAGCTCGCCGCGCGGCTGGGCTGTGGCCTCATCGTCGCCCCGTTCGCCGCCGCGATGAGCTACGGCGGGCTCAAGCAGGTAGCCGACCTCTACCACGAGACCTGCGCCCGGCACGGCCGGCAGCCGGGACGGCTGATGTGCAGCTACTTCACCCACTTCTACGACAGCAAGGCTGAGGAGGAAGCGCAGCGTGCCCGGCAGATCAGATATTATCGGGAATGCGTGATCCCGGCCCTGCCGGGTGACCCGAAGACCGCGCCCCCGAGCTACCGCTACTTCGTCGACATGGTCGAGCGGCTGCAGAAGGTGCGGCCCGAGGATCTCACCGAGAACTCGGTGCTGCTCGGGAATTCCGCGCGCATCGCCGACACGCTGAAAAAGGTGGAAGCCGCCGGGTTCGACGAGGTGATCCTCTACTTCAACGTCGGGCTCAAGCCGCACAGCCAGGTGAAGGAGGAGATGGATCGGTTCATGCGCGAGGTGGCACCGCTGTTTGTCGGCAAGCACAAGACCCGCGCGGCCTGACCCTCAAGCCGGCTTCTCCAGATCCGCCTTGAGCGCCACCAGGAACCGCGCCGCCTCGCCGCCGGTGACGACGCGGTGGTCGAAGGTCAAGGACAAAGGCAGCACCCGCCGCACCGCCGGCTGCCCCTGATGCACCATGACGCGCCGATCGATGCGGCCGGCGCCGATGATCGCAACCTGCGGCGGCACGACGACCAGGTTGGCGAACCGTCCGCCGATCATGCCGAAGTTCGAAAGCGTGATGGTGGCGCCGCGCAGCTCTTCCGGGGGAATCGAGCGCGCCGCGGCATCGGCCCGCATCCGATCGAGCCCGGCGCGCAGATCGCGCCCGTCGCGCTCGCCGACATTGCGCAGCACCGGCACGATCAGGCCGCCGTCGGTGTCGACGGCGATGCCGAGATCGATCCGGCCGACGAGCCGCCGCTCGCCGGCGGCGGCGTTGTACCAGGCGTTGAGCGACGGCTGCTCGCGGCACGCCGCGGCGATGGCGCGGACGAGCCGCATGGTCACGTCCTCGCGCTCGCGCCAGTCCTCGATGTCGGCCTCCTCGGTGACCGTCGTGCGGACCACCTCGGCATGCGCGGCGGTCATGCGCTGCGCCATCGCCCGCCGCATGCCGCGCAGCGCTTCCGCCGGCCCTGCCTCGGCCATGCTCCGGGCGGCACGCTCCACATCGTCGCGCGTGACCGTCCCGCCGGGACCCGAAGCCTGCACGAGATTGAGATCGACGGAGAGCTTGCGGGCGAGCGCCCGCACCGCAGGCAGGACCTGCAGCGCGCGTGCCGGAGTCGGCGCCGCCGTCGCCGCCGCCGGCCGATGCTCGGCATCGGCGGCAAGCTCGCCCACCACGGTGCCGGTATCCTGCTGGGCGCCTTCGGAGAACTCGACGAGGGGCGCGCCGACCTTGACCAGATCGCCCTTGCCGCCGAACAGATGCGCAATCCGGCCGCTGATCGGGGAAGGCACCTCGACCACCGCCTTGTCGGTCTCGACCGACACCAGCGGCTGGTCGACGACGACGTTGTCGCCCTCGTTGACATGCCAGGCGACGATCTCCGCCTCCTCGAGGCCTTCGCCGAGATCAGGCAGCATGAACTGACGCATCGCAGTGCCCAACGGTTTCATCCGAATTGGCAGGCGTCCCGGGCGGCGGCCACGATGCGCGCGGCCGACGGCATATAGTGCTGCTCGAGACGCGGAAGCGGGATGATCGTGTCGTAGCCGGTGACGCGCGCCACGGGAGCGAGCAGGGACAGGAGCCCGCGCTCGGCGATCAACGCGGCGATCTCCGCGCCAAACCCGCCGGTGCGCGCCGCTTCGTGCACGATGACGCAGCGTCCGGTCTTCGCGACCGAGGCAAGCACGGTCTCCTCGTCATAGGGCTTGAGCGTGGCGAGATCGATCACCTCGGCGTCGATGCCCTCGGGCGCGAGCTCCTCGGCCGCGGTCAGCGTGTCCCTGACCATGGCACCCCAGCTGATCAGCGTGACGTCGCGGCCCTCCCGGAGCACGAAAGCGATATCCAGCGGCAATGCCTGCCCGTTGTCCTCGAGCGGTCCTCGGGCGGCTCGGTAGATGCGGGTCGGCTCGAGAAACACCACCGGATCGGGGTCGCGGATCGCCGCGAGCAGGAGCCCATAGGCGCGCTCGGGCGATGACGGGATGACCACCCGCAGGCCCGGGATATGCGCGAGCATGGCCTCGGTCGCCTCGGAATGATGCTCCGGCGCGCGGATGCCGGCACCGTGCGGGGTCCGCAGAACCATCGGGCAGCTCAGCCGCCCCTGGGTGCGGTTGCGCAGCCGCGAGGCGTGATTCACCAGCTGATCGATGCAGGGATAGAGAAACCCCATGAACTGGATCTCGCCGACCGGCCGCAGGCCCTGCGCGGCCATGCCCACGCAGAGGCCGCTGATCAGCAGCTCCGCCAACGGGGTGTCGATCACCCGCTCGGCGCCGAAGCGCCGCTGCAGCCCGACCGTGGCGCGGAAAACCCCGCCGTTGACGCCGACGTCCTCGCCGAGCACCACGACGCTCGGATCGTCTGCGAGCGCGCGGGCGAGCGCCAGGTTGACGGCTTCGACCAGCGTTGCCTCAGCCATGGGGCGCCTCCGCAAGCGCGTCGCGCTGGCGTCGGTAGACGTTCGGCAGCTCGGCATAGAGGTGGTCGAACATCGTCGCCGGCGCGCGCGGAGCCGCCGCCAGATACTTCTCGATGCTCGCCTCGATGCGTTGCTGGCACTGCGCGGCGAGCTCCTCCTCGCGCGCCTTGCCCCAGGCGCCCCGGCTCACCAGGTGCGCGCGCAGCCGCGCGATCGGCTCCTCCTTCCAATGCGCCTGCACTTCCTCGACCGGACGGTAGCGGGCCGCATCGTCTGCGGTCGTGTGATCACCCAGCCGATAGGTCAGGGCTTCGATGAAGCTCGGTCCCTTGCCCGCTCGGGCGTGATCGATCGCCGTCCTGGCGGCGGCATGCATGGCGATGACATCGTTGCCGTCCACCTGCTCCCCGCGAAACCCGGCAGCGATGGCCTTCTGCGCCAGCGTCTCCGCCGCGGTCTGCAGCTTGAGCGGCACGGAGATGGCCCACTGGTTGTTGTTGGCGATGAACACCACGGGCAGCTTGCAGACGCCGGCAAAATTCATCGCCTCGTACACATCGCCCTTGGACGTGGCGCCGTCGCCGAACAGGCAGACGGCGACTCGGGGCTCCTTCCCGAGCCTGAACGCATAAGCTACACCCGCGGCATGCGGCGCCTGCGAGCCGACCGGGATGCAGTAGGGAAAGTCGTGCGCGGGGCCCGACCAGCGGCTGCCGCGCTCGTCGCCGCCCCAGAACAGCAGGATCTCCTCGAGCTTCACCCCGCGCCAGAGCAGGGCGCCGTTGTCCCTATACGAGGGCAGCAGCACGTCTTCAGGGCGCATCGCCCCGGCAATTCCGACCGCGACCGCTTCCTGGCCCAGCGAGACCGCATAGGTGCCGAGCCGGCCCGTGCGCTGCAGCGAGACCGCCTTCAGGTCGAACGCACGCGCCAGCACCATGGCGCGGTAAAACGAGACCAAAAGCTCGATATCCTCGGCAAATGTCGGCAGCGGTCGGAGAACCGCGCCATCCGGGGCGAGATAGGAGCGGCGGCGGACATCGAAATGCGCGATCACCGGCAGCTCTTCGTCCGCCGCTTCTGGCATTGCCGTCTCTCTCCTCGGACGCGCATTCGCTCTGTCGGCGACGTGCGGCGCCATCCACATAACACACAAAGCGCTGCTTTGGATCGCTGCGAACGGAGCAGGTGCCTACAGCGCGCAGGCAAGCTCGAGCAGCATCCGATCGGCCCCCGGTCGCGCGAGCACCGACAGGCCGACCGGCAGCCCCTCGATCTCGGCCAGCGGCAGGCTGACCTGCGGGGCGCCCAGCATTCCGCCGATGCTCGTCAGCGTGCTGATCGCGACCCGGCGCGCCCATTGTGCAGATCGCGGCTGCCCCCGCGGCGGGGCGGCAAAGGGGGCGGTCGGGAGGCAGACGACGGTCTCCTCGTCCAGCAGCGGCATTATCTCGGCCCGCCGGGCGGCGCGGAATTCCCGCGCAGCGGCGAGCGTTGCCTCGTCGATGCCTTTGCCGCGGAGGAAGTTGTCGGCGATCTCGAAGGCGAAGCGCGGATTGGTGCGATCGATCCAGTCGCCGAAGGTCTGCCAGGCCTCGGCTCCCTGGATCGCGCGCTGATGCGCGTGCCAGTCGGCGAGCGGCACGCCCGCGGATAGCGCACGCCGTTCCCCGCGGCCGATCAGATCGATCAGTCGTTGGACCGGTTCGGCGAGCGCCGCCGCGGTCGCCGGCTCGGCGATTGCAAATGCGTCCTCCGCAACGATAACGCGACGGGCGCGGACCGCCTGCTCGGTAGTGCCGAGCAGCACCACGCCGACCCGGGCCATGAGCGCGGGATCACGCGCGAACCAGCCGACGGTATCGAAGCTCGGCGCGTTGCCGACCATCCCGTCGAGGGGCAAGCGACCATGCGTCGGACGGATGCCGTAGATGCCGCAGAAGCTCGCGGGGATCCGGACCGACCCGCCGGTATCGCTGCCCAGCGCGAAATCAACCAGCCGGCCCGCAACCGCGGCCGCCGACCCGCTCGATGAGCCGCCCGGCAGCCGGTCCGGCGCGCGCGGGTTGATCGGGGTGCCATAGTGGGCGTTCTCGCCGAATATCCCGCGCGACAGCTCGTCGGTGTGGGTCTTGCCGACCATGGTCGCTCCGGCGTCGACGAGCTGCTGCACCACCGGCGCGGTGCGTGCCGCGGGCTCCTGCAGCCGCAGCCAATCCGGATTGCCGGCGCCGGTGACGTGGCCGGCAACATCGAACAGGTCCTTGGCGGCAAACGTCAGTCCCGCGAGCGGTCCCGCGGCGGCCCCTTCGAGCCGCGCGGTCGCATGGGTGCAGAATGCGTTGAAGGGATCGTGCATCAATGGGATTTGGGCGGGATCACCGGGAGCAGCAGCCAGGCTTGATGTCCGCCGCCGAAATGCAAGGTGGTGCGGCCGCCGAAGATTTCGGCAGGCCGGTTCCGGGGGTCGGCATGGAGGAAGGGCCCGACGCCGGTGAGCGGATGCTTCACGCCGGGAAGCTCGACCGCTCCTCCCGCGGCCTCGTAGTCCTTGCCGCGCACGGCAAGCCCGATGCGGTAGCCCCGGGGGACGACGATGCAGGTCGGCCAGATTTCGACGTCGAGCGCCACCGGCTCACGAGGCACCAGGGGCCAAGGCTCGTCATGGGTGTGGTATGGACGCCAGGGCAGCGCCAGCTTCGGGTCGAGCTTGCGGTGCGAGGCTCGGAGCCAGCCTTGACCGACCGGGGTGCGCGGGTCTTGCGCCCCCTGGAACACGACTTCCTCGCCATCCGGCGCGAAGACACGCAGCACCAGGAAGACGTCACAATCGGACGTGTCGGACGAGACGACGAGCCTGGCAGCGATCGGGCCGGTGATCTCCAGCTCGTGCTCGAGCGGCGGCGTGCGGAACAAAACGCCGTCGCCCAACGCCTCGAGCTCGATTGCCGTCGCCGCCGACGGCGCCGCGCGGGCGAGAGCGTGGCCGCCCGGGTCGAGATAAAGCTTCGTCCATTGCGTGCGCGCGAGCGGCCATTCCTGCTCGTGCCGCAGCACGAAGCGCTCGCCGGGCGAGCGGATGTTGAGCTGCACCGGCGGCTGGCTCGACCACCCGGTGTCTTCGCCTTTGAGGAAATGCCCGAAGAAACGCTTCTGCAGGCCGATGCCGTAGTCCGTGTAGAAGGACATCCAGTGGGCATCGCCGTGCGCCTCGAGCCATTTCGCTTTCGATGCGGCCCGCACGAAGGCCTCGAAATTGCCGCGCGGGTGGATGCCCTGGCCGCCCCAATTGGCCGCGGAAAGCAATGGGACCGTCACCTTCTCCCACACGGGCGAGCGCGCCCTGTGCCAGCTGTCGGCGAGAGGGTGCGCGAGGACATCGGCTGGGAGGTCGGCGCGGTTTTGCCGCAGCGCCTCCTCGGCCAGGGTTGCGGGTCCGGCAACGGGCTCGCCGGTCACCCGGCTGCGCGGCCCGCGCTCGCCGACACCGTGCTGCACGGCGATCACCGCGCGCGGATACCAGTTGCTGAGGAACTCGCAAAGGATCCCGCCGTGGTAGGTCACGTCACGATAGAAGTCGGCGCCCCCTTCCCAGGCGCAGATCGCCGCAAGGTGCGGCGGCTGCAGCGCCGCCACCTGCCAGGCATTCATCGCGAAATAGGAGATGCCGGTGAGCCCGACCTTGCCGCTGCTCCAGGCCTGGACCGCCGCCCATTCGATGCAATCGTAGAGATCCTTCGTGTCGCGCTCGGACCAGGGATCGACCCGGCCGGGCGAGCGGCCGGTTCCCCGGCAGTCGACCCGCACCACGGCATAGCCGTCGGGCACCCATTTCTCCGGATCGATCACCTCCCAGTTCGCGTACTTGCAGGTCGAGCCGCACGCGACCCCGGGATGTCGGGAGACGAGCCGGTCCCAGGCATAGGGAGCGCGCTCCTGAAATGCGAGCCCCTTGGCATACGGGCCGGCGCTCAGGATGACCGGGTATTTGCCGTCGAGCGGCGGGCGGAAGACATCGCAGCGCAGGACGAGGCCATCGTCCATCGCGATCGGCGCATCCCAGTCGATGCGCATCCCGTCGCGCAGCTCGCTTCTGCCGGTGCCGTCGGTCATCGCAATTTCCTGCCGCAGCCACGTCAACCGAGATTATCTGGAAGCTAGAGCATTTTACGATAAGGTTGACCATACCCAGCGTTGGTGAGGTATGCCGCACATTCGTACGGGGAGAATTCTGCGAGACAAGAGCCAATGATCGCCCACAAGCTCTCGATTGAGCGTGCCGCTGCTTTGCGCAGCAC
>DASXAP010000116.1:0-61588 GCA_036406655.1 Xanthobacteraceae bacterium | reverse complement strand
GCAGGCTCAGCGCAAGCGCTCCGGCTCCCGCCAGGAAACGGCGCCGTTGACGATTGATGCGCATGATCGGCTCCTCCCCGCAGCTGACGGACGCGAACTCCGAGAACAGGCGCCCGCCGCGTGATGATCGGCGAGGATGCTAACGCATGTTCAGCGGCGATGGAACGACGGCTCGGGGGCCTGCTCCCGGACCGCCGCGCCTGCGCGAGGACATGCTGCCGATCGAGAACGAGGCGCGCGCCCGGTTCCGTTAGACTCTGTTGCGTTCGAATGGAATCAACGTCGTCATCGCCGGGCTCGTCCCGGCATTGCAGGCACGGAGAGGTGGCTGAGTGGTTGAAAGCGCCGCACCCGAAATGCGGCATACGGCAACCGTATCGGGGTTCGAATCCCTCCCTCTCCGCTCTCGTCGGAACACTAGTCGTCAGCCTTCGCGCGGCCCAGGCGGAAATGACCGGCAACAATGCGTGGCTCCGCATTGTGCTGGCAGTCAGGAGCGGCGCGCCATCCAATTTTCCGTCGACAGACCTGGAATATCGCGAAAATCAGCTTCGTTATTGGTGACGAGAACCGAACCGCTGCTGATTGCATGCGCGGCGATCATGCGATCGAAATCGCGACCTCGTGCCCAACCGCATTGTGCGATGATCTGCCCATAGGCCAAGGCGGCGGAAGCATCGAATGCCAGGACCGGCAGCCCACTCAGCAAAACCGCTAATCGCGCCTGCCGAACGCCCGTGAATGTCGGATCGCGGTACAGCCCCCGCTGCAGTTCAGCAAGGCTCAAGGCCGAGAGCAGGATCTCACCGTCGTGCTCGACCAGCTTTGCGAGAACGGCCTCGGTGCCATCACGCGCATGAATGGCAATATTCGTATCGATGAGATAGGGCAACCCGGCACCGCAGCTCAGTCGCGTCGGCGCAACGGGACTTCGATCGGGCGCCGTTTCTCGACTCGAGCTGGTCTCGGCATGCGCCGCAAGGCAGCTACCACATCTTTCAAGCTGTTGCGTGCCGGAAAAATCGTGATGACGTCACCCAGCCGGGTAATTTCCAGCTCCACATCAGTATCGGCGTAGGCCAGCTCCGCCGGAATGCGGACTGCTTGGCTGTTGCCTGACTTGAAGACGCGGGTTCGCGGCATCGGGGAAGAGCATCCGGCCTCTGCCTGCTGAATACTCGGCCCGATGCGGCACGTCAATCCCAGTATATACATTCATCGCAGGAGCGAGCTCGTCATGAATCTCAGGACCGCCAGGACGCTGGGCGTGGAGATTCCACGCCACGCGCGTCTGCGCCGCGCTTCTGCCCGCGCATGACGGGACACGGCGCGAGGCGCATTGGCTTTGCCCTGCCGGATTGGGTTTGCTCTGCCGATTGGGTTCGTTTTGCCGATTGGGTTCGTTTCTGCGGCTGCACTGGCCCGGCGTGCGGGTCGGTCGCGTGCAAGAGAGTGGGTCGTTTTCACAGCGTCCCCCGCTTCAGCCTTCACGCTGTCAAACAGCCCGGTCACCTGCGCGACCAACATCGTTTCCGCGGCGCATCCGCGCCCGGAGCCTGCCCACTTCCTTCCACCTGCGCCCCGATCGAGGGGCGGGTGAAGCGCCGAGAGTTGCCCGGGTGCAGCGGCACCCGGCGGGCCTGCCAATTTCGACGAAGACGCGCGTGAACGCGCTTTCGTCCGGGCAGGCCGGGCGCCTGGCGAGGCGCCCGGCGTCTCCAGCGGGAGACGCTGCACCTCTCGGCGCTTCACCCGGCGATTTTCTGGCTCGGGTCCGCGCTCCTCGACCCGCCATTTCCTGCGGGAGGGGATTGCGAGCTCCTCGCGCCGGGTCGTAGTGCCCGGTGGGCGGTTTCCGAGCCTCCCGGGGCCTGCGCTGCGAAACGCGAGCCGCGGGAACGCCGGCCTCGCTCCGCCTTCAGGACGCCTCCGGATGGCGGCCCCTCATCGAGCGAGGATGGCGAGACGGGTACACCTATTTTTGATCGTAGTCAATAGAAAAATGCACAATGTAGTCAGAAAGCATTGCCGCACGGCAGGCGAGACTCCGACAAGCTCTGATCGCAAGGCCCAAGCCGGTGCCGCGCCGCGCGCAAGTATCCGCCCTCCCCCCGAAACTGAGGGGGACAGTCGAGCGGCAGTTCTCTCCAGGACCGGCGACCGCCGCTACCTGTTCAGATTGTAACGGATATAGGCGTCGCGGTCGGAAGGATTGTTTCCGATGCCGGCATTGAACGGGAACGAATGATTGTATTGCATGACCCGCTCGCTGGGGTTGTTGACCGGGGGCGGGATGTAAGGACCGGTCGACTGCGGCACCGACAGCGATGGCGTGCGCGGAAGCGGCGCGACATAGGTGCCGCCGCTGCCGCGCGAGGTGACGCGCGGGCGGTGCGGGCGGTCGCCTGCATGCTCCGGCTCCTCGACGCGAGCGGGGCGGCGCGGGCAGTCCAGGCCCTGCATGATGACCGGCGTCCCATAGCACGTGGTGGTCGTGGTCGACGGGGTGGCCGACTTCTTGGTACGTGCGGAGGCGCTTGCCGCCTCGAGGACAAGTACGGCCAACGTAAGGGTCAGGATTCTGGATACGTGCAGGCTCATGCCGAACATATAATCAGCTCCACCGCTACCCGCTACCCGCCCAGGGTCACGATGGAACTTTAGCGCATGTTCCGAGCGAATGAACAGCGATACATTCCCGGCCGCACCGCGTCCCGATCGCGTCATTCCTCCGGGGGGTCGGTCAGGCCATAGGACGCGATGGCCGCCTCGCGGCTGACGTAGCCGTTGCGGACGTCGTCGGCGACCGCCTCCCGCGCGCGCAGCCTCGGGTCCCCGTATCCCGCCCCGCCGCTCCGCTCGAAGCGGATGACATCCCCGGCCCGGAGCAGGCGGGTCTCGAGCGGCCCGAGCTCCTCTGCTTGCGGTCCATGCGGATTGATGACCACCCGCGACAGGCGGGGCGCGCCGCCGCCGTTGATCCCCTGCGAGCCGATCCGGTGGTTCGATGAGCGCACGGTGAGAACGCTGTCCTCCAGCACCTCGAACTCCCGCGCATAGCCCAGGCCGCCGCGGAACGTGCCCGCGCCCGCCGAATCGCGCACGAGCTCGAACGCGCGGACCCGCAGCGGATATTCGCTCTCGAAAATCTCCACCGGCGCTCCCGGCGTGAAATGATTCATCGCCATCACCACCGCGACCCCGTCGCTGCTGCGGGTGCCGCCCAGCGAGGTGTTGAGCAGTTCGTAGAGCACCGCGGGCTTGCCTCCCCGCGCCCGGCGATAGCCGATGGTGACCGCCCCCGATCCCAGCCCCGACGGCGCCACCGCCCGCTTCGGGTTGAGCTTCGAGAGCGCCGAGAGGACGGTGTTGTAGACGAGGTGGGCGGTCGGAAAATAAAGGTTCATCGTGGCGGGATGCCGCGGATTGACCACGCTCGCTTCCGGAAAGACGAAATCGACCTGCCGGTTGAGCCCGGCATTGACGGGGATGGTCGGATCGCAGGAGGCGAGCACCGCCATGATCGCCGCCGAGCGCGCGGTGCAGGAGCCGAGATTGACCGGTCCCGCGCCCTGCCCGGCCGAGCCGGTGAAATCGATGGTGAGCCGGCCGCCGCGCTTGCGCGCCGCGATGTGGATGCGCACCGGCGCGTCCCTGGTCACGCCGTCGTAGTCGAGGAATCCTTCGGCTTCGACATCGCCGTCGCGCAGCTGCAGCAGCTCCGTCTCGAGTCGACGCGCGCTCGCCGCAATCAGCCGCTGCATCACCTCGAGGACGGTGCGGCGCCCGTATTCGTCGCAGAGGACGGCGAGCTTGGCGCAGCCGATCCGGGTTGCGCCGACCTGCGCGCGCAGGTCGCCGAGCACGACCTCGGCGACACGACTGTTGTTGGCGATGATCGCCTCCACCGGCTCCTCGATTCCCTGCGCGGTCTGAAACCGCACCGGCGGCAGCAGGATGCCGTCGTGGTAGATCTCGCGCGCCGCGGCGCCGGCCGAGCCCGGCACGATGCCGCCGATGTCGGACTTGTGGGCGAGGCTGACGCCGAAGCCGATGACCTCCCCGCCGTGGAAGGCGGGCGTGATGGCGCAGAAATCCGACGCATGCGGCATGCCGCCCTTGTAGGGGTCGTTGCAGACGAAGCTGTCCCCCGGACGCAGCTTCTCGCGCGGGCAGCGAGCGAGCAGCGCCTGCACCGACTGCTCATAGGCGGTGTAGTGGAACTGGATGCCGCCGCTCAGGATCACCACCCGTCCGCCGGCGTCGGTCAGCCCCGCCGTCCCGTCCTTCGATTCGCGCAGGATCGGCGAATAGCCGCTGTGATAGAGCGCGTGCTCCATGGTCGCGGCCGCCTCGCGCAGGCGGCTGCCGATGACCTCCGTGGTGACGGGATCGATGCTCACGACGCCGCTTCCTCCTCGATCACCAGCGTTCCGTCGGGCTCGACGAGGACGCGCTGGCCGGCGAGCACGACGGCGGTCGAGTCGAATTGCTCGATCACGGCCGGACCACGGAAGCGATCGCCGGCGAGCAGCATCGCGCGGTCGCAGACGTTCACCTCGTCGAATTTCTGCCGTGCCGTGTCATAGAGCGCCCGCCGGCCCCTGATCGCCCGACCGGCATTGCCGTCGCTGCGCGGCAACTCCGGCAGCGCGACGCGCGGAACGGCGATCTCGGACTGCAGCCGGAAGGTGACGAGCTCGGGGTTCTCGTTCGGTGCGCTCTGGCCATAGACCTTGTGATGAAGCGCGTCGAAGGCGTCCTTGACCGTCCGCCGGGCCGCCTCGTCGAATGGCGCCGGACAGGGAACGCAGAGCGAATAGCCCTGGTGCGGATAGCGCAAATCGAGCAGGCGGGTGATCTTCGCCCGGCCGGGAGAGAAGCCTTCCTCGCTCGCCTCCCGGATCGCCTGCTCCTCGAGCGAGGCAAAAAGCTCGTTGACCCGGGCGGCCGCGATGCGGGCGAGCGAGCCGATCTCCGAGCGCAGATAGGAATGGCGGACGCTCGTCTGCAGCATGCCGAGCGCGCAGTTGAGGCCCGGATAGGCCGGCACCAGCACGGCCGGTATGCCGACGCTGCGGGCGAGCGTTGCCGCGTGCAGCGGCCCGGCACCGCCAAAGGCGACCAGCGCGAACACGCGCGGATCCTGGCCCTGCTCCTGCAAGGCGAGACGCAGGTCGACGGCCATGTGAGTGTTGACGATGCGGATGATTCCGGAGGCGGTCTGCAGCGCATCCATGCCGAGCGGGGCACCGGTGCGGGCAAGCGCCGCCTGCGCCGCCGCTCCGTCGAGCCGCAGGCTGCCGGCGAGGGGCGTGTCGGTGGAGAGCGCGCCGAGCAGCAGATTGGCGTCGGTCACGGTCGCCTCGGTGCCGCCACGGCCATAGCATGCCGGGCCCGGCACCGATCCGGAGCTGCGCGGCCCGACCTTCAGCAGGCCGTCCTTGCCGATCTCGGCGACCGTGCCGCCACCGGCACCGAGCGTGCGCACCCGCAGCATCGGCGTGCCGATGTCCTGTCCCGCGATCTGCCCCTGCGACATCTCGAGGATCGCGCCGTCGACGATGACGCTGATGTCGGTCGAGGTGCCGCCCATGTCGAAGGTGACGACATGGGCGCGACCGGTCGCGCGCGCGAGCTCGGCGCCGGCGATGACGCCGGCCGCCGGACCTGAGAGCAGCGTCTGGTTGGGATGGCGAGCGCCGAGCGAGATCCGCATCAGCCCGCCGTTCGACTGCATGAGGAACTTCTGCACCGTGGTGACGCCGCGGCGGTCGAGCCGCTGCTCGAGGCTGCGGAGATAGCTGGCGATGCGGGGGCCGACATAGGCATCGATCACCGTGGTCGAGAGCCGCGGATACTCGCGGATGACCGGGAGCACCTCGCTGGAAAGGGAGATGCGGCAAGCCGGAGCGACTTCGGCGACGATCTCGGCGGCGCGCCGCTCGTGCGCCGGGTTGAGGAACGAGAAGAGAAAGCAGACGGCGATCGCTTCGACGCCCTTGCCGGCGAGCCTGCGCACGGAGGCGCGCAACGCCTCCTCGTCGAGCGCAGTGACGACCCGGCCCTCGTGGTCGAGCCGCTCGATGACCTCCTCGGTGAGATACTGCGGCACCAGCAACGGCGGCTTCCGATAGAAGGTGTCGAGCAGGTCGGACCCGCGCGGCTGCGACCACCCGCGCGCCTCGTAGACCGCGCGGAAGCCCCTGGTGATCAGGAGGCCCGCGCGCACGCCCTTGCCTTCGATCAGCGCGTTGGTGGCGACGGTGGTGCCATGCACGATCATGCCCACGTCGGCCGGCGCCGCCCCTTCGGCGAGCAGCTGCTCCAGCGCCTCGATGACGGCGAGCGAGGGATCGCTGGGCACCGAGGGCACTTTCGCCCGCTTGAGCGCGCCGCTCGTCTGCTCGTAGGCGATCAGGTCGGTGAACGTTCCGCCGGTATCGACGCCGACGAGCCAGTGCGCCACGCGATTGTCCCTTCGCTTGCTAGGGTGGATCGTCCCGCTGTAGATTGATTGCTCGTTTCCGGTCAACGGGATTCATGCGCGAGCCTCCTCGCGCGAGCCGCGGCACAGCCTCATCCGATGCAGCCTATCCGAGTGGCTCTGTTCGCGCCGGGAATCAACGCGCGGGTCATGGCCAAGGCCTTCGCCGCCGGAGCGGACGCCGTCATCCTCGACCTCGAGGACACGGTGCCGGTCGCGGCCAAGAGCGAAGCCCGATCGCTGGTGGCGGCGGCGATCGACGGCCAGGTCGCTGCGACGGCAGCGCCGGGGCCTTCGATCTACGTCCGAACCAACGCTGCCTCGACCGTTCATCTCGACGACGACATCGCCGCGGCGGTGCGACCCGGCCTCGATGCCGTGGTTCTGCCGAAGGCGGAGAGCGTCGCAGAGGTGCAGCGAGCCGCCGCGCTGATCGCTCGGCGCGAGACCGAGCGGTCGATACCGGCCGGAAGCGTCGCCCTGATCCTGCAGATCGAGAGCGCGCTCGGCGTCTACCGCTGCTTCGATCTCGTCAAGGCATCGCCGCGGGTCGGGGCGACCTGCATCGGCAGCGGCCGCGACGGCGACCTGCAGGCCGATCTCGGCTGCAGCTGGTCGAGCGAAGGGGTGGAGCTCCTGTATGCGCGCTCGAAGGTGCTGCTCGACACCCGCGCCGCCGGCAGCCACGTCGTTCCGCTCGACGGGGTCTACACCGATCTCGCCGACGAGGCCGGGCTCATTCGCGATTCCCGGCTGTCCGCCCGGCTCGGCTATGTCGGCCGCACCGCCATCCATCCCAGGCAGATCGCGCCGATGCGGCAGGCCTATGCGCTGTCGAGCACCGAGCTCGACGGCTACCGCAGGATCATCGCCGAGTTCGAGGCGGCGGAGAAGCGCGGGACCGCATCGATCGCGGTCGACGGCAGGCTCGTCGACTATGCGATGTATCAGCGCGCCAGGAGCGTGCTCGACCTGGCGAAGCTCGATCAGCGGTAGCGTGCGCCATGGATTTCGCCTTCACGCCCGATCAGGAGAGCCTGCGCGATCACGTCCGCGACCTCCTCGACCAGGCCTGTCCCCCCGAATACGCCGCCCGCTGCGACGAGGAGGAGCGGCCGCCGCGCGAGGCCTACGACGCGCTGGCGAGGCACGGCTGGTTCGGGCTGATCCTTCCGGGCGAATACGGCGGCAGCGGCGGCTCGCCGATCGACCTCGCCATCCTTCTGGAGGAAACGGGCCGGCACTTCGAGGAGCTCGCGGTCTGGGTGTTCCGCACGCTGACCTATGGCGGCTACGCGGTGATGCGGCACGGGACGCCGGAGCAGAAGGCCGATCTGCTGCCGCGCATCCTGCGCGGCGAGCTCTCGTTCTGCTTCGGCCTGACCGAGCCGCATTCGGGGTCCGATGCCGCGGCGCTGACCACCCGGGCGCGGCGCAGGGACGGCGGCTTCGTCATCAGCGGCCAGAAGATCTTCACCTCGGGGATGGACATCAGCGACTATTGCCTGCTGGTGGCGCGGACCTCCTCCTCCGGGAGGAAGCAGCAGGGCATCACCAACTTCCTGGTCGATACCGCCCTTCCCGGCATCGAGGTGCGCAGGATCAGGACGCTCGGTCATCGCTCGATCGGGACCACGCAGGTCTTCTACAGCGACGTGGAGGTGCCGAGCTCGGCGGTGCTCGGCGAAGTCGACCGCGGATGGGAGGCGGTCGACGCCTATCTCTGGTACGAGCGGCTGTGCCTGTCGGCGGCGCGTACCGGCGCCGCCGCCTCGGCTTTCGACTATGCCCTGGAATACGCCAAGACGCGGCAGCAGTTCGGACAGCCGATCGGCAAGTTCCAGGCGATCAGCCACAAGCTCGCCGACATGAAGGTGATGCTCGACGTGTCGCGGCTGCTCGTCTACCGCTTCGCCTGGCTGATGGGGCAGGGAAAGGCCACGCGCGAGGACGCCGCGGTTCTCAAGCTCTACACCGGCGAGACGTACAAGGCGGTCTCGGACATGGGCCTGCAGATTCTCGGCGGCTACGGCTATTGCATGGAATATCCGCTGCAGCGCTTCTTCCGCGACTCGCGGCTGGCGGTGATCGGGGCCGGAACGTCGGAGATCCAGCGCAACATCATCGCCCGCGGGATCGGGCTGTAGGCTATGGCTTATGCACTCCAAGGCGTGCGGGTTCTGGAGCTGGGGCAGATCATCGCCGGCACCTATGGCGGGCAGATCCTCTCGGATCTCGGTGCGGAGATCATCAAGGTCGAATCTCCCGAGGGCGATCTCGGGCGCAATCCGTCGGTCGCGCATTATCGCGGGCTGAGCGCGCTGTTTCTCACGCTGAACCGCAACAAGAAGAGCATCTGCATCGATCTCAAGACCGAGGCGGGACGCGAGATCTTTTACGAGCTGGTGAAGGCTTCCGACGTGGTGATCGACAATTTCCGCCCCGGCGTGCTCGAACGGCTGAAGATCGACTTTCCGGTGCTCAGCCGCATCAACCCGCGCATCATCCAGTGCTCGGTGACCGGCTTCGGCTCGAGCGGCGCCTACAAGGACTATCCCGCGCTCGACATCAACATCCAGGCGATCAGCGGGCACATGGCGATCACCGGCGAGCCGGGGCGGCCGCCGGCCCGCGTCGGCATTCCGCTCGCCGACCTCAGCGGGGGCATCTTCTCGTGCAAGGGAATCCTCGCCGCCCTTTTCGCCCGCGAGCGCAGCGGCAGAGGGCAGCGCATCGAGGTGTCGATGTTCGACGCCATGCTCAATCTGCTCGGCTATATCGGCACGCTCTGGCTCACCAACGGGGACCTGCCCAGCCCGCCCGGATCGGCGCATGAATACACGGTGCCGTGGCAGGCCTTCTCCACGGCCGACGGCTACGTGGTCGTCGCCACCCGCCAGGAGGTGTTCTGGCGCCGGCTGTGCGGCGTGATCGGCGAGCCCGCGCTCGCCGACGATCCACGCTTTGCCACGAACATGCTGCGCATCCGGCACCGGCAGGAGCTCATTCCCCGGCTCGAGCAGATCTTCTCGACCAGGACCGTGGCCGCGTGGCTCGAGCGGCTGCGCGCCGCCGAGGTCCCCGCCGCTCCGGTCAACAATCTCGATGCGGCATTCGCCGAGCCGCCGGTCGCCGAGCGGGACATGATCGTCGAATACGACCATCCCGAAGCCGGCAGGGTGCGGCTCCCCGGCAATCCGATCAAGATGTCGGAGACCGCAAAGACGATCTCCACGCCCGCGCCCGTCCTCGGCGAGCACACCGACCGGCTGCTTGCGGAGCTTCTGAACCGTTCGGCGGAGCAGATCGCCGCGCTGCGGCAGAGCCGCGTCGTGAAATGATCAGAGGACGCCGATGACCGGGCTCTACTGGGAGGAATGGCAGGTCGGGGCCGAGTTCGTCAGCCCCGCGCGCACGGTGACCGAGGCCGACATCGTCATGTTCGCCGGCTTGTCCGGCGACTACAACCCGCTGCACACCAACGAGGAATACTGCCGCACCACCCCGTTCGGCACCCGCATCGCCCATGGCCCCCTGATCTACTCGATGGCGGCCGGGCTCATCTTTCAGCTGCATCTCTACGACGACACGCTGATCGCGTTTTTGGGCTTCGACAGCCTCAGGTTCACCCGGCCGGTCAAGCCCGGCGACACGATCCATGCCCGGCTGAAGGTGCTGGAGAAGCGGGAGACGTCGAATCCCGAACGCGGCATCATGAAGCGCGAGCTTCGCATCCTCAACCAGCGCGACGAGGTGGTGCAGGAGGGGGTGCAGACCTTCCTGCTCAAGCGCAAGCCGCCTGGAGGCTGACGCTCGGACGTCCGCCGTCCTCTAATTTTCACGGGCTGTCCGCACCGCGGCCTCAGGGCGGCGGCGCAGCCGGGACGGCGCCGGCGTCCGCCGCTCGGGACCCGGTGACACCTGCCATCAGCAAGCCGATGCCCTCGACGGTCGCGGCGGCCGCCGGGATGACGGCCATGAAACGGCCCTCGTACATCACCGCGATGCGATCGCTGAGGCTGAGGATTTCGTCCAGGTCGGCGGATATCAGCAGGATCGCCGCGCCACGGGCGCGCTCGTCCAGCAGCCGCATGCGGATGTACTCGGTGGCGCCGACATCGACTCCGCGAGTCGGCTGATTGACGATCAGAATACGCGGCTTGCGGGCGAATGCGCGGGCGATCACGACCTTCTGCTTGTTCCCCCCAGACAGCGCGCCGGCGCGCAGCCCGGGGTCCGCCGGCCGGATGTCGAAAGTCCGCACCATTTCCGCGGTGGCCGAGGCAATCGCACGCGGCCGCAGCAAGCCGTGCCGGCTGTAAGGCATGTGCCGGTGCTCGTCGGAAATCAGGTTCTCGGCGACGCTAAGATCGGGAAAAAGGCCCCAGACCTGACGATCACCGGAAACGAAACCGACTCCTGCTTCAATGACCTCCGCCGGCGCGCAATTGGTCAGGTCGGTTCCACCGAGCCGCACCGATCCGGACATGACCGGGCGCAGCCCGACCAGTGCCTGGCCGAGCTCGGTCTGACCATTGCCGTCGACTCCGGCAACGCCCAGGATTTCGTGCTGGTGCAGATCGAAGGACAGTCCGCGCACTGCCGCCTGCTTCCTGTCGTCGTTGACGGTGATGCCCTTGACCGTGAGAACCGGCGACCCGCGGGGCGCGTCCTGCCGCACCGCCGGCTTGAACTCGTCGCGGCCGATCATCAGCAACGCGAGCTCATGCTCGCTCGTCGCAGCGGGTTGGACCGTGCGGACGTGCCGCCCGGCGCGGAGCACGCTGATGCGATCGCTGATCTGCATCACCTCGTGCAGCTTGTGGCTGATGAAGACAACCGACGTTCCGCTGGCCGCCAGGCGCCTCAGTGCGGCCATCAGCTCGCGCGTTTCCTGCGGCGTCAGCACCGCGGTCGGCTCGTCCAGGATCAGGATTCTGGCGCCGCGGCCGAGGGCGCGCACGATCTCCACGCGCTGCTGCCGTCCCACGGAAAGATCGGACACCCGCGCCTTCGGGTCGACCGGCAGCCCGAACCTCTCGGCATCGGCGATGACCTTCTGCTCGAAGGCACGCGTCGAGAGCCTCTCGAGAATCGATGTGCGGCCGATGGCGTAGTTCTCGGCGACGGTGAGCGTGGGCACCAGCATGAAGTGCTGGTGGACCATGCCGATGCGATGGGCGAGCGCATCCTGCGGCGTGGCGATCGAGACCGGCTTCCCGTCGATCAGGATCCGGCCGCTGTTGGCCCGGTAAAGGCCATACAGGATGTTCATCAGCGTCGTCTTGCCCGCGCCGTTCTCGCCTAGCAGCGAATGGATCTCTCCATCGCGGATATCCAGCGTCACACGATCATTGGCGACGACGTTGCCGAAGCGCTTGGTGATCTCGACGAGCTGGACCTCGGGCACGAAGATGCCGGCGCGGCGGGTCGCGTGCTCAGCCGCGCTTGTTGAGGCAAGGGTGCTTGCCGCCCGCGATCACCGAGCTCGTATCGATAGTCTTGGCGGCATTCTGCTTGGCGATGACCCGATCGTCCGGGATCTGCATCTCGCCCTTGGCAAAGCTCGCCTCGACGAGTCCGAGGCACTCCCGCGCCTCGGCCGGGATCTTGGCTATGAGCGGCTTGTTCTGGACCAGCACGCCCACCCCCTCCTTGACGCCGGGCTCGGTGACGCGGCCCTTGGCGGTGCCATCGACGACCGACTTGATGATGCCTTCAATGATGTGCGACTGCGTGAACACGACAGAGCCGAGAATGGCATTGGGCGAACGCGCGTTCTGATCCGCGTATTCGGCGATCACATATTTCGAGCGCTCGGCGGCGGCCCGGAACACGCCGCTTGCAGCCTGATCGGTGGCGGCGAGGATCACATCAATGCCGGTGTCGTATTGCGCGAGTGCGGCCTCCTTGGCCTTCGCCGCATCCTCGGCGTTGTTGAGATAGGTCGTGGCGAGGTCGATCTTGGGGTTGACGAATCGCGCGCCGAGCCGGAATCCCTCGGCCTGACGATTGAAGCCCAGCGTGTTGTACGACATGATCACGCCGAGCCGGTTGCTGCTGGTGACCATCCCCGCCAGCACGCCGCCGACGAACGTTCCCTGCTGCTGCTGCAGATTGATCGAGATGACGTTGGCGGGCACGGAAAAGGCCGAAGTGACAGTGAAGTAGGTGCTCGGGAAATCCTTGGCGACCTTGAGACCCGCGTCGGTGAATGTCGCGCAGTGCAGCAGCACGAGGTTGTAGCCGCGCGAGGCATAGTCGCGAGCGGCGGCCTCGATGTCGGCGACCGGGACGCTTTCCGAATAGGCGACCTCGACGCCGAGATTTTTCTGCGCGGCAAGAACGCCTTCATAACCGGCCTGGCTCCAGGACTGATCGTTGACGCGCCCGCACGGCAGATAGGCGACCTTGAAATCCTTGCCGGCCGCCTCGGCTGCTCCCCCCAACGATCCGGTGATCGCAACAGCGAGTGCGACGGCCGGCAGAAACGTGTTCGGAACGCGGCCGAGGCAATTCATTAGCCGTCCCTCCCTAGGCTGCCGTTGACCCGCCCGACGCGCCGCTTCCACGATCGCCGGCCGCGGCGCCTGCCGGACGGCCGCAAAGCCCCCGAATGGAAGGCTATAGACTGGGAAGTTGGCTTACCGCATTCTCTCGCGAGCGTCCATTGGCAATCGGCGGACGTCGCAAGAGGGGCTCCCGATTTGCTCGCAAGAAGACCCTGCCTGCATCGATCTGCGCCCAGCGCGCCGCGGTGCCTCGGCCGAACGCCGGCCCGTGCTCACGGGCAGCACGGATGACCGCGCGGACCGTTGTTGCTGCCGATCGCAGCCGGAACCTGGCCAGATCAATCGGCGTGATCGGCCTGCCCGTGCTGTGCGTCGGCGCGGCCCTCGGCGCCTGCGGAATTCTCCTGCTGCTGCTCGGCGTCAATCCGCTATTCGCCTATCAGACGATGATTGCAGGCGGCCTCGGCAGCGCCGAAGCATTGAGCGACACGCTCGCGAAAACGATTCCGATCGCACTGATCGGCTTCGGCGTCATCGTGACATTCCGCTGCAAGCTGTGGAGTCTCGGCGGTGAGGGGCAATTCTATGCCGGCGCGATCGGAGGCGCACTCACCGGAATCCTGATCGATGCTCCGCCGCCGATCCTGATCCCCCTCGAGGCTATTGCCGGGATCGCGGCGGGCTGCTTCACCGCATGGATTCCGGCCGTTCTCAAGGCGCGCTTTCACGCCAACGAGATCCTGGTCACCTTGATGCTGAATTATGTGCCGATCTTTCTTGCGCTCTATCTCATCCAGGGCCCGTTTTCCCACGGCTTGGCCGCCAAGACCGTCGACATCCACCCCGGCGGGGAATTGCCATGGCTGATCGTCGGCGGGCTGCGAATCCACGCCGGGCTCATTTTCGTGTTGATCGGCGTCATCGCCACCGAGGTCCTGATCAACCGGACGACATTCGGCTACCGCGTCCGCGCAATAGGCTCGAACATTCATGCGGCGGAGGCGGCCGGTATCGATACTGTGCGCACGCAGTTTCTTGCCTTCATTCTCGCCGGAGGATTCGGGGGATTGGCCGGAATGATCCAGGTAGCGGCCCTGCACCATAACCTGATCGAGGGCATATCGCCGGGATACGGGTTCACCGCGATCGTGGCGGCGCTGCTCGGGCGGCTGAACCCCTACGGGACACTCATCGCCTCGTTCGGTTTCGCGGCACTTGTGGTCGGCGCCGATTCCATGCAGCGGGTCGCCAAGATCGAGAACTCCACCGTTTTCGTGATCGAGGGCCTCATCCTGATGTTCCTGCTGGCCGGCCGGATCATCGGGCGCGAGCAACCGCAGCTGAGCTAGCGATGACCCGGTCCATTCGATTTGCCGTCCCCCGGTCATCGCCGGACTTGTCCCGGCGATCCCGATCCGCATGGCACTCCTGCGCCCCGGGAAGCGGGATGGCCGGGACAAGCCCTGCGACTCTTGCTCACGAGCGACGAACGCCGTCCTAGCGCCCATGCCCTCGTATCTGGCCGAGCCGGCCTTCTATATCGCGTTGCTCGCGGCCGGCATCCGCATTGCCGCCCCGCTGATCTATGCCGCCGTGGGCGAGCTCTTCGCGGAGCGCGCCGGCGTCCTCAATGTCGGCCTCGAGGGCACCATGCTGATAGGCACCTGGGCTGCCTTCATGGGCATGTTCTTCAGCGGCTCCGGGCTCATCGGCGTTCTGTGCGCGATTGCCGGCGGCATGCTCATCACAGCCGCGCTCGGCTACGTCTGCATCAATCGCGGCGCCAATCAGATCATCGCCGGGATCGTGGTCAACATTTTCGCGCTGGGATTTACCAGTCTCACCTACCGCCACATCTTCCGGTCGGATATTCCCTCGGTGGAAAGCTTCCTGCCCATCCGCGTTCCCCTGCTCAGCGATCTGCCGCTGATCGGCAACGTGCTCTTCAACCACACGATCCTGGTTTACCTGGCGTTTGCGCTTGTGCCGCTCGCCTCCTTCATTCTCTACCGCACCCAGCTCGGATTGTGCCTGCGTGCGGCGGGCGAGCTGCCGGCCGCCGTCGACACGGCGGGCGTCAACGTCCTCGCCATTCGTTATGCCGGGGTCCTCCTGTGCGGCGCATTCGCCGGGCTCGGCGGGGCTGCGCTGTCGATCGGCCAGCTCGAGCAGTTCAATGACAACCTCACGGCGGGGCGCGGGTTCATCGCCCTTGCCATCGTCCTCCTGGGCCGATGGGATCCCTGGAAGGTCGCGTTCGGATCGATCCTGTTCGGCATCGCTGACGCCCTGCAGCTTCGCCTGCAGGTTCTCAACTTCGCGGTTCCGAAGGAGCTCCTCGCCATCATCCCGTATGTCCTGGCCATCGCTGCGATGGCGCTGTTCGTCAAGCACATACGGCTCCCGGCGGCGTTCGCCAGGCCGTATGGACGCGAGTAACCCCGAGCAAAAGGAGGCATGTCATGGCGGAAGAGAAACTGAAGGCGCGCCCCATGTCCCCACGACCGGCGACGGTCATGGTCCGGTTCGATCAGCAACAGCGCCGATTGCTGGATTTTCTGCGCGCTGAGAAGACGTTCGGAACCGAGGATGGCGACATCATCCGCAACGTCGTGCTCGATTATCTCAAGCAGCAGAAGCGGAGAGCGAAATGAGAAAGCCGAGACTGGGCCGGGCCCGGTTCAGCTTGCGTCTCGAGCCGGTCTCGGGAAAGGCGGTGCCCGTCTACAAGGGCGAAACGCTGCGGATCACCCAGATAGAAGGCGGGCAGTGCGTCGATTTCAACTGCTTCAATCTCCGCGACCACAAGGAATACATGTCGGTCGGTCACATGCGGCGCGAGGGGTTCCGCGCCGCGCCCGGCCGATTCATCTGGAGCAACCCGCCCCGCTACCGGCCGATGATGAAGATCCTCCACCTGCCGGAGACTTGCGCGACCGACCTCCTTGCGGCGCGCTGCTCGGCGGTGCCGTTCGAGGTTCACTACGGGCTCATCGACCAGCCGAATTGCCAGGACACCTTGGCCGAAGCCATCGGCGAATATGGGCTGACGCCCGATGACGTGCATGATTCGTTCAACCTTTGGATGAACACCGAATGGGACCACATCGGCTCCTACACTGTGTGGAACACCGGCAAGGCCGGCGATCACGTCGACTTCATCGCGCTGATGGACGTCCTGGCGGTGCCGGTCACCTGCGGCTCTGGCAATCTCTGGATCACCAGCAACTTCTCCTACAAGCCGATCCGGATCGAGGTGCTCGAAGCAACACGAGAATCCAGCGCCTATGCCGAGAAGGAATGGCAGCAGAATGCCTCCTTGAGGACGCAACGGACGCCGAAGGATTTCAAGCAGAAGGAAATCCTCGCCGACCCGGTACCCAGGCTCGATGCCGGCTACGAGCCGGACTACATCAACTTCCCGATCGAGTGGAAGGAGATCGCGGTGACCTTCTCCAGTGAGCAAATCCAGGAGATCTGGAGCTACCGCGGCACCTACGGCGACACCGACGAGGAGGTCGTTCGCACGCTCTTCTTCCATTGGTATCTGGAAAACCGGAAAAAACACGGGCTGCGCTGGTACAATCCGCGCCAGGCGCATGCATAGGGAAAGCTCATGACCAGCCTCGGAAGCTGCCGTTACGACATCACCTTGCAGCCGATATCGGGCAAGGCCGTTCCGGTCCATCGCGGCGAGACGCTTCGCCTCACCCAGGTCGGCGGCGAGCAGTGCGTCGATTTCAACTGCTTCAATCTCCATGACTACAAGGAACGCATGTCGGTCGGCCACATGCGTCTGCAAGGCTTTCGGGTGCAGCAGGGCCATATCGCGGTGAGCGCCCCGCCGCGCTACAGTCCGATGCTGGCGATCACACACATGGCGGAAACCTGTGTCACCGATCTGCTCGGTGCGCGCTGCGATGCAACCGGCGGCGAGCGCGAATACGGCGTCATTCCGCGCACGAACTGCCAGGACACGTTCGCCGAGGCGATCCGCGAATACGGGCTCACGCCCGACGACGTGCACGACTCGTTCAACAGGTGGATGCACACCGCGTGGGGCGAGAGCTTCCGCATCCTGCGCAATATCGGCCCTCCGGGCGACTACGTCGACCTGCTCGCGCTGATGGACGTGCTCGCCGTGCCGATCACCTGCGGATCGGGCGACCTGGGCCAGGTGAGCAATTTCGGCTTCAAGCCGATCCGGGTGCAGGTGTTCGAGGCCACTGATGGGTCCCGCGCGCTCATGCAGAAATATCTCGATCGCTGCACGGGCTATGGCAATCAGCGGAAACGCAAGGACATGCGTGTCAACAAGATCCTGGCGCATCGGGAGCTGCGGCCGATCGAGGGCTATCAGCCGAGCTTCCGCTGCTTTCCGATCGAGACTCGGGAGATCGGCGTGAGCCTCGGTCGCGCCGAGCTTCGCCAATTGAGAAAGCTGTTCGGCCGCAAGGAGCTCAAGGACGAGGACCTGATACGCGCGGGGTTCATGCTCTGGTTCCAACAGAACCGCATGAAGCCGCACTGGGTCCACCCGGACGGACCCGGCTGCCGCTGAACCCGGTCCCGCGGTCAGTCCAGGCTGCGATCCCGGCAAGGAGGAAGAAATACGTGCTGTTAACTCGCGATGGGTCGTTCCCGCGGTTCTCCGACGCCGAATACCGGCGCCGCTTTGCCGCCGTCCGCAAAAGCATGGCCGAGGACGATCTGGCGGCGATCCTCGTCTATGGCGGGCGCGGCCGCGAAGCGGTCTCCATCCCCTACCTCTGCAATTTCCTGGTCACTGCCAAGGCGCATCTGCTGTTTCCGGCCGAGGGCGAGCCGACGCTGTTCGTGCAGCTCTACAACCATCTGCCGCTGGCACGGCGATTGTCGGTGATCGAGGACGTGCGGGCGGGCGGGGTGAGCAGCGGCGCCTCGATCGTCAGCGAGCTCAAGGCGCGCAACATGCTCCGCGCCAAGATCGGTATCGTCGGCGATCTGCCCTGGTACGACGCCGAGCTGATCAAGTCCGAGCTGCCGTCGGTCGCGCTCCTCCCGTGGACGCATCGCTTCGTCAGGCATCGGGCGGTGAAGAGCGAGGAGGAGCTCGCGCGCATGCGCATCGCCGCGCGGCTGACCGACCAGGCGATGCAGGCGCTCGAGCGCGAGGTGCGTCCGGGCATCGACGAGCGTGAATTGCCGCGCATCGTCGAAAGCAGCTATCTCGCCGAGTGGGGCATGAACGAGATCCACTACGTGACCACGACATCGATGCACAAGCCGGAGATCTGCGTGCCGGCCCAGTACAATGCCGCGCGCAGGATCGGCGTGGGCGATGTCCTGATCACCGAGGTCAGCGCGAGCTACTGGGGATATCCGGCGCAGATCCTTCGGCCCTACGCCATCGGCGAGCCGCCGACCCCGCTGTATCAGCAGCTCTATGACCTCTGCGAGCGTGCCTTCACCGCGGTGACCTCGATCCTCAAGCCGGGCTGCGCGGCGCGGCAGGTCGTGGACGCGGTGCAGTTCATCGAGGACGAGGGCTACGGCATCTACGACGACCTGCTCCATGGTTACGGCGGCGGCTATCTGCCGCCGGTGCTGCGCACCCGCGCCACCGCGCACGAGCCGGTCCCCGACTATACCTTCGAGGAGAGCATGACCGTCGTCGTCCAGCCGAACGTGATCACGCTCGACGAGAAGGCAGGCGTCCAGCTTGGCCATCTCATGCGAATTACCGCCACGGGATGCGAGCCGATGCATTCCTATCCGCGGCGCTTCACCGTCATCGGAGCCTGAAACCACGTCGCCGCGATAGGACGGACGCGCGAAATTCACGGAGCAAGCAATGACCGCGACCTATGAACGAATGAACCCGCCGGGCCTCGCCACCATCAGGCGCGGCGGACACGTCACGATGGCACAGGTCGTCGCCGTCGAGAACGCCCGCCGGATCGTCTACCTCTCGGGCCAGGTCTCGCGTGACGCCCAGGGCAACGTCGTGGGCGCGCGCGACATGCGCGCGCAGATGACGCAAGTCGGTGAATGCGTCGCCGCCGGGCTCAGAGCCGCGGGCGCGACGTTCGAGAACGTGGTCAAGACTCAGACCTTCGTCACCGATATGGCCGAGTATCTCAAGCACGCCGATCTTCGCGCCAGGTATTTCTGCAATCCCGTCGCGGCCAGCACCACGATCGAGGTGAAGGGACTCGTCAATCCGGACCTGATGATCGAGGTCGACGTCATCGCGGTCCTGTGATCGGCACTTCTATGAAGATCGAGCATGACGTTCCGATCGCGATGGACGACGGCATCGTGCTGCGCGCCGATGTGTTCCGTCCCGACAATGACGGGCGCCACGCCGTCATCATGAGCTACGGTCCCTACGGCAAGGGCCTCGCCTTTCAGGAAGGCTACAAGGGCTCCTGGCTGCGGATGATTGCCGCCCATCCCGAGGTGGCCCAGGGCACCAGCAGCCGCTACCAGGTGTGGGAGCTCGTCGATCCGGAGAGATGGGTGCCGGACGGCTATGCGGTCATCCGGGTCGATTCGCGCGGCGCCGGCCGTTCCCCCGGGCATCTCGACATATGGTCGCCGCGCGAATCACGGGACATCTTTCAGTGCGTCGAATGGGCCGCCGCCCAGAGCTGGAGCAACGGCAAGGTCGGTCTCAACGGCATCTCCTACTACGCGATGAACCAGTGGTGGAGCGCCATGCTGGCACCGCCGCATCTCGCCGCGATCTGCGTCTGGGAAGGCGCCGCCGACTACTATCGCGACGTTGCGCGGCACGGCGGCATTCTCTGCCAGTTCCTCGAGAGCTGGTTCCCGCGGCAATGCGCCAGCGTGCAGCACGGCGTCGGCGAGCGGGGCCCGCGCGATCCCAACACCAACGAGCTCGTCGCCGGGCCCGAGACGCTGTCCGAGGAGGAGCTTGCGAAGAACCGCACCGATCCGGTCGCGCAGGCCTTGCAGCGGCCGTTCTGCGACGACTACTACCGCGAGCGCTCGGCCGACTTCGCCAGGATCAAGGTGCCGCTCCTCTCGGCGGCCAACTGGGGCGGCCAGGGACTGCATCCGCGCGGCAACTTCGAGGGCTTCATGGCCGCCGCCGCGACGGACAAATGGCTCGAGGTGCACGGCGGCACCCATTTCTCTCCGTTCTACACCGACCGCGGAGTGTCGCTGCAGAAGCGCTTCTTCGGGCATTTTCTCAGGGGCGAGGCAACCGGCTGGGAGGGCCAGCCGCGGGTGCAGCTGCAGATCCGCCATCCCGGCGAGAAATTCGTCGAGCGCGCCGAGACCCAATGGCCGCTCGCCCGCACGCGATGGACGAAGCTCTACCTCGAGCCGAACGGCCTCGGCCTGAGCATGACCGCCCCCGCAGCGGACAAGACGCTCGGCTATGCGACGACCGGGGACGGGCTGACGTTCTCGACCGCCCCGTTGACGGCGGCGATGGAGATCACCGGCCCGGTCGCGGCCAGGCTGTATCTGTCCTCCGACACGAACGATGCCGACGTGTTCCTGGTGCTGCGGGTGTTTGCTCCCGACGGCAAGGAGGTCACCTTCATCGGCAGCAACGATCCGCGCACGCCGATCGGGCTCGGCTGGCTGCGGGCGTCGCACCGCAAGCTCGATCGCGACCGCACCCTGCCCTATCGCCCCTGGCATGCCCACGACGAAGCATGGCCGCTGACCCCGGGCGAGCCGGTCGAGCTCGACGTGGAAATCTGGCCGACCTCGATCGTCATTCCCGAGCGCTACCGGCTGGCGTTGACGGTGCGCGGCAAGGATTACGAATATGACGGAACCGATGCCGCTCCGCCCTACGCCCCCTATCCGATGAAGGGGGTCGGGCCGTTCCTGCACAACCATCCGCTCGACCGTCCGCAGGAGATTTTCGGCGGCCGCAACACGCTGCATTTCGCCCCCGGGCGACAGCCCTATCTGCTGCTGCCGGTGATCCCGACGGCGTGATGCATAGGCTGCGGCTCGGTGACCGGGGTGATATGTTTATGCTCGGAGGCTCGGGGCCTCCGGCTGCGAAGCCGGTGATGCGAGCGAGAGCAGGAGGACGCCATGCCCACAAGCGTGAAGCAGATGCTGGAAGCCGCAAACGCCGTGGTGCCGCGGATCACGCCGGGTCAGGCAAAGGAGATGATCGCCAAGGGCAACACGCTCGTGGTCGACGTGCGCGACGCTCCGGAGCTGGCGCAGGCCGGCAAGGTTCCCGGCGCGCTGCACGTGTCGCGCGGCATGCTCGAGTTCCGTGCCGATCCCGAATCGCCCTACCATGACAAGAGCTTCGCCAGGGACAAGACCGTGATCGTGTATTGCGCCTCGGGCGGACGCTCGGCGCTCAGCGGCAAGGCGCTCAAGGACCTCGGATACGAGCAGGTCTACAATCTCGGCGCCTTCAAGGACTGGGTCGAAGGCGGCGGCGCGGTGGAGAAGGTTGCCTGAATGCAGCTCGCGGCTTTGCCCCCGCCCGCTGCAGCTGTTGCGGCACCCAATGTAGGATGGGTGGAGCGCGCGCCAACACGGGGTTCACGCGCAGCTGCGGGACCCGGGCGCGCGCGATACCCATCGGGGGAAATGTGATGGGTATCGCCCGCTGCGCGGGCTCCACCCATCCTACGGCAGCACTGGAAACGAGCGGACGCGGCGCTAGGCGCAGGCTCGGGCGACAGCTGCAAGGATCAGCAACGCATCCGTCACTCCGTCGGCTTCGCCCTTCTCGAAATCGTGCCCCATCTGACCCATGGTATTGGTGACGTGGGCGAGGCACAGAACCCGGGCACCCGTGCTGCCGGCGAAGGCATAGAGCGCGGCAGCCTCCATCTCGACCGCGAGCACGCCGCTGGATTGAGCCGCTTCGATCGCTTCCGCCGTCTCGCGGAACGGCGCGTCGGTCGTCCAGCTCGAGCCGACAACCACCTTGAGGGCGTTTCCCTTGACCGCGTCCGCCGCCATGGCGACCAGACCTGCGTCGGCTTCCGAATACGCTGACGGCGCAGCATAGTGGTAGCTCGTTCCTTCGTCGCGCAGGGCGCGATCGATGATCACGAAATAGGGAGGCGGGCCGGCATCCTTCACCTGGCCTGCCGAGGTCAGGCTCAGCAGGAGCCGGCAACCGCTGGCGAACAGCTGCTCCGCGACGAGCACCGCAAACGGCGCGCCTACCGCACAGCCGATGATGCCGACCTGCCGGCCGGCAAGGGCGAAGGTGTCGAGCATCGTGTGATAGCAGGGCCAGCCCTCGAAGGCCCGCGCCTGTCCCCTCCGCCTCAGGCCGCGGACAATGTCGCCGTCCGGGTCCAGGATGCAGACCTCCGGCACATCGACCGGCTCAAGCCCTTTTTGCCGACGTGCTTCGCGCAACAGCGCGGCGGGTCGAAACACCGAGCCAGCCGCAGGATTCTTGTGATCGAGAATTGGAATCATGACCATGCCGGGGTGAGCGAGGTTCGAGCCCGCGGCATACCGATACGGCGGCACTTCGGCAACGACCGGTGACTGCAAACGCACGAACCGGCGGTCATGCCGGCGCCGGCGCGCTTCAGGCAATCAGCTCGAAGGCGGACACAGATTCGTGGGAGCGTTCCCTCCCCCGCGTGCGGGGGAGGGACAGGGAGGGGGCGGAACAAACGAGCCCGTCGATTGTCCCCCGCCCCAGCCCTCCCCCGGCATAAGCGCGTTCACGCGCGTCTTCGCCGCGCTATGCGGGGGAGGGAGCAGATCCCGTGTGCCGCACGCTTGCGAACCCGCCGCACGCTTTCGTGATGGCGCAGCTGCGGCTCCCGGCTTGACGGCGGGCATCAAAGCATCTGCAAAGCTCTCCCGCGGGAGGCAAGCCATGCCAAATCCTGTTTCCGATTTCTGGGATTTCGTGATCGGAAATACCGACGATCACAACGATCTCGGGGCCTGGAAATATCTTTTCGTCGCCCTGTTCCTCACGCTCATCGTCGCCAGCCTGGCAATTGCCGTGAAGAACTGGCGGGAGGATCGCTCCCAGCGTACCGCCGCCCACCTCGGCACCTGGTTCGTCCGGGTGCTGGTCGGCGGGATGTGGTTTCAGGGAATGTTGTGGAAGCTGCCGCTCCCGGTCTCGAGCGGCCTGCAATACTGGGTCGAGCAGATGGCCGAGCGCGCGGCGTTCGCATTCCATCGTGACCTGGCGAAAGAGGTTTATCTGCCCAACCTGCACATTCTCGACCCGCTGATCTTTCTCGCCGAGCTCACCTTCGCCGTCTCGCTCATGCTCGGGCTCGGGGTGCGTCTGGTCAGCACGCTCGCGATCGTTTTCGTGCTGCATCTGTGGCTCGGGATCTATCGGCCCGGCACGCCTGCGGAGTGGCCGTGGTCTTACATTTTCCTCGCGATCGTGCTGTTCATGTTCGCGCTGCATGCGGCCGGGCGGAGCCTCGGGCTCGATGCATGGCTGCGCCGGCACAGCGATGCCCTGCGCAAGCGATCAGGCACCCTCGCGCTCCTCCTGAACCTCGCCTGCTGATCGGACCCGCTCGCCGGCCGACAGATGTGACATGGGTCCTGACGGAGGCCCGCCGAGTCGATATGCTGGGCTGCGCGGCAAGCTTCACCACCATTTGGAGACACCCATGGCGACTTGGCAACCCGATCCGAGCTTCTACCCGTCTCCGCGACAGGCGGCGAAGGCGCCCGCCGAAACCTTGGCGTATGTTGCTGCCTTCGATCCGACGCGGCAGCGCTCGGACACCATCAACGTCGTCGACCTCGATCCCCGCTCACCGTCATACGGCACGATCGTCGGGGCGGTCTCCGCCCCCAACAGCGGGGATGAGTTCCATCATTTCGGCTGGAACGCGTGCTCGTCGTGCCTGTGCCCCAATGCGCCGCACCCGCATGTGGAACGCCGGTATCTCGTGGTTCCGGGCCTGCGTTCCTCGCGCATCTACATCTTCGATACCAAGCCCGATCCCCGCTCGCCCAAGCTCGTCAAGACCATCGAGCCCGGCGAGATCGCCGATAAGACCGGCTACACCCGGCCGCACACGGTCCACTGCGGGCCCGGCGGCATCTATGTCGCGGCGCTCGGCAACAAGGACGGCAAGGCACCGGGCGGCGTCTTCGTGATGGATCACGAGAGCTTCGAGCCGCTCGGCCGCTGGGAAGTGGAACGGGGGCCACAACAGCTCGCCTACGACGCCTGGTGGCACCTCGGCTACGACACCATGGTCACCAGTGAATGGGGCACGCCCGATACCTTCGAGAAGGGGCTCGTCCCCGAGGTCCTGCTCGGCGGCAAATACGGTCACCAGCTGCATTTCTGGGACCTCACCCGGCGCAAGCACCTGCAGACGATCGACTTCGGCGCCGAGCACCAGCTGGTGTTCGAGCTGCGGCCGGCGCATGACCCGACCAAGGCCTATGGGTTCGTCAACTGCGTGGTGAGCCTCAAGGACCTCTCCTCGTCGATCTGGACCTGGTTCCGCGAGGGAAACAAGTGGGCGGCCAAGAAGGTGATCACGATAGAGGCGGAGCCGGCCGATCCGGATCAGCTGCCCGCGCTGCTCAAGGGGTTCAAGGCCTGCCCGCCGCTCGTCACCGACATCGACCTGTCGATGGATGACCGGTTCCTCTACGTCTCGTGCTGGGGCACCGGCGACCTCCAGCAGTACGACGTCTCCGACCCGCTCAATCCCAGGCTCACCGGCAAGGTGAGGATCGGCGGCATCGTGTCGCGCGGCGGCCACCCGCGCGCCAGGAACGGCAAGCTCGGCGGCGGACCGCAAATGGTCGAGATCAGTCGCGACGGCAAGCGGGTCTATTTCACCAATTCGCTCTACGGCGCCATCGATCCGCAGTTCTATGAAGGCGGCTTCGACGGCTGGATGGTCAAGCTCGACGCCAAGCCGGAGGGGGGCATCGCCTTCGATCCCGACTTCTTCCTCGCCTGGCCGAAGGGGCAGCTGCCGCATCAGGTCCGGCTGCAGGGCGGTGACTGCTCGTCGGATTCATATTGCTATCCCTGATGGCGGGCGGGACAGGCGCGAGGTGGTGATGCCGGAAGCGCATGCCGAGATCTGGCCGTGGCTCGCGCTCGCCGGCATCGGCCTGTTCCACGGCATCAATCCGGCGATGGGGTGGCTGTTTGCGGTGGCGCTCGGGCTTCACCGCAACAGCCAGCGCGCCGTGCTGCTGTCGCTCGTTCCCATTGCGCTCGGACACGCGGCGGCGGTCGCCGCGGTGCTCGCGGCAGTCCTTGCGCTTGGCCTGATCGTCGACCGGCCGACGCTCAGCGCGCTGGCCGCGGCCGTGCTGATCGGCTGGGCGCTCTGGCACGCGCTCTACGGGCACCGGCAGCGCCTGCGCGTCGGCATGCAGGCCGGAGCGGCCGGCCTCCTGCTGTGGTCGTTTCTCATGGCGAGCGCGCACGGCGCCGGCCTGATGCTCATTCCCGTGCTGTCCCCGATCTGTGCCTTCGGCGCCCCGGGCGCCGTCGCGAGCGGAACGGTCACGGCGCTCCTCGCGCTTGGTCTCCACACCGCCACCATGCTCGCGGCGATCGCGATCATCTCCATTGTCGTCTACAAATGGGTCGGGACAGGCTTCCTGCGTCGGGGCTGGATCAATCTCGATTTCGTCTGGATCGGCGCACTCCTCACCTGCGGCATTGCACTCCTGGTCAATCTCGCCTGATCCGGCCTGGCCATGATTGGAGAGGGAACCCGGGCATGTCGTCGTCGCTCGTTGATCTGGTGCGCGATATCGCCGAGCGGCGCATCCGCGTGATCGATCTCACGCAGACGCTCACACCCGACTTTCCGACCGTCGTCCTGCCGCCGCAGTTCGGGCAATGCTCACCGTTCCGGCTCGAGGAAATCTCCCGTTACGACGAGCGCGGCACCAACTGGTACTGGAACAACTTCAGCTGCGGCGAGCACACCGGCACCCATTTCGACGCGCCGATCCACTGGGTGTCGGGCAAGGACCTGCCGAACAATTCGGTCGACACGATCGAGCCGATGAATTTTTTTGCCGCCGCCTGCGTCATCGATTGCTCGCGCGAAGCCGCCGCGAACGAAGATTTTCTCTTGACGGTTGCGCGGATCGAGCAATGGGAAGCGGAGCACGGACGCATTCCGCCGCGCAGCTGGGTGCTGCTCCGGACCGACTGGTCGAAGCATCGCCGCGGTGCGGCCTATGCCAATCGGCGCGACGACGGCGCGCATACGCCGGGCCCCGCCCCCGAAGCCGTCCGCTTCCTGCTGGAAGAGCGCGACGTGCACGGGTTCGGCGTCGAGACCATCAACACCGATGCCGGCCAGGCGCGCACCTTCACGCCACCCAGCCCGGTGCATCTCTACATGCACGGGAAAGGCCGTTACGGGCTGCAATGCCTGTGCAACCTCGATCGATTGCCGCCGACGGGCGCGGTGATCGTCGCAGCGCCGCTGAAGATAACGAACGGCTCGGGCAGCCCGTTGCGGGTGCTGGCGCTGCTGCCGGCCTGAGCCGGGGCGATCCGCCTGGCAGCTTGTAGGATGGGTGGAGCATGCGCTGGCGCGCGCGATACCCATCGCGACCGCCTCGCAGTTTGCGATGGGTATCGCCCGCTACGCGGGCTCCACTACGGATTTGGCAAAAAATCGGGTCGCGATGATGCCGGTGGTGACGACCGTGAGGCGATTTTGCCCACCACCTTCCCTGATGGTGGGCAACGGCGCACCGACCATTCTAGGGCTCGAGAGATTGCGTGATGCGCCGTTGCCCACCCTACCGCCCCCTTCACGTCAATCCTTGTGGAAGACGGTGAGCTTCGGCGGCGGCTCACGCAAGCCGAATTCATTCCATCGCGCGGTCACGCGCTCGTAGACGTTCCGCCGCAGCAAGGTCGATTTCGGAAACTCCTTGAGGTAGCGATAGATCTTGCAGGCATTGATGAGCACCTTGGAGCCGAAAGGCCGCGCCTCGGGCGGGTATTGGCTGGGATCGAGCCCCGTGGACCAGGTGTTGCGCAGAAGGTCGAAGTCGTCGATCGGATTGCAGCGGGTGTTGAGCGCCCACATCACCTGGTTGAAATCGGTCGGGTCGACGTCCTCGTCGACCGCGATGATCCATTTGGTGTAGTAGGCCGCGGCCGGGCACTGCGCGGTCAACGCGAGCACCTGCGCGGCATGCCCGGCATATTGCTGCTTGAGCGCCACCACCACCATGCCCCAGCCCGACGCGGCCGCCGGGTGCGAATAGGCGGCGACCACTCCCGGCACGCCGATCCGCTCGAGATCGTCGAGAATCCGCGCCGAGCGCATGATCGCGTAATAGGCGCCGATCTCGCAGGAAGGGTAGGTCGCCATCAGCGCCGCGGTGATGATCGGCGATCTGCGGCAATGGACCGCCTTCACCTCGATCACCGGTTGCGGCGACCGCACATTGCCGTAATACCCGGTGAACTCTCCCAGCGGACCTTCCAATGCGAGGTCGCCCGGATGCAGGAGCCCTTCGACCACGAGCTCGGCGCGGGCGGGGATGGGAAGGCTCACGTGCTCGGCTTCGGTCAGCTCGATCGGCTGGCCCATGATGCCGCCGGCGACATCGAGCTCCGATTCGGCGGTGCTGAACACCTGCGCTCCGACCATGAACAGAACCGGGTCGACGCCATAGGCGGCGACGACCTCGCATGGCTCCTCGCGCGCCCACCACGCCTCGCGATCGAGCCGCCCGTGTTTGCCCGGCGAGCAGTAGAGGCCGATGCGCGCCGGGCCGTTCACCATCTGCCGATAGACGCCGACATTGATGCGGCCACTTTGCGGATCGCGGGTGAAAGTGATGTCGCCGGTGCCGATGTAGCGGCCGCCGTCTCCCGGCCAGAACTTGGGGCTTGGAAAGGCGGTGACGTCGATCTCCGGGCCCTGCAGCACGATCTCGTTGACGGGCGCCTTGTCCCTGGCGACGAAGACCGGCGGCAGGCGCCGCTTCATCACATTGCGCGTGGCATTGATGAGCTCGGCGATGCTCAGACCGGGGTCGAGCCCCACCGCGATCGCAAACCGCTCCTTGCTGGCGCCGAGCATGTTCGAGAGGATGCGTGCATCGGTCCTGTTTCCGACGAGATTCGTGAACAGCAGGGCGGGCGTGTCCTGCGTCCGCGCGGCCAGGAAGGTGACGGCGGCGAGCTCCTCTTCGGGATCGACCGGCGCGTCGATCTGCGTGAGCAGGCCGGCGCGTGCCACGAGGCTCAGCCAGTCGCGCAGATCGCGCCAGCCCACCGGCTTGATGTCGCTTCCCCCCGCAATCGCCTCGGGCCGGTTGAAGAATGCCTCTTCCATCTCGTCTCACCTTGCCGCGGCGCTCGACAGGGCCGAGCAGACCGCATCCGTCGTCGTCACCCAGCCGAGGAAGCGTTCCACGTTGTAGATCGTGGCCTCCTGAATGAAGGCCGGCCCCGATTGAGTGGTCGCATCGGCAACCAGGATGCAGAAGAACTCGCGGTGGTAGGCGTCGCGGATCGTCGATTCGACGCAGACGTTGGTTGCAATCCCGACGAACAGCAGATTGCGGATGTTTCGGGCGCGCAGGATGCTGTCGAGGGCGGTCCCGCAGAACCCGCTGTAGCGCGCCTTCGGCACGACGATGTCTCCAGCCACGGGCTCGAGCCCGTCGACAAACTCGTAGTCCCACGATCCGTGGGTGAGAATCTTTCCGGCCAGCTCGGGACGCGCCCGCATGGTCTTGAGCGGATTGGACTTGTGCCAGTTGGGCGAGCCCGGTCCGCCGGCGGTCTTGAGCTCCGCATCCCAGCCGTTCTTGAGACAGACGACGGTCAGCCCGGCGGCGCGGGCGTGATCGAGAAGCCGCAGCGAGCTCTCGACCGCCTTGCGGGCGGGCCCGACGTCCTGTCCGACCAGCGAGCGGTATCCGCCGGGCGAGGCATATCCGTTCTGCAGATCGACCACCACGACGGCGGTTCGCGCCAGATCGAGCTCGATCGGCTCCGGACGGGCGTCGATGCGAACGGCGGCGGACGCCGCAGCATGGGACACCGGCGCCCGCTCACTCACGCGCGCGCTCCTTGCGCTGCTCCGCCGTCGAACACCGGCTCTTCTCCCTGCATCGTCACCTGCGCATCCAGCAGTGCACCGCATCTCCCGCAGCTGACCTCCGACAGGGTGGTTACCGGTCCGACCGTGTAGGCGGGGGCGATGCCCGACATCGGCCTTTCGCGAATCCCGACGCTCCAGCCACTGCCGACGGTGCGCGCCGGACAGGCGCTGTCGCTGCAGACCGGATGAGCGACGCCCATGCCCGGCGCGACGGCGCCGATGCTTGCGCGCTTTCTTTCCTCTCGCATCGCGATCCGCCGGCGTTCGGTGGCGCCGAGATCGAGGCTGCCGTCGGCGGCGGACACCACGCCGTAAAGCTCACGTGCCGCGGCAGGCGAGACGACGCCGTCGACGATGTCCCGCCCGACCGCGCGGGGGTCCCGGGCAAGCGGATCGCGCACTCCGCCGGCCCCATTCCAGCGAACGTAGAAGACATCGCCATCGCGAACGCGATACACGCCGAAGGAGACGACCTCGTGGGCTCCGGGAATTTCCGCAAGCGACAGGGGCAGCGCGGCGACTTCCTCGTTGCCGCGCGCGCCCCGGCAGATCACGTAGCGGCCGGGAGCGCCCGGATAGCCGCCGAAAAGCCCGTGACTCATGGGGAAGTCCACCCCCTTTCCGCTAATGACGAACCCGACCTCGCCCGCCGGTGCATCATGCGGGACCATGGCGTATTCGCCGCCGGTGCCGCCGCGGAGCTCGCCGGCACCGCCGGAATCGCGCATGCGGCGGCGAAAGAGGTAACGGATCGGATACATGGCCTCGTTCGCCTCGACGTTCGCCATGCGGGAAATCGGGTTGGGGATTTCCCCTCCCAGATCGATCCCGTCCTGCGTCCATCGGGCACCGCCCGACCCGGCAAACGTCTCCGTGGTCGAGCCTATCACGTCCTGACCGCGCTGGTTTTGCGCGAACAGATGAATGCAGAGATGGCTGCCTTGCCAGACGGCGGTCGCCTCCTCGGCGTATTTGCCGCTCGTGGCCAGCATCTTGGACAGGCAGACGAGCGAAACGTTGTTCACGGCCTGGATGGCGCCGACGGTGGCGATCGAGACGGGAGCCGGCCGTGTCGCGTTCACGATGCTGCCCTCAGGCGCCAGCATGCGGACCGGTCGGAGCACGCCTTCGTTCCAGGTCATGTCGTGGCAGAGCAGCGGATAGAGCGGTGCCAGCAGTCCGCCCCAGGCCCCCCAGCGGGTGCAGTTCACCCCCCGCTCGACCTGCGGATGGGTGCCGGTGAAATCGAACTCGAGGCCGTCGTCGCGCTTGCTCATGGCGAGGCGGATTTCCAGAGCTCGCCCGGCGACGTCCATGTACTGGCGCGCGACCCAGCGGCCATCCGGCAGCTCGCGCAGGCGGGCGCGCAGCAGCCGTTCGGATTGCTCGATCAATGTCCGGCTGACGCCGGCGACGACCTCGCTGCCGTATTTCTGGTAGAGAGCCCGCAGGCGCTCTCGCGCCACATTGTTGCAGGCGATCATCGATCGAAAATCGAGGGCGACGAGCTCCGGCACGCGTACCATGTTGAGGATCGTGTCGAGGACGTCGGCGCAGACCTGCCCGCGATCGATGATCCGCAAGCCCGGCGACGAAAATCCTTCGGTGAATATTTCTGCGGCCTCTGGGCAAAAGCCGCCGGGGTTCATCGCGCCGATGTCGCTGACATGAACGAAGCAGGCCGACCAGGCTACCAGCTCACCCTCGAAATGAATCGGCGAGACGATATACACGTCGGAGGTGTGGAGCGCCGCCGTGTAGGGATCGTTCAGCAGGAACATGTCGTCTTCATTGATCCGCCCGCGGAACCGGCGAAGAACGGCTTTGCACGCCTCCGACGCGCAGCTCAGATGATGGAGGAAGCCCACGCCTCCCATCAGCAGCCCGCCGTCGGCGGTGTAGAGCGACACCATGAGATCGTGGCCCTCGTTGGTGATCGCGCTGCCGGAGACGTTCTTCAGCGTGATGATCGCTTCGTCGACCACCCGGAAAAGCCGGTGGCGGACGATCTCGAAGGTGATCGGGTCCACTTGCACCTTCACGCGGCCTCCAGGATCAGGTTGCGCAGCCCGTCCATGCGGGCGATCTGAGCGCTGTGGACGACCACGGTGGTGATGGATGAATGGATCACCGTGGGCCCGCGCACGACGTTGCCGGGCTCGAGCCGCTCGAAATCATAGACCTTGACCGTGCGCTTGCCGCCGTGCTCGGCAAGGAGGATAGGCCGCACTCCGCGCTCCGCGCGGGAGGGGTCGAGGCCGCCCTCCCGGCCCGGCTCGATCCGCGGGCGCTGCATGCGGCCGCGCGCCTTGAGCCGGAAAGTGACGAGCTCGATGCCGGCTGCCCGGTAGGACGAGCCTGCCCCGTAGCGGCGCTCGTAGAGCTGCTCGAAATCGGCCTGCAGATGCTCGAGCGCCGCGGAAGTGATCGGCAAGCCGCCGCGCAGCGGCGTGCTCACCCGATGAACCTGGCGCCGGTAGCGCATCTCCACGATCCATTCGAGCGCGATCTGCCCGGCCGCGAAGCCTTCCCCGGCGAGCTGACGGCACGCCTTCTCCGCCATTGGAGCAAGCACCGCCTCGACCTCCGCCGGCTCGACCGGCATCGCCAGCGGCTGCACCACGGAATAGTCGTGCAGCACGTCGGCGGCAATCATGCCGAACGCGCACAGGACGGCGGCCGTGTGCGGGATGATCACCCGGTCGATCGCAAGGTCCCGGGCATAGGCGCCGGCGAACAGCCCGCCGCTTCCGCCGAACGACTGCAGGACGAATTCACGCGGATCAAGCCCGCGCTCGACCGTCACGTTGCGGATGAGATCGGCCACCTTCGCCACCGCTACCCGGAAGATGCCGACCGCCGCCTCGTCGACCTGCATGCCGAGCGGACGCGCGATCTGCTCGGCAAAGATGTTGCGGGCGCGCGCGATGTCGAGGGTGAGCGCCCCGCCGAGGAAGGTGTGCGGATCCATGTATCCCATCAGCGCGGCGACGTCGGTCAGCGTCGGGCGGGTGCCGCCGAGGCCGTAGCAGACCGGCCCCGGCCGGGCGCCGGCGCTTGCCGGGCCGATGACCGGGCGAAGCGTGCGCGGGTCGACCTCGACGATGCTGCCGCCCCCCGCGCCGATCGACAGCAGGTCGATTTTCGGCGCGACGTAGTGATAGCGGTCGACCATCGGCTCGCGCGCGTACTCGAAGCGGCCGTCCTGGATGACGCCGACCTTGAACGTGGTGCCGCCCATGTCGGCGGCGATCACGTTGCGGTCGCCGAGGAGTCCGGCGAGATGCTGCGCCCCGACCACTCCGGCCGCGGGTCCGCACTCGATCATCCCGACCGGCCGCACGGCGGCCTCCTTGACGGGCACGAGGCCGCCATAGCCCTGCATGACCAGGATCGGGCCGCGATAGCCGCTCTCGCCGAGAAGCTCGGTCAGCTCGGTGAGGTAGGCTCCCGACACGCGTCCGACATAGGCGTCGATGACGGTCGCGGAGGTGCGCTCGTATTCCCCGGGCACGGCCGCCACCTCCGATGAGATCGCGACGTGGATGTGCGGAGCCATTCGGGCGACGATCTCCCGCACCCGCAGCTCGTGCCCGGGATTGCGGAAGGACCAGAGCAGGCAGACGGCGATGGCCTCGACCTGCTCGTTGCCGACCAGGCGCTTGACTGCCTTTTCGACATCGCCCTCGTCGAGGGGGCAGAGGACCGCGCCCTTGTAGTCGACGCGCTCGCGCACCCCGGCGACCCTCGCATACGGCACGAGCGGGGGCGGGCGGTTGGAGGCAACCGGATGCTTGATCGCCTCTTCCGGCTGCCCGGACCAGCGGCCATAGGCGCCCCGCGTCACCAAGAGCGTATCCTCGAATCCGGCAGTGGTGACGAGACCGGTGCGGGCGCCCTCGCGGGTGAAGATCGCATTGTCGACGACGGTCGAGCCGTGGATGAAGAGGCGGGTTTTCGCCAGCAGGTCCGCCGGCTCGCATCCCATGCCTGCGGCCGTCGCGCGCACCGAATCGAGCACGCCCAGGGCAAATCGCGGCGGCGTCGAGAGAGCCTTGCCGAAGCGGATCGGCGCGCCGGCGGCGGCCACGACGCAATCGGTGCACGTGCCGCCCACGTCGACGGCGACGACGCAGTTCTCCCTGTCGATCAAGCTACCAGTCCCGTCGAGTTGCTCTCATGCCAACCGCGCCGCGGCTCACGCCAGCTGCTGCAGAAAGCCGCGCACGACGGCGTTGAACTCGGCGGGCCGCTCCCAATGGACGAAGCGGCCGGCCCCCTCGATCGAGGGCGCCTCGCGGAAGTTTCTCATCCCGGCGAGCACCTCCGGCTGGTCGGGATACGGGTCGTTGCTGCCGCACAGGCCGAGCACCGGCAGATCGAGGCTGCGAAACTGCGGGACGAGGTCGGGCACCGACGAGCCGAACTCGAGCATTCCATGGCGAAACTCCTCGAGCGGATGGCTCGCGAACATCTGGATCGCCTTCTCGCGTACCGGGTCCTCGAGCGGGATGACGCGGTAGATCCGCTTGCCGGCATCCCTGCGCAACAGCGAGACGAAGGCTTGGCGACCCCCGGTCTCGATGATCCTCGTCGCCTCCTCGTTGTAGGACTTCCAGCGCTGGAAGTATTGCATCGAATCGTGCAATTCGCTCCAGGCAACCAGCACCATGCCTCGCACGCGTGCGGGGAACTGGATGGCGTAGCTCGCGGCGATGGTCGTGCCGAATGCGACCGCGATGATCACCGGCCGCTCGATGCCCAGAAGCTCGATCAGCCGGGCGAGATCACGGGTCTGGTTGACGAGCGAGAAGCCGAAGTCGGTAAGCTCGGTCCTCGCGTGCCCGCGCCGATTATAGGCGAAGCATCGGTGCTCGCGCGCAAGCTCGGGAATTTGATATTCCCAGTACTCGACGCCGTGGATCTCGCCGTGAATGAAGACCAGATCCGGACCCTGGCCGCTCAGCTCGTAGTAGAAGTTGCAGCCATTCGCCTGGATGATGGGCACGACCTGACGCTCGTGGGAAGTGAGGAAATCACTATCGGGGAAAGGCGCGTGCGCTGTCAATCTCGAGGCCCGCGCGGCATGCTCGGTCGCAGCCGGCTCGCGACAGGATGAGGAGAGGGCAATGACGACCTGGAGCATCGGCGGCGCGAGCATCACCCGCGTGGGCGAGCAGATCGGATTCGCGACCCTGGGACCGGAGAAATTTCTCCCGGGCTTCGATCGCGCCGTCCTCGAGCGTCATCTCCACTGGCTCGTGCCGGATCACTATTCGCCCCGGCACGACCGGCTGGTCACCAGCGTCCATTCATGGCTCATCCGCACTCCGCGGCACACGGTGCTGGTCGACAGCTGCGCCGGCAACCACAAGAACAGACCCGGCTTCGCGCGCTTCCACCAGCTCGACACGCCTTGGCTCGATCGTCTGCGCGAGGCCGGCGTCGCAAGAGATGAGGTCGATATCGTGCTGTGCACGCACCTGCACTCGGACCATGTCGGCTGGAACACGATGCTGCGGGACGGTCGCTGGGTGCCGACGTTTCCCAATGCCAGGTATCTCTTCTCGCGCGCCGAGAACGAGTGGGGCGATCCGCGCGGCAACCCGGCCGCGGACGCGGATCCGCAGCGCAGCAACTCGTACCGCGACAGCGTGCTCCCGGTGATCGAGGCCGGACAGGCGGTGCTCGTCGACGGTGCGCATGCGATCGACGACGCGCTCACGATCGAGCCGGCGCCCGGGCACACGCGGGGGCACGTCATCCTGCGGCTCGTCCGGCAGGGGCAAGCCGCGGTGTTCTGCGGGGACGCGCTGCACCATCCGCTGCAGCTCCTCGCGCCGGAGTGGAATTCGGCCTATTGCGAGCTGCCGGAAGAGGCGCGCGCCACGCGGCGGCGGGTGCTCGAGCGCTGCGTCGAGCACAGCGAGCTCTTGTTTCCCACCCACTTCGGCGCGCCGCATGTTGCCGCGGTCGTGCCGGCCGGAAACGCCTTCGCGCCGCGCTTCGTGGCGGGGAAGGAGGCATCGTAGGGCGGCTCGCCGCGCGCGTGGCTGCCGAGCAGACCGCAGATCACGCACAGCTTCGTAGGATTGGTGGAGCCCCCGTAGGGGGCGATACCCATCACATCGCCGGCAGAAGGCGATGGGTATCGCGCGCAGCGCGCGCTCCACCCATCCTACAGAATCAATTGCGCTGCTGCTGGGTGTAACCGTAGTGCCAGGCCAGCACACGGTTCTCGATTGCGACGAACACCCGGTTGAGGATGTAGCCCACCGCGGCCAGCGTGAGCACGCCGGCGAACATCTCCCGGATCTTGAACCCCCGCTGCGCGCTGAGGATGAAATAGCCGATGCCGCTCGAGGCGGCCACCATCTCGCTGATGACCATGACGATGAGCGCCACCGCGAGGCTTATGCGCATGCCGGTGAACATGTAGGGCGAGGCGGCCGGCAGCACGATCTGCCACACCAGCTTGCGGCCGGAGACCCCGAACGTGCGCGCGGTCTGCAGCAGTATCGGGTCGACGCTGCGCACCCCGCTATAGGTGTTGATCAGCACCGGGAACAGCGACGAGAAGGCGATCATGAAGATCTTCATCTCGTCGTCGATGCCGAGAAACAGGATCACGATGGGCAGATAGGCGGGGCTCGGGATCGGCCGCAGCACCTCGGTTATGGGCTCCAGCAGATTGTAGAAGAAGCGGAAGTAGCCCATCAGCAGCCCCAGCAGGGCCCCGAGCGACACCCCGATGAAGTAGCCGGCAAACATCCGCCAGAGGCTGTCGCCGAGCTCCCGCGGCAGCTCGCCGGAGATGACGAGGTTCCACCAGCTCACCAGCACCGCGCTCATGCGCGGAAAGCTCAACGACGGCATGCTGCCGCTTGCCGCCGCGATCTCCCACAGGACCAGGAGGATCGCGATGAATGCGACTCCGAGCCAGCGCGTGTGCCAGGGCGAGGTGAAGCGGCGCGGACGCTTGACCTTGCTCGGGAGGACGGGAGCTGCCTCCGGCGCGGTGCGATCGCTCATGCGCGCTCCGTCGCGACCAGCCCTTCGTCGGCGAAAAGCTGCGCCAGCAGGCGGGCGCGATAATCGAGATATTGCGGCAGTGCGCGGGTCGCGATCTGGTCGCGCGGAGCCGGCAGGTCGATCGCGAGATCGACCGCGATGCTGCCGGGGGCGCGGGTCAGCGCGACGACGCGGGTGGAGAGATAGACCCCCTCGTCCACGTCATGGGTGACGAAAATCACGGTGAGGCCGAGCTCGCGCCAGAGGCTGCGCAGCAGCTCCTGCAGCCCGACCCGCGTCAGCGCATCGACGGCGCTGAACGGCTCGTCCATCAGCAGGACCGCGGGGCGGCAGGCCAGCGCCCGGGCGATCGCCACCCGCTGCTGCATGCCGCCGGAAAGCTGCCACGGATAGTAGTGCTCGAAGCCGCTGAGCTTCACCAGCCCGATGATCTCGCGGGTACGCTCGGCGATCGCCGATCGCGACAGCAATTCGCGGCTTTCCAGCCCGAATGCGACATTGCGCTCGACCGTCTTCCAGGGGAACAGCGAGCGCGTGTACTGCTGGAAGACGTAGAGGACGCCGGGCGGTGGGCCTTCCACGCTGCGGCCCTCGAGGAATACCGCGCCCGAGGTGGCGTCCAGGAGCCCGGCGACGATCTGCAGAAGCGTCGACTTGCCGCATCCGGACGGGCCGACGATCGAGACGAAGCTGCCGCGCTCGACATCGAGGTCCACCCCGGCGAGCGCCACCGTCTTTCCGGCCGGGGCGGCAAAGGCTTTGCGGACCCCCTGGATGCGCAGGAACGGCCGGGGCGAGCCGGTCATTACGGCCAGACACTCAGGGGAGCTTCAGGACTCGGCTCGAGATGTCGATCGGCTGCTTGAGCATGCCGAATTTCTGCATCAGCTGCATCGTGCGGCCCATCCCGGTCACGTTCACCGCGGTCCCGAGCTCGGCCAGCAGCACCTTGTCCTTCAGCGCCGGATTGAGCCCGGTATAGGCGACGTTGATCTCGCGCGCCGCCGCCTCGTTGGTCTTGGCGAACTGCGCCCCCTTTGCCACGGCTCGGGCAAACCGCACCGCAGCGTCGCGGTTCTTGTCCACCCACGATGCCAGCGCAAGATACTGGGTGATGTCCGACCCGGGGGCCGTCTCCACGTAGGGCCAGCTCACGATCTCCGCTTTTCCCGTCTCCATCAGCGCCGAGCGGAACGGCTCGACCTGGCCGATGGCGTCGACCTGGCTATTGAGCAGCGGATCGTTCATTTGCGGAAACGGCACCTCGACGAATCGCACCTTGCCGTGGTCGACGCCGTGCAGCTCGAGCGCGGCGACCGCGTGCAGCCAGGCAGTGCTGTTGATGACGTTCACCGCCATGCGCTTGCCTTCGAGCTCCTTGATCGACTTGATCGAGCCTTTGCGAACCAGAATGGCGGTGGTCGTATCCGGCGGGGAGCTGCGCACGACGGCTGCAGGGGCGAGCACGATCGCATCGAGCCCCTGCTCGATCGCCTGTAGCGTCGAGACCGTGTTGCTGAAGGCGATGTCGATGCGCCCGGATTGCAGCACCGGCACCGCCGCGGCGCCGCTCTGGAATTTGCTGATCTCGATCTCCAGCCCCTCGGCCTTGAAGAAGCCTTCCCGGTCGGCGATCACGGCGGCCAGCGCCTCGGAAAACGGCAGCAGCCCGACCTTGAGCTTCACCTGCGCGCTTGCGCTGAGCGGGGCGGCAACCATGCCGCACAGCACCACCATGGCTCCCAGAATGCGTCGTGCGAGTGCCATGCAACGCTCCATTTCCCTGAGGTGGCCGCGGAAGACCTTAGTAACCGTGGTATGGCCCGTCAATTGCGCGCCGCCGCGGGCGCAGTGTCGGCGGCAACGCCGGTGATCCTTATTCCGGAGCCCGGAGCCTTGTAGCGCCGGTTGATCGAGATCAGGATCGAGGTGAGAGCCTCGGCCGCCGCCGAGTTGCAGATGGGACCGGCATGAAAGGCGCGCAGGCCGATATCGCGTGCAAGCGCGATCACCACCTCGCAGGCCGCTCGATCGTCGCCGCAAACGAGCACGTCGCATTCGACCTCGTGGGAAAGATCACTCAGGTGATGCGCCGACACGTTCTGGAACGCCGACACCACCCGCACCCGCTCGCCGAGCATCCGCTGAACCGCCGCGACCGCGGAACCTGTCTCGGGGAGCTGCACCTGGGAGACTCTCGGCGCGACGAGAGGAGCCGTCGCATCAACGAGGACCTTGCCCTGCAGCGCGGCTTCGATCTCCTTCACGGTCGGCTTCTGCGCCGAATAGGGCACGGTGAGGATCACGAGCTCCGAGGCCGAAGCCGCCTCTAGATTGCCGGCACCGGAAATTTCGCCCTGCTCGAGCCTGCCGCGAAGCTCGGCGGCTCGTGCCGCTGCCCTGCCGGCGTCGCGCGAGCCGATGACGACCTTGTGCCCGGCGCGGGCCAGACGCAGCGCCAGACCGCTGCCCTCCTGTCCCGTCCCGCCGACAACCGCGATGCTCAGGGTCGCACGCATGTCGGTCTCACCGTGTCGCGACGGATGCCGGAAAGAGCCCGCCCCCTCGCGATGGAGGAGGTAGAGCGGGAACAAGCGGCGCCGCCCGGTAGGAGGTCCGCCGCCGCTCGTCGTCAACCGGGCCATAGAGCGTGGTTCGCTGCTGCGGCCGCCGGCCGAGACCCGTGATGAGCCGGTCCATGGCCTCGGGCGGCAATTCCTGCCCGTGCTCGGTGCCGGCCGCGCGGGAAATGCTTTCATTCATCAGCGTTCCACCAAGATCGTTCGCGCCCGCGGCAAGTGCGCGGCACGCGCCTTCGACGCCGAGCTTGACCCATGAGACCTGGACGTTCGTGATCAGCGCATGAAGAGCCAGGCGGCTCACCGCGTGCATCAGGATCGCCTCGCGCGAGGTCGGTCCCCTGCGGGCGATACCGCGCAGGAACATCGGCGCCTCCATATGCACGAAAGGGAGCGGGACAAATTCGGTGAAGCCCCCGGTGCGCTCCTGCAGATCGCGGATGTGCAGGAGATGACGCGCCCAATGCACGGGCGCGTCGAGATGCCCGAACATGATGGTTGCCGTCGTGCGGAGACCCAGGCGATGCGCGGTTTCGATCACATCGAGCCACTGCGAGGCGCTCAGCTTGTCCGGGCACAGCACGGCTCGAACTCCGTCATCGAGAATCTCGGCGGCAGTGCCGGGGAGCGAGCCGAGACCATTGTCGGCGAGCATCTGCAGGAAACGCGCTGTGGAGACTCCCAGCGTCGCCGCGCCATGGCTCACTTCAAGCGGCGAGAAGGCGTGGACGTGGATCGCCGGGGCGGCTGCCTTGACCGCCCGCAACAGGTCGAGATAAGTGCGGCCGTCGAAGCTCGGATGAATGCCGCCCTGCATGCAGACTTCGGTGGCCCCCCGCTCCCAGGCCTCGGCGGCGCGGCGCGCGACCTCGTCGAGCGACAGATTGTAGGGCTTGCCGCGCAGCAAATCCGAGGTCTTGCCCTTCGAGAACGCACAGAAGGCGCATCGATATTCACAGATGTTGGTATAGTTGATGTTTCGATTAACGACATAGCGCACGACGTCGCCGCTCGTGCATCGGCGGAGCTCGTCCGCGGCGGCGACGATCGTCGACACTTCGCCCCCGCGTGCCCGCAACAACCCGGCGATCGTCTCCTCGGTCAATCGCTCTCCCCGCATGGCGCGGTGGAGCACGCGCTCGAGACCGCGTGCAGGCCTCGCAGCGGCTGGGAAGCTCTGCATCGGCCGGTCGGCAATGCCGGGAGACCAGTCGTCCGCGCGGGCCCAGCCGTCGCCATCGGCTTGTCTCAGCACGAGCGGCTTCACCCGCGGATCGATCCAGCGATCGGCCGCGCGCATGAAATCCGGATAGACGGGAAGCCGGGCCGCCAGGGTGGCACCGAAACTCTCGGTCGCACGGCGCAGCTTCTCGATTTCCGGCCAGGGAGCTTCCGGATTGACGTAGTCCGGGGTGACTGGAGAGATGCCGCCCCAGTCGTCGATCCCCGCATTCAGGAGCTCCGCAAACCGCGAGAAGCTCAGGTTCGGCGGCACTTGCACATGCATCGACGGCGGCAGCAGGAGCCGCGCCACCGCGGCCGTCCAGAGAAGATCGGCAAAATCCGGCTCGCTTGCCCCCGCCATCCGGGTCCCCGGCTTGGCCCGGAAATTCTGCACGATGACTTCCTGCACGTGCCCGAAGCGCTCGTGCAGGTTACGGATGGTCAACAGTGCCTCGATCCGCTCGCACCGGGTTTCGCCGATGCCGATGAGAATCCCGGTCGTGAACGGAATGGCCAGCTCGCCTGCGGCGGCGATGGTCGCAATGCGGACCAGGGGGTGCTTGTCGGGACAGCGATAATGAGGCCCTGCCTTGTCGCACAGCCGCACAGCCGTGCTTTCAAGCATGAGGCCTTGCGATACGCTCACGCCGCGGAGCGCGAGAAGCTCCGCGCGGCGCAGCGTGCCCGGATTGGTGTGAGCCAGGAGCCCGGTCTCCCGCTGCACCAGGTCGGCCATTGCCGCGAGATAGGCGGGAGTGTCCGGGTAGCCGAGATCGGCCAGCTCCTTGCGAGCCGAAGGGTAGCGGTCTTCAGGTCGCTCTCCCAGGGTGAACAGCGCCTCGGTGCAACCCAGCGTGGCACCCCGACGGGCGATGGCGACGATCTCGTCCGCCTCGAGATACGCGGCGGGCACCTGGCGCGGCTGCCGCGCGAAGCTGCAGTAGCCGCATGCGTCTCGACAGAGCCGGGTCAGCGGGATGAAGACCTTCGGTGAATAGGAGATGATGTTGCCGTGCACCGCCTCGCGTCGGGCACGGGCGCGCTCGAGCAACGCTTCGAGCGCCGTGGACTCCATCTCCTGCAGGAATTCCGTTGCCTGCCCCGGCTCCGGCAGGAAGCGAGAAGGATCCGACAAGTTCGCCACTCCCTGTGCCCGGACGCGTGGAATGCCCGATCTCAGAAATCGCGCAGGCCGAGCACGTCGGCCATCGAATAGAGGCCGGGCTCCTTCCCGCGCGCCCATGATGCCGCGGCAATCGCGCCGCGCGCAAATATCATGCGGTCCTCGGCGCGATGGGCAAGCTCGATGCGCTCCGCCGGCCCCGCGAAGATCACGGTGTGATCGCCCACTACCGAGCCGCCCCGCAGCGATGCGAAACCGATATCGCCGGCGCAACGGGCGCCCGTCACCCCGACCCGCCCGCGCACCGAGCGCTGCGCCAGATCGACGCCGCGGCCCTGCGCGGCCGCGCGGCCCAACATCAACGCGGTGCCGGACGGCGCATCCACCTTCTTGTTGTGGTGCATCTCGAGGATCTCGACGTCGAACTCCTCGCCCAGTGTCTTCGCCATCCGCCTGGTCAGCGCCTCCATCAGCGCCACCCCCATGCTGAAATTCCCCGACTTGACGATCACGGTGCGCCGGGCGGAATGCCCGATCAGCTTCTCGGCCTCCGCGTCGAGCCCGGTGGTGCCGATCACGTGCACGAGGCGTGCCTTGGCGGCGAGCTCGGCAAAGCCGAGCGTGGCCGCCGGAATCGTGAAGTCGAGAAGCGCATCGGCGGCGGCGAGCAGCGGCTCGACATCGGCGGTCACGGTCACCCCGTTGTGGCCGAGCCCGGCGAGCTCGCCGGCGTCGCGCCCGATCACCGCCGAGCCCGGCGCATCGACGGCGCCCGCGAGCGCCACGCCCCTATTAGCCGCAATCGCATGCAGCAGCGTGCGCCCCATGCGTCCGCCGGCACCGGCAACGATCAACCGCATCTCGGCCATGACTGAGCTCCGGCACCCGGATATACCGGTGCGCCGGGATGATGGAAAGCGCCGGCTGGGATCGGCTCAGCGCTGCAGAGCGTCGCAGCCCTCGACGATGAAGAGGTCACACTCCGCCTTGCCTTTGCGCAATGCCGCAGCGGCCTGGTACTCCGGGGAGCGATAGCAGTCGCGTGCCGCAGCAAAGCTCGGAAACTCGAGCACGACCGTGCGTGCACGCACGTTCCCCTCGACCACCTCGCGCACGTCACCGCGCACGAGAAAGCGCGCACCGTATTTTCCCAAGGGCGCTGCGTTCGCAGCCACATAGGCCTTGTAGCCCTCGGGATCGGTCACGTCGACGTGCGCGACCCAATATCCCTTGCGCGTCGCCGGCGCAGGGGGTGGCGGCGAGAGCTGCGCCGGCTGGGCTCCGTCGTAGCCCTCGACAATGACGAAATCGCAGTCGGAATGCGGCAGGCGCAGCGGCTTGGCGCGCTGGTATTCCGCCGAGCGGTAGCAGGCGAGCGCGGTGGCATAGTCAGGAAATTCACGCAGGACGTTGCGCGCCCGGGCGCGGCCTTCCACCACCTCGCAAGCGCCGCCGCGCACCAGGGCGCGGCCGCCGAAGTTGTGGTGCGCCTCAGGCGTCGCCGCCATGTAGGCCTTGTAGCCCTCGGGATTGTGCACATCGATGTGCGGGATCCAATAACCCTTCGGCATGTCGGTCTCCCCTGCCTTCACCCGCGCATGACACCGGCGATCTCCGCGACCATCGCGTCGGCGGCTGCTCGCGGATCCGGCGCAGCGATGACGGGACGACCGACGACCAGGTAGTCGGCGCCTGCCTTGACCGCTGCCGCCGGAGCCACGACGCGCTTCTGGTCGCCTTTGTCGGCATCTGCCGGACGAATACCGGGGGTGACCAGCAGCATGGCCGACCCGATCGTCGGGCGCAGCATTTCCGCCTCGGCGGCCGAGCAGACGAGCCCGTCCACGCCGACATCGCGCGCCTGGGCGGCGCGCTCGGCCACCAGCTCGGAAACGGTGAAGTCATACCCGGCAGCGGCGAGATCGGCGTCGTCATAGGAGGTGAGCACGGAGACGGCGAGAATGCGCAGCTTCGAGCCTTTCCGGGCGTCGACGGCGGCATGCATCGTTTGCGGATAGGCATGCACGCTGAGAAAGGATGCGCCAAGCCGCGCCACGCTCTCGACTCCCCGGGCCACCGTATGGCCGATGTCGTGGAGCTTGAGATCGAGGAAAATCTGCTTTCCGGCGCTGGCGAGCACCCTGGCGAAATCGATCCCGCCGGCAAAGGCGAGCTGGTAGCCGATCTTGTAGAACACGACGCTCTCGCCGAGGCGGGCGACCAGCGCCTCCGCCGCGGCGACGGAGGGAACATCCAAGGCGACGATCAGGCGCTCGCGCGCATCAGCGGTCACGGCGCAACCCTCTCATCCCGGCACCCTGTGTCCGGCGAGCAATAGGGCGGTCTCGACGAGCTTGCGCAACACCAGCTTCAGCTGGCCGGCGGCGCGAGCATCGACGAGGCCGTCCCGCTCGTCGAAGGCCTGCGCGGCATTTGCGACCGAGACCTGCTCCGGAAGCACCAGCGCCCGGCAGCCCACCGCCAGCACCTGCCGCAGCGCGAGCAGGGAGTGCGTGGCACCCGAAGCGCGCGGCGAGGCGCCGCCGAGGGCGAAAACCCGGTTCTGGTATGCAGCAAGCTCCTCTTCGCCGCGCTCGCGTGCGACCGATATCCAGTCGATCATGTTCTTGAGCAGCGGCGTGATCGACGCGTTGTATTCCGGGCTGGCAATGAACACGCCCTGATGCGCCGACATCTGTCGCTTCAGCCGCAACGCATTCTGTGGCGGCCCTGACCTCTCGCAGGCTTCGGCATCGAACAGGGGGAGCGGATAGTCGGCGAGCGAGATGCGGGTGACCTCCGCGTCGGCGAGCACCAATTCCTTGGTTACCAGCGCCGCCAACCGCGCGTTGTAGGAGTTGGCGCGCAGCGACCCGGGGATGACCAGGATCCTTGCAGAGGGCATGGAGAACCGAACGACAGAGGAAAGCCGACGGAGGACAGATTCGGGGCTCGCTCTATCCTTCGTCGTCCGTCAGCCTCTCCGGTACACCCAGACGCGGGCCGGTGGAATATTCAGCCAGATCCGTTCCGATGCCTCGGCCTCGACCCGGTCGAGACGCTTGGGGATCGGCGACACCGTGTTGTAGGTGAACTGCACGAAAGGCGCCCCCGCCGACATGAGCCCGAAAGCCTCGAACAGCAGCCGCAACCGCATCCGCAGCGGCTTGGTGAACAGCGGCAGACCCGAGACCACGCCGGCAGCCGGCTGCTGCAGCAGCCCGCCCAGGAGCCGCCGCAGAGCATAGGCGTCACCCTGGATCACGGTCGCGGACGAGTAGCGCGCGCGCAATAAGCGGCAAAAAGTGCGATCGAACTCGATCAGGATGAGCCGCGACGGATCAACGCCCTGCGCGATCAGCGCCTCCGTCACCGGCCCGGTGCCCGGCCCCAGCTCGATCACCGGGCCGGGCCTTGCCGCGTCGATGTAGCTCGCCATCGTGCGCGCAAGCGCACGCCCGGACGGTGTCACCGCCCCGGTCGTAAGCGGCCGCTCGATCCAGCTGCGGATGAAACGCACCTCGTCATCGAGGCGAATGAGCTTGTTCTGCTCGAACCGGCGAATCCTCGTCTCGAGCTTCCGCTTCTGGCGTTCGATCTCCTCCTCGAATTTTTTCCGGTGATTCTCGAGCCGCTGCTCGATCTTGCGCTCGAATGCCCCCTTGCGCTGCTCGAACAGCTGCATCCGTCGCCCGATCTCACGCTCGAGCTCGTCCCTTTTCGCCTCGAAAAGGCGTCGTTGTCTTTCGAATTTTTGCTCGAGCAGCTGAAGCGCGGGCAGGGTCATGAAGCTGGCGCTGCAAACCGATTGCTATGGCAAGAGCCACCACCGGTAAGGCCGCTGGAGGCAGGGGTCAAGCCGCAAAATACTCAGCCGGTTCCGGCACGGCCGAGAAATTCCTTGACCCTGCCGAAGAATCCACTCGATTCCGGCTGCGTCTCCTTGGAGGACAACCGCTCGAACTCACCCAGCAACTCGCGCTGCCGCTTGGTCAACTTCTGCGGCGTCTCGACCAGGACCTGAACATACATGTCGCCGGTCTGCTTCGAACGCAGCACCGGCATCCCCTTGCCCTGCAACCGGAAGCGCCGTCCGGTCTGGGTGCCTTCGGGCACCTTCACGCGCGTCTTGCTGCCGTCGATGGTCGGCACCTCGAACTCACCGCCGAGCGCCGCCGATACCATCGAGATCGGCACCCGGCAATGCAGGTCGGCGCCTTCGCGCTGGAAGAACTGGTGCGCGCCGATGGACAGGAAAATGTAGAGGTCGCCGGCAGGGCCACCTCGCACTCCTGCTTCGCCCTCGCCGGCGAGCCGGATCCGGGTCCCGTCCTCGACGCCTGGGGGAATGTTGACCGACAGCGTGCGCTCGCGCGTGACCCGACCGGAGCCGGAGCAGGCCGGGCACGGGTTGTCGATCACCTGCCCCCGTCCCTGGCAGCTCGGACAAGTCCGCTCGAGCGTGAAGAAGCCCTGGGCGTGGCGGATGCGCCCCTGCCCGCCGCAAACCGGGCAGGCTTTGGGCCGCGTCCCCAGCTTTGCGCCCGACCCGGAGCAGGCCTCGCACGTCACCGAGGTTGGAATGCGGACCTGCGCGGTCTTGCCGGAATAGGCCTCCTCCAGGCTGATCTCCATGTTGTAGCGCAGATCGGCACCGCGCTCGCGGCCGGTGCGGCCGCGACCGCCGCCCATGCCGAAAATGCCTTCGAACAGGTCGGAGAACGCCGAGCCGAAATCGCTGCCGAAGCCGCCGGGGCTGCCGCCATGCTCGAAGGCCGCATGCCCGAAGCGGTCGTAGGCAGCCCGCTTGTCCGGATCCTTCAGGACTTCATAGGCCTCGTTGATCTCCTTGAACCGGCCTTCGCAGTTCCTGTCTCCGGGATTTCGATCGGGGTGCCATTTCATCGCGAGCTTGCGAAATGCCGACTTGAGGTCGCCATCGCTGGCGGTGCGACCGACCTCCAGAACCTCGTAATAGCAGCGCTTGGCCATCCCCGCGTCCCGCCCCGTCGTGTCTGCAGCAGTGCCGTCGTCGAACCTTACGTGGTCATTCATGGTGCTTCAAAAAAGATGCACCCCCGGCCTTGCCTCCGGGGGTGGGAATGAGAAGACATTCGCACGGCGCGCTCGCGCGGCGATCAGGCCGACTTCTTGTTCTTCTTGTCGTCGTCGACCTCGGTGAATTCCGCGTCGACGACGTCCTCCTTCTTGGTCGCGCCCTCGCCCCCCGCGCCGCCGGACGCGGCGGCTCCCTCTTGCGCCTGCTTGTACATCGCCTCGCCGAGCTTCATCGACGCCTGCGCCAGCGCATTGGCCTTGGCGGTGATCGCCCCCGCGTCGCTGCCCTTCAGAGCTTCCTTCAGATCGGCCATCGCGTTCTCGATGGCGCGCCTGTCGGCGTCGCCGATCTTCGAGCCATGCTCGGCCAGCGCCCTTTCCGTGGAGTGGACCAGCGCCTCGGCATGGTTCTTGGCCTCGACCTCGACCTTGCGCTTCTTGTCCTCCTCGGCGTGCGCTTCGGCGTCCTTGACCATGCGCTGGATGTCGGCCTCGCTCAGCCCGCCCGACGCCTGGATCCGAATCTGCTGCTCCTTGCCGGTGCCCTTGTCCTTGGCCTGGACGTTGACGATGCCGTTGGCGTCGATGTCGAACGTGACCTCGATCTGCGGCACCCCGCGCGGCGCGGGCGGAAGCCCCACCAGATCGAACTGGCCGAGCAGCTTGTTGTCGGCCGCCATCTCGCGCTCGCCCTGGAACACCCGGATCGTCACCGCCCCCTGGTTGTCCTCGGCGGTCGAGAACACCTGGCTCTTCTTGGTCGGGATTGTGGTGTTGCGGTCGATGAGACGGGTGAACACCCCGCCCAGCGTCTCGATGCCGAGCGAAAGCGGCGTCACATCGAGCAGCAGCACGTCCTTGACGTCTCCCTGCAGCACGCCGGCCTGGATCGCCGCGCCGACCGCCACCACCTCGTCGGGATTGACGCCCTTGTGCGGCTCCTTGCCGAACAGCTGCTTGACCACCTCCTGCACCTTCGGCACCCGGGTCATGCCGCCGACCAGGACCACCTCGTTGATCTCGGCTGCGGACAGGCCCGCGTCCTTGAGCGCCTGCCGGCAAGGCTCGACCGTCTTCTGGATCAGATCGTCGACCAGCGCCTCGAACTTGGCGCGGGTGAGCTTCATGGTGAGGTGCTTGGGACCGGAGGCGTCCGCCGTGATGAACGGCAGGTTGATCTCGGTCTGAGTGGTGGAGGAGAGCTCGATCTTGGCCTTCTCCGCAGATTCCTTGAGCCGCTGCAGCGCGAGCTTGTCGCGACGCAGATCGATACCCTGCTCCTTCTGAAATTCGTCGGCTAGATAGTTGACGAGGCGCATGTCGAAGTCCTCGCCGCCGAGGAAGGTGTCGCCGTTCGTCGATTTCACCTCGAACACCCCGTCCCCGATCTCCAGAATCGAGATGTCGAAGGTGCCGCCGCCGAGGTCGTACACCGCGATGGTGCCGCTCTTCTGCTTGTCCAGCCCGTATGCAAGCGCCGCCGCGGTCGGCTCGTTGATGATGCGCAACACCTCGAGGCCGGCGATCTTGCCGGCATCCTTGGTGGCCTGCCGCTGCGCGTCGTTGAAATAGGCCGGGACGGTGATGACCGCCTGCTCCACCTTCTGCCCGAGATAGGCCTCGGCAGTCTCCTTCATCTTCTGCAGGACGAAGGCGGAGATCTGCGAGGGCGAATAGGTCTTGCCCTCGATCTCGACCCAGGCATCGCCGTTGCTGGCGCGCACGATCTTATAGGGGACGAGCTTCTTGTCCTTGTCCACCATCGGATCGTCGTACCGCCGCCCGATCAGGCGCTTCACGGCGAAGATGGTGCGCTCGGGATTGGTGACCGCCTGGCGCTTCGCGGGCTGACCGACCAGCCGCTCGCCATCGTCGGTGAAAGCGACGATCGAGGGCGTCGTGCGCATGCCCTCGGAATTTTCGATGACTTTCGGCGTCTTGCCTTCCATCACGGCGACGCACGAATTGGTAGTGCCGAGGTCGATGCCGATGACCTTGCCCATGGTGCTTGCTTCCTCTAGCTGCGGCAGGCCGGGCGGGCCCTTATCGGCACCCGAAGGAGAATCCGCGCCACCGGCGGCCCCAGTCCGACCCCCTTGCAAATGTGGTCAGCGCCGCCCCTGCGACGCTAACGGCTCATATAGGAGAGCCCCTTTGCGCCGCAAGATATCCGATCACGGAATCGAGAGTGCAGGATCGAAAGCCGCAGCAGCTGCCCGCCCGCCGGAGCGAAACACTGGCCAAGCGCAGGCCCGTCGCGTATCTCGAGCACGATGGCGGAAACAGGTGTCATGCCCGGCGTCACCCTCGCACCCGGCTTCCTCGATCGGGCGGCGCAGGAGGCGCTGCTTGCCGCAGTTCGCGCCGTCATCGGAGCAGCACCGCTCTATGTCCCGCGCATGCCCGGAAGCGGCCGTTCCCTGTCCGTGCGCATGACCAATTGCGGGCCGCTCGGCTGGGTCACGGACGAGAAAGGGTACCGTTACCAGCGCCATCACCCGGAGCTGGGCACGCCGTGGCCGCCCCTGCCTTCAATCGTGCTCGATGCCTGGCAGCGGCTTGCCCGCTATGCATACCCGCCGGAATGTTGCCTGGTGAATTTCTATGCCACGACAGCCAAGCTCGGCCTGCACCAGGATCGCGACGAGGAGGAGCTCGCCGCCCCGGTGGTCTCGCTGTCGCTCGGGGACAGCTGTGTGTTTCGCATCGGTGGGGCGAAGCGCACCGATCCGGCACGCCCGCTGCGGCTCGCCTCGGGCGACGCCCTGGTCTTCGGCGGGGAAGCGCGGCTTGCGTTCCACGGTGTGGATCGGATCCTGCCCGGCACATCGACGCTGCTGCCGGAAGGCGGACGCATCAATCTCACGCTTCGGCGGGTCACGGTGCCCGGCACGGGTTGCGGGTGATCGGCGATCCCGGAGCAGGCGCGCGCGGCGCCCTCCGGTCGCCATCCGCATCGGAGCATCGGCAGCCTACCGGCGAGACGGACCAGCCCATGCGGCCGCTTCATGCGGGCATCGCATGCTCCTGTAGGTTTCAGCGCCCGATGCCGGTATGATGGCGAGCCATGATCCTCCTCCGGACGATTCTGCTCGTGGCCGCGCTCGGCGCGTCTCCGCTGCGGGCGGCCGACGTAGCCTACCCGCCCGGCTCGCGCATCGGGCTTGCGCCGCCGGACGGAATGGTCGCGAGCAAGAGCTTCTTTGGTTTCGAAGACCCGCCCAATCATGCGGCCATCATCCTGGCGGCGCTGCCGGGCGGGGCTTACGCCGACCTGGACCGCACCCTCACCGCCGAGACGCTCAAGCGCCAGGGAGTTGCGCTGGAGAAGCGCGAAGCCATGGAGCTTTCGACCGGCCATGCCTTCCTGGTGATCGGACGGCAGGAGATCGACAACGAGAAGTTGCGTAAATGGATCCTGGTCGCCGCGTCGCCGACCCTGACCGCGATCGTCACGGCGCAGATTCCCGACGCCGCGCGGACGCTGTACCCGGACGCAGCGGTCCGCGCCGCGCTGACATCGCTTGCCGTGCGCGCCGATGTACCGGTCGAGGAGCAGCTCGGGCTCCTGCCGTTCAAGATCGGCGAGCTCGCCGGGTTTCGGGTGGCGGGAGTCATTCCGGGTCGGGCGGTCATCCTGAGCGACACCGCGGCGACCGCGCCGGTCGCCCCCGCAGCCAGCACCGACTCGCACATCTTCGTTGCGGTCGCGCCCGGCGCGCCGGCGCAGGCAACCGACCGGATGGCGTTCGCGCGCGACGTTTTCGCCACCGTTCCGAACCTCAAGGAGGTCCGCTTCACCGTATCGGAGCCGCTGCGCATAGGCGGACAGCAAGGCTACCAGATCATCGCCGACGCAAAAGATGCGGCGAGCGGCACCCCGCTCACGGTGGTGCAATGGCTGCGCTTCGGCAGCGGCGCGCATCTGCAGATGGTCGGCATCGCCCGCGCCGATTCCTGGAAGGACGCCTATCCCCGCTTCCGATCCGTGCGCGACGGCATCGAGCCCCGCTAGTATAGCGACTCTGACGCCTGTATCCGTGTGTCCCTGGGCGCGGCGCAGCACGAAGTGTTGCGCTGCAGACCCGGGACCGCTCGAAACGCGATCTTTATGGCGGTCCCGGATTCAGCGGTGCACCACGAGCGCTATCGGTCCGGAATCAATTCGACTGCCCTCGAGCGCTCGTGCTGCACCGCATCCGGGACACGCATCTGATTCGCCGCATTTCGTAGTTTGCTCGCTCATTGCCAGAACCGGCGTGAAGCAATGCGCGCGCCTTCAGCCAGCGCCGCGAGCTTGGCCCAGACCACGTCGGGATCAACCGCCGCCTGCCCGACCCAGGTCCCGTAGCCGCAATCACTCCCGGCGATGACGTTCTCGCGGCCGACGAGGCGGGCATACCGGGCGATACGCTGTGCGATCAGCTCGGGATGCTCGATGAAGTTCGACTTGGATTCGATCACCCCGGGGATCAGGAGCTTGCCGGGCGGAAGCTTCACGTGCTCGAAGACCGTCCATTCGTGCCCGTGACGCGGGTTGGCGGCTTCGAAGGAAATCGCGCTCGGCCGCGCCGTGAAAACGATGTCGATGATGTCGGCCAGCGGCACGTCACAGTGGTGCGGCCCCTCATAATTGCCCCAGCAGAGGTGGAGCCGCAGCTGCTCCGGCGCAATCGCGGCAAGCGCGTGGTTGAGCGCCTCGACATGCATGCCCGCGCGCCGGCGAAATTCCGGCAGGCTGAGCGCCGCATATTGGATATGCCGGCCCATGGCGAGGTCCGGACAATCGATCTGCAGCACAATGCCGGCCGCGGCTACGGTCTGATACTCGTGCCGCATCGCCTCGGCGATGGCGAACAGATAGGCTTCCTCGCTGGGATAGTGCTCGTTGCGGAAGAACAGCGAGATCACCCCGGGGGAGGCGGCGCTCAGAAACGCGTCGATCCGCCCTGCCGCCTGCAGCGCCAGCTTCAGATTGTCAACGTCGGCAAGCACGGCCTCGCTGTCGCGAAGGCTGATCGGCGCGTTGCACGCCGGTGTCCTGCGACGCGACCGGCCGGGGTCGCCGAACACCCGCTTCGCCAGGTTGGGGAACTCGGCGAGGTCCTGATAGACGAAGGTGTTGCCGCTGCCGCCGAACCCGGCAAGCCGGTCCTTGATGTAGGTGGCATAGCTCGGCTTCGACATTTCCCCGTCGTTGACGATATCGATGCCGGATTGGACCTGCTTCTGCACGACCTCGGTGACGGCGGCGCGAACCCGAGCGGCCAGGGCCGCACGGTCGACCGGCACGCCTTCCTCCTTGGCGTACATCATGCGAATGAGGTCGTCGGGCCGCGGCAGGCTGCCGGTATGCGTGGTGAGAAAGCGCTCGGTGCTGCGTTTCATGGCGGTCCCGCCGCGGCAATGGAAGCGCGGCCGAGGCCGGCCGAGCGCGCGCACGCGAGCTTATCTCGAATATGACCCGAGCGGAATTGACGCGCCCCCGCCTGCGGGACTGCTGCGGTCAGGCGGTGGTATTCGCGTTGTCGTTGGCGGGTGCCTCCGCGGCAGCCTTGGGGCCGCCCTTGGCCACGCCGACCAGGGCCGGGCGCAACACCCGCTCTCCGATCATGTAGCCGGGTTGCGCCACCTGCGCCACCGTCCCTGCCGGCCGCGACGGATCCGGCACCTCGTACATGGCCTGGTGCAAGTTGGGGTCGAACTTCTCGCCGAGGGGGTCGAACTTCTTCACCCCGTGCTTCTCCAGCACCTTCACGAGCTCCCGCTCGGTCAGCTCCACCCCGTCGAGCAGCGCCTTGGTGGTGGCGTCGGCTTTCTCCCGCAAGTCGGCGTCGAGCGCCCCGAGCGCACGCTCCATGTTGTCGGCAACGGCCAGGATGTCGCGCGCGAACGTCGAGATGCCGTAGGTCCGGCTGTCGGCGATCTCGCGTTCGGTGCGCCGGCGCAGGTTTTCCATCTCGGCGAGCGTGCGCAGGAGCTTGTCCTTGTAGTCGGCGGCTTCGCGGGCGAGCGCGGCCATGGGATCCTCTTGTGGCGCCGCCGCTGCGGCGGCGGGGTCGGCGCTTTGCTGAGCTTCCACCGTCTCGGGCGCGACCTCATTGAGGGGCCGATCGTCCTGCTCGGTCGCGGCGCCGGCTGTGCGAACCGTCGTATCCGGCATCGTGTCAGTCCCGTTGCTTTCCTTTGCCCGGGATATCAGGGCTCCGGCAGAAAAAATCAAGCCGAACCGGCCGTTACCGCAAGCCTCAGCCGCCGATGAGCCTGCCGACGACCTTGGCGGTGTGATCGACCAGCGGGATTACCCGCGCGTAATTGAGCCTGGTCGGCCCGATCACCCCGATGACCCCTATGATCCGTCCGGAACCTTCACGATACGGCGCCACGATGGTGGAGGAGCCCGACAGCGAGAAGAGCTTGTTCTCCGACCCGATGAAGATGCGGGCGCCTTCCGCGTGCTCTGCGCGGCCCAAGAGATCGATCACATCGCGCTTGGTCTCGAGGTCTTCGAACAGCAGCCGCACCCGTTCCAGATCCTCGACTGCCTTGAGGTCGTCGAGCAGGTGCGCGGCGCCGCGCACGATCAGCAGCCGTTCACCGGACTCGCCGCCCGACCAGCTGGCCAGTCCCGCGCCGACGATCTTCTGACTGAGCAGATCGAGCTCCGCCTGCCCGGCCGCGAGCGCCTTCTCGAGCTCGGCCTTCGCCTCGGCCAAGGTTCGCCCGCGCACATGGGCGTTGAGAAAGTTCGCGGCTTCGGTGAGCGCCGAAGCCGGCAGCCCGATCGGCACGGCAATGATACGGTTCTCGACCTGGCCGTCCTCGCCGAGGAGGATCACCAGCGCACGCTCGGGATCGAGCCGCACGAACTCGATGTGCTTCAGCCGGACGTTCGATTTGGCCGCCAGCACCACGCCCGCCGCCCGGGTCAGGCCCGACAACATGCCGGAAGCCTCGTTGAGCACCGCCTCCATGGACTTGCCCGCAGCGGCAACCTTGGCCTCCATCTCGCGCCGATCGGCCTCCCCGAGGTCGCCGATCTCCATCAGCGCGTCGACGAAAAACCGCAAGCCGAGCTCGGTCGGCAGCCGCCCCGCCGAGGTATGGGGCGCGTAGATCAAGCCGAGCTGCTCGAGATCCGACATCACGTTGCGCACCGAAGCCGGCGAGAGCGGCGTCGTGATCAGCCGCGAGATGTTGCGCGAGCCGACCGGCTCGCCGGTCGCGAGGTAGCTCTCGACGATCTGCCGAAAAATGTCGCGCGAGCGCTCATTGAGCTGGGCCAGGCTCACCTGGGTGGCGCCGATGGGGACGTCCTGCGACACGTATGGCTCCGTGCAGTGCCGCAACAGAATTGTCCATTCGCCGCCGCCTGTGCAAGCCGGACGCGGCCCCAGCGCATCAGCACAAGCTCGCAATCCTAGGCGGGCGCGAGCCCGAGGAAAGCCCCGGAAGCATGCGCCGCGGCAGCGAACGGCTTGCGCGCCGCTGCGACCTGCCGCCCGGAGCATGCCACTTGTCGAGGTGCATCGGCCCACCTAAAACGCTGCCTCGCGTCCCGCCCCGACAGGAGCTCCAGATGCGGCCGAGCCGCCGACAGGCCGACGAGCTGCGCGCCATCTCTCTCGAACGCGGCGTCGTGAAATTCGCCGAGGGTTCCTGCTTTGTGAAGTTCGGCGACACGCACGTCCTGGTGACGGCAACTCTGGAGGACCGCTTGCCTCCTTGGCTCAAGGGTCAGGCGCGGGGCTGGGTCACCGCTGAATACGGGATGCTGCCGCGCGCCACCTCGGAACGAACGCGCCGCGAAGCCGCGGCCGGAAAGCAGAGCGGGCGCACGATCGAGATCCAGCGGCTGATCGGACGCAGCCTGCGCGCGGTGCTCGATCTCACCGCCGTGGGCGAACGGCAGATCACCGTCGATTGCGACGTGATCCAGGCCGACGGAGGCACCCGCACGGCGGCCATCACCGGCGCCTGGGTGGCGCTGCATGATTGCCTCGGCTGGATGAAGACGCGCGACATGATCAAGGGCGAGCCGCTGCGCGACCACGTTGCCGCCGTTTCCTGCGGCATCTGCAACGGCGCCTCGGTGCTCGACCTCGACTATGCCGAGGATTCGGAAGCCGACACCGACGCCAATTTTGTGATGACCGGCGCCGGGCGCCTCGTCGAGGTGCAGGGCACGGCGGAGAAGGTGCCGTTCACCGAGGAGCAGTTTCTCGGCCTGCTGGCGCTCGCGAGAAAAGGGGTGATGAAGCTGGTCGACCTGCAGAAGATGGCGGTGATGTGAGCGCGCGGGGGGCCGCACCGGATACCCGAGGCGCCGCCCATCGGCGGATCGACGGCCGGCTGGTGGTTGCAACGCACAACCCGGGCAAGCTGCGGGAGCTGCGAGAGCTCCTGGCGGGCTACGCCGTCGAGGCGCTGTCCGCGGCCGAGCTGGGGCTTCCCGAGCCCGACGAGACCGGGTCCAGCATGCGCGAGAATGCGCGGATCAAGGCACTATCCTCGGCCAGGGCCTCCGGGTTGCCGGCGTTGGCCGACGATTCCGGCCTGGCCGTTGATGCCCTCGGCGGCGCGCCCGGCATCTATTCCGCCCGCTGGGCCGGGCCGGACAAGGATTTCCGGCGAGCGATGGAAGCCGTCGAGGAGGCGCTGCGCGCATGCCGGGCCGAAACGGCGGCTCAGCGCAGGGCGCATTTCATCTGTGCCCTTTGCGTGGCATGGCCGGACAATCACGTAGAGGAGTTCGAGGGCGCGAGCAGCGGCACGCTGGTGTGGCCTCCGCGCGGGGAGCTCGGCTTCGGCTATGATCCGATGTTCCTGCCGGATGACCAGCAACGCACCTTCGGCGAGATGTCGGCCGAGGAAAAGCACGCCTTGCCCCCGCGCGGCAGGGCGCTGTCGCACCGCGCCCGCGCCTTCATTGCGCTCGCGCAGGCATGCCTGACCTCGAGGGACCAGGCATCAACGGTCGGGGATCGGCATGGGCGGAGCGACTGATGGTTGCATCCCCGCAAATGCGGCCGGCCTCCCCTCAACCCGGCAATTGATATGAAATGACGCCGCCTTTTGCAATTTACCTGCACTGGCCGTTCTGCCTCTCGAAGTGTCCTTACTGCGATTTCAACAGCCATGTGCGGCATGCTGCCATCGACGAAGCGCGTTTCCTGCGGGCATTCACGACGGAGATCGCCACGACCGCGGCGCGTCTGCCGGGACGCACGGTTTCGACGGTTTTTTTCGGCGGCGGTACCCCCTCGCTGATGCAGCCGGCAACGGTAGGCGCGATCCTCGAGGCAATCGCTCGGTTCTGGACAATGGCCCCCGACGTCGAGATCACGCTCGAAGCCAATCCGACCAGCGTTGAAGCCGCGCGGTTTCGCGGCTATCGCGCAGCCGGAGTCAATCGCGTCTCGCTCGGGGTGCAGGCGCTCGACGATGCGGCGCTGAAGGAGCTCGGACGCCTGCATTCCGTGGACGAGGCGCTGGCGGCGCTTGCCGTCGCGCGCGGCAGCTTCGATCGCACCTCGTTCGACCTGATTTATGCGCGGGGAGGGCAAACCCCGCATGCCTGGGCAGCCGAGCTCGAGCGCGCGATTGCGGAGGCGGGCGAGCACCTGTCGCTCTATCAGCTCACCATCGAGGATGGAACCCCGTTTGCCGCGCTGCGCGCCGCGGGCAAGCTCGCCCTTCCCGACGACGACAACGCGCGGGCCCTCTATGACACGACCCAGGAGATTTGCGCCGCGGCCGGCTTGCCGGCCTACGAGGTTTCCAACCACGCCCGGCCGGGCGGCGAATGCCGGCACAACCTCATTTATTGGCGGGCACAGGAATATGCCGGCATCGGCCCGGGCGCGCACGGCCGCCTCGACAGCGGACGCACGCGTCATGCAACCGTGACCGAGAAACGGCCTGAGAGCTGGCTGATGCGCGTCGAAGCGCGCGGCCACGGCATCGTGAGCGACGAGGCGCTCACCGCCGAGCAGGCGGCGGACGAGTTCCTGCTGATGGGCTTGCGGCTTGCCGAGGGGGTCGAGGTTGCGCGTTACGCGGAGCTTGCCGGTCGGCCGCTCGATGCGCGCCGGATCGCGCTCCTGCGCGAGCAGGGCGTGCTCGAGGCCTTGCCTGAAGGCAGGTTGCGGGTCACCCCTGCCGGCTTTCCGGTGCTCGATGCGGTGGTCGCCGACCTGGCGGCGTAGCGATCCGTTCCGGCAGGCTCAGGTGCCCGAGCCGGTGAACGACTTGGGCGGCGCGCTGACGATCTGCCCGCCGGTCGGGGAAACCCGCAGCACCGCAAGCCCGCGCTGGTTGCTGCCGTTCGGCCGGAACCGGAACAGGCCGTCGATGCCGGTGAACCCGGAGGAATTCGTCAGCACGCTTTCGGCAAAACGCTGCTTGCCCTGGGTCTTCACCAGCGCCGCGACCAGCGCCACCGCGTCGTAGGCCAGCGAGGCGGTGCGGGCCGGATCCTGGCCGAACCGGCTTCGGTAACGGGCGGAAAAATTGCGGAAGCCGGTCGAATCGGGGCCCGCATACCAGGCCCCCTCGAGCTGCGGATTGGAGAAGATCTGGGCATCCTCCCACAGCCCGGTGCCGAGCAGCTGCACGCGCTTGGCGTCGATGCCGTCGGCGATCAAGCCCTGCACGACCGGCCCGGCCCATTCGGCCGTATCAGGGATGAAGATGGCATCGGCGCGTGCCGCCGCCTGGGCAACGTTGCGCACCGGCCCCTGCATCTGAGCGCGGTCCAGCGGATATCGTTCGAGTGCGACCACACGGCCGCCGCGGCGCGCCACCGTCTGCTTGAACTCCGCCTCCACCACAGTGCCGTAGGCATTGTCGGGCACGAGCGCCGCGAAGGCGAGCTTACCCTGACCCGCGGCATAGCCGACGATGCGATCGACATCCGATTCCGGAAGAAAGCTCAAGAGATACACGCCGCGGCTCGCCACGTTCGAGTCGGTCGAGAACGCTATCACCGGAACGCCCCGCGACTTGGCAACCTGTCCGACCGGACCGACCGTCAGCGCAAACAGCGGTCCGAGAATGATCTCGGCACCTTCGTCCAGCGCCTGTTGTGCCGCCTGCTGCGCTCCGGGAGCGTTGCCGGCGTCGTCCTTGACCAGCAGCTGAAGGTCGGGATTGCTGAACTCGGCGAGCGCCATCTCCGCGGCTTGGCGCATCGATTGCGCCGCCGCCGCCGCATTGCCGCCGCCCGACAGCGGCAGGATGAACCCGACCTTGACGTGGCCTTCGCCGAGATTGCCGGCGGAATGTGCCGGCGCTGCCGCATTCGGCGGAGAGCCCTGCAGCAGCTTCGAAAGGTTGCCCGAGCAACCCGCCAGCAGAGCTGCGGAAAGGACGACCGCCAGGCACGATTTGCGCGCGGCAGCAGATGCCCTGGTCCCAAATGACTGCAACATATCGGCCGCTCTCCCCCGGCGGCGATCGAGCATGTCGGCACCCCGACAGGTTGGCAACCCGCATTTCCCGCGTCAATCGGTAAGCCGATGAAAACGATGAATTTTTCCGCGCTGCCGATGACGCTCGACGCGGCGGCGGCTAGACTGTCGCAATGAGCAGGACCACGCCCGCCGCCTTGTCTGCGCGCATGCCGCGCGCGCCGCGCGAGCAGGGCCGGCACTATCGCATCGCCGGCGCGCCGGTTGAGGCACCGGCGCTGCCGGGCGGCCTCTATGTCGTCGCGACCCCGATCGGCAACCTGCGCGACATCACCCTGCGCGGGCTCGAGGTGCTGGCGGCGGCCGACCTGATCGCCTGCGAGGACACCCGGGTCACCCGCAAGCTGCTCGATCAGTTCGGTATTGCAACGACGCTTACACCCTACCACGATCACAACGCCACGCAGGCGCGACCGAAGCTTCTTGCTCGTCTCGGCGAAGGCGCGGCGGTGGCGCTGGTCTCCGATGCGGGCACGCCGCTCGTCTCCGATCCGGGCTACAAGCTCGTCCGCGCCGCGCAGACGGCGGGCCACAGCGTGACCGCGCTGCCGGGAGCCTCCGCGGTCCTGGCAGCGCTTGCCGTGTCCGCGCTTCCGACCGATCGGTTCTTCTTCGAGGGATTTCTGCCCGCGCGCGCAGTCCAGCGGCAAAACCGGATCGCCGAGCTCAAGCACATCCCCGCAACGCTGGTGATCTTCGAGAGCGGCCCGCGGCTCCCCGGCGCGCTCGCCGACCTGGCGGCGGAGCTTGGGCCGCGCGAGGCCGCGATATGCCGCGAGCTCACCAAGCTGCATGAGGAAGTTCGTCGCGGCGACCTGCAGAGGCTCGCCCGCGACTACGCCGCCGCAGCGCAGCCGCGCGGAGAGATGGTGATCGTGATCGGGGCAGCGGAGGAAGCCGAGCCCGCCCAGGACGAGCTCGAGGCACTCCTCAGAGAGGCGCTGGGCCGGCTGTCGCTCAAGGATGCAGTTGTCGAGATCGCCACCGTCACCGGGCAGCCGCGGCGGGCCATCTACCAGCGGGCGCTGGCGCTCGCGAGCGAGGACGGCGATGGCCGATGAAGGATCCCGACCGGAGCCGCGGCTCGAGCGCCAGCTCGCCTTCCGCACCGGAATCTCCGCCGAGAGCCGGGCGGCAGCTTTGCTCGTCGCCAAGGGCTTTCGCATCCTGGCACGCCGCTGGAAGAGCCCGGTCGGCGAGATCGACATCGTCGCCCGCCGGCGTCATCTTCTGGCGTTCGTGGAGGTCAAGGCCCGCGAAACCCTCGATGAGGCGGCCTGGTCGGTGACGGAGCGGCAGCGCGCCCGCATCATCGCCGCGGCCGAGGCCTGGCTTGCGCGGAACGCCGATGCCCGCATCCGCGACATCCGCCTCGACGTGATTCTGGTGGCGCCGGGACGGCTGCCGCGCCACATCGTCGGCGCGTTCGATGCGAGCAGATGAGCTGCCAATGTCGCGTGTCAGCTTCGACGCCCCGGAGAAGCCATGAGCCTCGAGGTCGCGGTGCAGATGGATCCGATCGAGCGGATCAATATCCGCGGCGACTCGACCTTTGCGCTGCTTCTCGAGGCGCAAGGGCGTGGGCACTCGCTCGCCTATTACACGCCGGATCGACTGGCGCTGCACGGAGGCGAGCTGTTCGCAACCGTGCAGCCGCTGGAGGTGCGCGACCGACTGGGCGATCACTTCAAGCTCGGCGCGTCGCGGCGCGTCCCGCTCGCGGAATTCGACGTGGTGCTGCTGCGGCAGGATCCCCCTTTCGACCTCGCCTACATCACGAGCACCCACCTGCTCGAGCGGATCCATCCGCGCACGCTGGTGGTCAATGATCCCGCGCAGGTGCGCAACGCGCCGGAGAAGATGTTCGTGATGGAATTTCCCGACCTGATGCCGCCGACGCTGATCACCCGCGACCTCGCCGAGATCAAGGCATTCCGGGCCGAGCACGGCGACATCGTGATGAAGCCGCTCTACGGCAAAGGCGGCGAAGCGGTATTCCGGCTGGCCAGGGTGGACCTCAATTTCGGCTCGCTCTACGATCTCTTTGCGGTCACCTTCCGCGAGCCGTGGGTGGTGCAGAAATTCCTGCCGGCGGTGAAGGACGGCGACAAGCGCATCATCCTGGTCGACGGGGAATTCGCCGGAGCGGTGAACCGGGTGCCCGCCGCCGACGACTTGCGTTCCAACATGGTGCGCGGCGGCACGCCCAAGGAGACCGGGCTGACCGAGCGCGAGCACGAAATCTGCGCGCGGATCGGCCCCGCCCTGCATGCGCGCGGTCTCCTGTTCGTCGGCATCGACGTGATCGACGGCTACCTGACCGAGATCAACGTCACCTCGCCGACCGGCATCCGCGCCGTGAAGAGCTTCGGCGGGCCCGACGCGGCAGCGATGATCTGGGACCGGATCGAGGAGAAGCGGCGGGGATGATGATCCGGCATTACGCTGCCTGTCGATGATTCTCGAGACCGCAAAGACGCTCGGCCTCGACGTTCCGCCTTCGCTGCTCGCCCGCGCCGACGAGATGATCGAGTGACTTGCCCGCCGGCATCGCCGGCCCTGGAGCATGAAAACGAGGCGGCGCAGCGCGGGGCAATCGGCATGCCCGTGCGTACCGCAACGCCCGTGTCGATCAGAACAAGGTGCCGAACAATTTGCTCGTCAACGAACCATCGTTGTCGACCCAGGGGATCGGCGGCAGCTGCGGCAGATGAGATGCATACGGCAGCACTTTCGCAAGCGTCACTCTGGCCGGAAACCGGGCGAGGAAAACCTCGTTCATTCCGCCGTCCAGTCCGCTGTAGATCGGGGCCGCCGGCACGTTGTCCTTGAGCAAATGCGCGTATTCGACCTGGTCGGCGCGCTGCTTCTCCAGCGCCCGTCGGGCGATTTTCGGATTCACGACAAAGGCGGGGCAGTTACCGGTGGGATTGAACACGAGAGGATACGGCGAATTCGGCGGAGGTTGCGCATCGAACACATAGCGGCGATTACAGACATCCACCGTGGGTTCGAGATGCGTCGCCTCGAAGTGATCGTTGCCGACCTTGAGCATCTGCCAGAAGCCCAGGTGCGGATTGGTTCTATGCCGCGCCAGATTGGCCGGCGTCAGGCGGAACGGATAGGCCTGGATCTGGAATGACGGCCGGCCGCCGAGGAATGAGTCGCGCGCCAGTGAATAGATCTCACCCATCTGCTCGTCGGTCATGGCATAGCAACCGCTCGAGGAGCAGTCGCCGTGGATCATGAGAGCGCTGCCGTCGCGGTTGTTCGCCTTGTCGAAGCTGTTGGGGAAGCCGGTGTTGATCGCGAGATAGAAGTTGGAATTGGGGTTCATCAGCTCGGGGGTAATTGCATAGAATCCTTCTGGAGCCTGACGGTCGCCCTCATGCAACTTCGGCCCGAGATCGCCCGACCACCGACAGATCGGAAAGCCCTTGAGGATCTGGAAATGGCCGGTGGTGTCCTGTTTCCAGACCTCGAGTTCCGCCTCTTCCTTGAAGATGCGCACGAGGATCGGTGAATGTTTCGGCATCTTCTTTTGTCGTAACAGCGACAGCAGCTCGGACGGCAACTCCTTTGTTGCCCGGGACGGCAGCTGATTGCTGTCTTCGCCGAAGCACCTCACCGGCGTCGATGCCGCGGCAAAAGCCGCCGTCAGCACGAGCGCACGGACTGCCGTGGCGCGGATCATTGCCGTAACCCCCGACGCGCAACCTTTCCTGTCTGAATGCCTTCGGTCGGTGGCTTTCGTAAGGCAATCCAAAGCTGTGGAATTGCCTGAGGTGAAGCCTCGACTTGAAGGAGTGAGCGGCGACCGCGGGGCTTTCGTCTGTCGGGACTTCCGAGCCGAGGCTCGCAATTCTGTGTCCGCCGTCACATCGCATGCGAGGCCGGCGATCCGTTCCATCGGGCGCGAGCGACCACGGTCAGCGAAAGGAACACGCGCAACACAAGCGGGACCAGGAGGCTTGCGGTGCCGCAGGGGCGCGCGCCGTTCGAGCAAATCGCGCTGTTGCTTCCGGG
>DASXAP010000115.1:0-4495 GCA_036406655.1 Xanthobacteraceae bacterium | reverse complement strand
CATGGGCCCCGTCCATCGGGATGCGCGGGACACAAGCGCGTTCACGCGCGTCTGCGCCGCGCTTCTGCCCGCGCATGACGTGAACCAATATCAGCAGGGCATCACCCCATATGGCTCTGGTGGTTGTCGAGGTACCACTCGGCGATCTCCTCGCGGGTGGCGAACCAGACGTCGGCGAACGAGGCGGCATAGGCGAGGAAATCGTGCAGCGCGCGGATGCGGAACGGCTGGCCGATGACGTGCGGATGCAGCCCGATGTTCATCAGCCGGCCGCTCGCCGCGCTCTCGCGATAGAGCCAGTCGAATTGCTCCTTGAACACGCGGAAGGCGCCGTCGACGTCCTGGCCCTGGCGCATGAACACGGTGAAGTCGTTGACCTCCGACGTGTAGGGAATCGAGACGATCTTCTTGCCCGAGCGGGTCTCGATCAGGTAGGGCTGATCGTCGTTGAGGAGGTCGGTGGTGAAGATCAGCCCCTCCTCGGCGATGATGTCCACCGTGTTCAGCGTGCAGCGGAGCGAGCTCGACAGCCAGCCCTTGGCCGGCTTGCCGCACACCTCGCGGTAGACGCGCAGCGTCTCGCGGATCACCTCGCGCTCGCGGCTCTCGTCGAAGGCGTGATCGGCTAAAAGCTCGGTCTGCACCCAGTTGTGGGCGACGATCTCCCAGCCGCGCTCGAGCGCCGCGTCGATGACCGCCCGCCGCTCGATTCCCATCTTGGCGTTCATGGTGCAGGTCGAGGGCACGCCGAACCGGTCGAAGACGTCGAACATGCGCCAGACGCCGACGCGCTGGCCGTATTCGCGCCAGGTCCAGTTCGGGTTGTCGTAGACGTTGCCCGGCAGGTCGCCGCCGACGATCCCGGGGCCGCCCGGGTAGAACGGCTTCGGCGTGTCCCTGGTCGGGTCCCAGTATTCAAGATTGGTGGTGAGCATCAGCGCGAGCCGCTTCCCGTTCGGCCAGCGGAGCGGCTTGCGCCGGGGCAGGGGCACGAACGGATATTTCATGCGAAGCTTCCGCTGACGCTCGACCGGCGCACGGGAATGATAGCAGCCTCGCCGCCGCGCTTGCCAGCCGTGCCGCAGCGGGCGAGGTTGGGCAGGCCGCGAGGCTCGACCGCGGCATGCTCTCCTGTAGATCGTGGATGGCACGGATCATGAAGCTTTCCGCCGCCGCGGCGCTTGCAGCCGTTGCCGTGCTCGGGCCAGCCGCGCATGCGGCGGACTGGCCGGGCAAGCCGGTGACCATCGTCGTGCCGTTCGGCGCCGGCGGCAACACCGACATGATGGCGCGGCTCGCGGCGCAGCATCTGTCGACCCGGCTCGGCCAGAGCTTCGTCATCGAGAACCGGCCGAGCGCCGGCGGCGCGCTCGGCACCGGACAGGTGGCCGCGGCGGCGCCCGACGGCTACACGCTTCTCTTCTGCGCGTCGGCCAACATCAACCTGACGCCGCAGGTGCAGAAGCTCGGCTTCGATCCGCGCCGGCAGCTCGTGCCGATCACCAACATGGGCACCGGCACGCAGATGATCGCGGTGAAGCGGTCGCTGCCGGTGACCACGCTCGCCGGGCTCATCGCCTTTGCCAGGGCCAATCCCGGCAAGCTCAACTTCACCGTCGCCGGCACCCAGAACATCAGCCACCTGGCGCCGGTCCTGCTGTTCGCCCGCGCCGGCATCGAGCTGGTCATGGTGCCGGCGAAAAGCGAGCCGCAGGCCGTGGCCGACCTGATCTCCGGGCAGGTCGATCTCTATTTCGGCAATTCCTCGGCGCTGCTGCCGCACGCCGACGACCCCAATATCCGCCTGCTCGCGGTCGGCACCGCGCAGCGGATCCCGGCTGCGCCCGACCTCCCGGCGGTCGCCGAGACGCTGCCCGGCTTCGAGTTCTCGTCGTGGAACGGTTTTGTGGCGCCGGCGGAAACCCCCGAGCCGATCCTCGGCGCGATCGAGAACGAGATCGCCGCCTTCGCCAGGTCGCCGGAAATCTCCGGCCGGCTGATCAAGCTCGGCATCGTCCCGGGCGGGCTCACCCGCGAGCAGTCGCGAGCGGTCTTCGCCAGGGACTGGGATTCCTTCGCCGCCGCGATCAAGGCGGCGGGCATCGAGCCGAAGTAGCGCCGGGCGCGAAGGCTCGCCGCCGTAGCATGGGTGAAGCCCGCGTAGCGGGCGATACCCATCCTGTTCTGCGGGCGAGGCGATGGGTATCGCGCGCGCTTACGCGCGCGCTCCACCCATCCTACGGCTCGCAACAGAAAGGGATCTCTATTCGATCGCGGCGGCGCGCCGCATGCTGGAGATCATCGACGAGCCGAGCAGATAGTCGCGCGCCGACCGCGCGTCGGCCGCGATCCGCCGCAGCGCCTCGAGCGACTTTTTGCGGACCACCGGATCGCGCTCGCTGATGAGCTGCCGGTTGCGATGGGTCTGCTGCTGGACCGCCTCGACCGCCACCGTGCGCCGCTGCCGGTCGTAGCGGTCGAGCAGGCGGTCGTCGCCGCCGGCCCGGATCCGGGCGAGCTTGTCCGCTAGGTTGAAGGCATCCTGGATGCCGCCGTTCATGCCCATGCCGCCGAGCGGGTTGTTGATATGCGCGGCGTCGCCGGCCAAGAGCACGCGGCCGCGGCGGAAGCTCGCCGCCACCCGCTGATGCACCTGGTAGGTGGAGCGGTGGGCGATGCGGTACGGCTGCGGACGCGCCACCACGCGCTGCAGCACGCCCTCGAGGTTCGCGTCGGACAGGAGCTTCTCGCGGTCGGAATCCTCCGGCGCCGGCACCAGCACGCGCCAGAGCTCGGGCACCCGCAGGAGCACCAGCCATTCGAGCGGGTCGGCGATGTAGTTGACGTAGGCGATGTCGGTGAGCGTCTCCTCGAAGCGGAAATCGGTCGAGGCGATCAGGAACAACTCCGGATAGGTGAACCCGGGAAAGCCGATGCCGAGCGAGCGGCGTACCGCGCTGCGCGCGCCGTCGGCGCCGATCGCGTAGCGGCCGGTCACCTCGACCGGTCCCGACGCCGTCCGCGCCGTCACCATCACCCGCTCCTCGTCCTGGCGCACCGCGGTGACCTCGTGGCCGAAGCGGATCTCGGCGCCCGGCGCGCTGCGCAGCTCCGCCTCGAGCAGCCGCATCAGCTTCCACTGCTCGCACTGCACCCGGTAGGGATGATTGGTGTCGCCGGCGAGGAGCGAGAGATCGAAGGTCGCCACCGGGCCGGTCTCGCGGTCGCGAAACTGCCAGCTCGGGGCCTTGAGCCCGACCTCGATCATGCGCGGCACGATCGCGAACTCGTCGAGCAGGTCGAGCGTAGGGGGATGGAAGGTCGAGCCGCGCAGCTCCATCACCAGCTCCGGCTCGGCCGCGAGCAGGACGCAGGGAATGCCGCGGCGGGCGAGCGCCAGCGCCGCGGTGAGCCCGACCGGGCCGGCGCCGACGACGACGATGCGGTCGTGCTTGCTCTGCATCACGGACGGACTTCCGGTTGCCGGGGAGACATAGCAGAATAGGGCGGCAGGCGAGCCGGTGAAATCACGGGGCCGTCACGCCGGGCTCGTCGCGTGCCGCGGAAAAGGCGTCAGGCAGGCGGGACAGGCCCGCAGACGACGGGAGCAGCGATGCGGGACGTTCTCGGCTGGCGGCGCAAGTTCGGCGTGCTCGGGCCCTCCACCAACACGATCGTGCAGCCCGATTTCGAGATGATGCGGCCGCCCGGCGTGACCAATCACTACAGCCGCATCTTCACGCCCGACGCGCAGGCGGTGAGCAACGAGACCTTCATGGCCGGCACCCAGCTGATCGGCGAGAACACGCTCGACGCCGTGCGCAGCGTGATGACCTGCTCGCCGGACTACCTGGTCATGGGCATGTCAGCGGTCACGTTCTACGGCGGCGCCAAGGGGGCCGACGCGTTCCAGGCCCGGGTGGAGAAAGCGGCGGGCGTGAGCATCAGCATCGGCTCGCATTCCTGCACCGCGGCGCTCAAGGCCTATGGCGGGGTCAAGCGCATCGCGATCCTGTCGCCGTACTATCCGGTGGCCAACGCCGAGGTCATCCGCTACTTCACCGATCAGGGCTTCACGGTCGTGCGCGACGTCTATCTCCAGTGCCCGAGCTGGACGGCGATCGCGGAGGTGCCGCCGAGCGTGCTGCGCGAGCGGCTGATCGAGCTCAACGGCAGTGGCCGCGACGTGGACGCGATCGTGCAGGTGGGGACCAATCTGAGCATGGTGCGGCTCGCGGCGGCGGCGGAGATGTGGCTGGGCAAGCCGGTCATCGCCATCAACACGGCGACCTACTGGCACGCGCTGCGGCAGAACGGGATCAAGGACAGGATCTGCGATCTGGGACGCCTGCTGGAGGAGTTCTAGCGCAGCACGGCTGCCAGCGGGGGTTGACGCCCGAACACTTCGAGCCGCGTTACCCTCCCCTGGAAGGGGAGGGTCGGCGACGCGCTCTTGCGCGGCGCCGGGGTGGGGTGAAAAAACCGAATGGGTGTG
>DASXAP010000114.1:0-2497 GCA_036406655.1 Xanthobacteraceae bacterium | reverse complement strand
CGACAAGATCCTCCGCAAGGAGGACCACCAGGCCTTCATCCGCGAGTTCATCTTCGAGGTGAAGGATGAAACCTTCAAGATCCTCGAGGTGGTGCCGAAGGAGAAGACGATGTTCCCGCCGGCCTGCACATTCGCGTGAGTGAAGCGCCGAGCGGATTGATCGAGGGGCCGTGATGGCCGGAGCCGGGCCGGCCATCCCCACCCGTTTCGCACCGAAGACGTGGATGCGCGGGACAGAAGCCCGCGCATGATGGCGGCGGAAACCGACCGGAACGCGCTCCAAGTGCAAGCCGACACAGCCATTGCCGAATCGTCCCCGACCGCCGCGGCCCGGGGCGGTGAGTCCGCGCCAATCCTGCGGGTCGAGGATCTGTCGATCCGCTTCGGCGGGCTCGCCGCACTCAAGGAGGTCAACCTGGAGGTCGCGCGCGGGGATATTCGCGCCATCATCGGACCGAACGGCGCCGGCAAGAGCACCTTCTTCAATTGCCTGACCGGGGTCCTGCGTCCGACCTCGGGGCGCATCCTCCTCAACGGCGCGGAGATCACCGGGCTCTCGCCGGACCGCATCTCGCGCAGGGGCATCGCCCGCTCCTATCAGATCACCAACATCCTGCCCAACGCCAGCACGCTGGAGAACGTCCGCATCGCGGCGCAGTCGCGCCGGCACGGCTGGAGCATGCTGACCCACCACGACGGCTTCCGCGACATCATCGAGAAGGCCGAAGCCGTGCTCGCCTCGGTCGGGCTGATCGACAAGGCGGACGAGCTCGCCGCCAATCTCTCGCACGGCGAGCAGCGCAACCTCGAGATCGGGATCGCGCTCGCCACCGAGCCGCAGCTCCTGTGCCTCGACGAGCCGACCGCCGGGATGAGCGCGGCCGAGACGCACGAGACGCTCGAGCTGGTGCGCCGGATCGCCAGCAACCTGACCATCCTCATCGTCGAGCACGACATGCAGGTGGTCATGGCGCTGGCGCAGCGCATCACCGTGCTGCACTACGGCGAGGTGCTTGCCGAGGGGCCGCCGCAGGAGATTCAGCAGAACCCGCGCGTGCTGGAGGTCTACCTCAAGACATGAGCATGCCCCTCTCGGCTTCAGGTCGTCATGCCCGGGCTTGTCCCGGGCATCCACGGCTTCCTCGCCGGCGCGGAAAGACGTGGATGGCCGGCACAAGGCCGGCCATGACGGCGCCGCCGAGCTCGGGGGCGCGAAGATGAACCTGGACCCCGACCCCCGGCCGCTCGTCAGCGTCGAAGACGTGCACACCTATTACGGCAAGAGCCACATCCTGCACGGGGTCTCGCTGCGCGTCTGGGAGGGCGAGGTGGTGGGGCTGCTGGGACGCAACGGGGTCGGCAAGAGCACGACGCTCAAGACCATCATGGGCCTCGTCAACCCGAGCCGCGGCCGGGTTGTCTTCGCCGGCAATCCGATCACCGGCCTCCCCGCGCACAGGCTGGCGCGGCTCGGGATAGGCTACGTCCCCGAGGACCGGCGGATCTTCCGGCTGCTGACGGTCATGGAGAATCTCCGCACCGGGCTCGACCGGCACGGCGTGACCGAAGCGCGCAAGCAGGAGCTGCTGGACAAGGTCTTCACCTTCTTCCCGGTGCTCGCGGAACGGCGCCACCAGGCCGGCGGCACGCTGTCGGGCGGCGAGCAGCAGATGCTGGCGATCGCGCGGGCGATGATGCTCGAGCCGCGAATCATCCTGCTCGACGAGCCGACCGAGGGGCTGATGCCGCGGATGGTGTCGCAGATCCGCGACATCATCGACGTCCTGCATCGCGAAGGCGTGGCGATCCTGCTGGTCGAGCAGAACGTGCCGTTGACGCTCGAGGCGAGCCACCGCGTCTACATCATGGAGAAGGGAGCCATGCAGCACCACTGCGCGGCATCCGAGCTCGATGTCAACGACGCGGTCGTCCGGCAATATCTCGGGGTCTGAGGGATGCAGACCGTGCTCGACCTGGCCGGCGCGATCCCCTGGGACCAGCTGGTGATTCAGACGATCAACGGCATCGTCGCCGGGATGATCCTGGCGCTGATCGCTTCCGGGCTCACCCTCATCTTCGGCATCATGGACGTGGTCAACTTCGCCCATGGCGAGCTGTTCATGTTCGGGGCCTATATGGGCGTGGTCGTGCTCGGGGCGACCGGCAGCTTCTGGCTGGCGCTCCTCCTCGCCACGCTGATCGTGGCGCTCCTCGGCGCGGCGCTGCAGATCACGACGCTGCGCCCGTTGCTCGGCCGCGATCCGCTGACCACGATCCTCGCCACCTTCGGCATCTCGCTGGTGATGCAGAACTACGCGCTGTGGCAGTTCGGCCCGGTGGCGCGCAAGATCCAGGAGCCGTTCACCGGCCAGTTCACGTTGTTCTATCTGCAGTACCCGTGGTACCGGCTGCTGATCGCGGGGCTCTCGGCGGCGATCATCGGCGGCTTCTGGCTGTTCCTCAAATACGGCACCTACGGCATCTGGATCAGGGCCAC
>DASXAP010000113.1:0-11967 GCA_036406655.1 Xanthobacteraceae bacterium | reverse complement strand
GCCGGGCGTCCCCACCGAAATAGCCCGTGCGGCGCTTCGCCGCGCCTGGTCTCAGGATCCCGCCATCCGCGATTTCATCGGGCTCGCGGAGAACGCCTGGGACTTCAACGCGGCAGGCGCGATGCCGGGATTCGGGCCGCTGGAGATGACCGAGGAGATGCGGCGCCTCGTCAGCGACATCCTCGGCCGAACCCAAGATGGCGCCTCCGGCGAGCCGCGCGCGGACACAGGAACGGATATTTCTGTAACGATTCCAAAGAACGAGGACGCAGAGGGCAAGGCGGCACCGGGTGCTCCGACCGCCGTGCTAGCCGTTGCCGCACCGACGGGAGCGGCCGTCGCCGCGGCGGCTGGCCCCTTGGAGGAGGAACAGGAAGGGCATGCTGCACCGCAAGAGGACCGCGAAGGGCACGCCGGCGGACCGGCATTGAAGCGGGCGCACGGCCGGGCTTTGCCTAAGTGATAAGCCGGCCATAGCCTCGCCCTATTGACCGGGGCGATGCTCGCGGACGATAATTCGCGGCATAAACAGTCCGTAAAAAATCGACCGGTCGTAAGAAACGCCTCGATGAGGGATTTGGGCCTGGATGAAGCGATTCGCGTCGCCGGCGGCGTCGGCGCGCTTGCCCGAAAAATTGGTATTTCCCAACCTTCGGTGTCCAACTGGACGCGCATCCCCGCCGAGCGGGTGCTGTCCGTGGAAGCTGCGACCGGCGTGAACCGCGCCGTCCTGCGTCCCGACCTTTTCGCCGGCTTGACGACCGGCATGGGCGAGGTCGACGAGGTCGACGCCGCCCGGGCGCACGAATATGCGCTCCTTTCGGTGCTGCTCGCGCGCGCCCCCGACTCAGCCCTGCTCGCGCGCATTGCGCAGCTGCGCGGCGACCCCACTCCGCTCGGGCTGGCGCATGCCGCGCTTGCCGAGGCGGCGAGCCGCGCCACGGTCGAACGCGTCGAACGCGAGTTCTTCGAGCTCTTCATCGGCATCGGCCGCGGCGAGCTGCTGCCCTACAGCTCCTACTACCTTACCGGCTTCCTGCATGAGCGGCCGCTGGCGCGACTGCGGGTGGACCTGCAGGAGCTTGCGGTCGAGCGGGCGGAGGGGCAGGCCGAGCCCGAGGATCACGCCGCGATCCTCTGCGAGACGATGGCGGGGCTCGTCAGCCGGCGCTTCCCGGCACCGGCCGAGGCCGACCGCAGGCTGTTCGAGCTGCACCTGGCGCCGTGGATCGGCCGCTTCTTCGTAGATCTGGAGCGCGCGCAGTCAGCCGACTTCTATCGCGCCGTAGGCGCGCTCGGGCGCGCCTTCGTCGAGATCGAGGCCGAGGCGTTTGCGCTGCCGCTATAGGCAACTGTCCCGGCGAGCCGGGAGCGGAGGAGGAGAAGGAGACGGCGATGACAGGAGAAGGCAAGACGAGGCGTCCACGCGAGGGGAGCCGGCGCGAGTTCCTTCGCACCCTCAGCGCCGGGACCACGCTCGCCGCCGCCGCGGCCCCGCTCGGCGGGCAAGCGCGCGCCGACAGCGAAAGCAACGACGAGAAGCGCAAGACGCGCTACCGCGAAAGCGAGCACGTCAAAGCCTATTACCGCGTCAATCGATATCCAACCTCGAAGTAACGAAAAGCCGAGGGAGAAGACCCGTGCTCATCAAACGAACCGAACGTGCCGGGCGCCGTGCCGCGCTCGCTCCCGGGCTGCAGGCAAATCCCGGTCTCGATCGCCGCGCCTTCCTGCGCCGCTCCGGTCTCGCGGCCGGCAGCCTCGCCGCGCTCGGGGCGCTGCCGCTCGGCAGCGTGCGCAAGGCGCAGGCCGGCCCGCCGGCAGCGCCGGGGGCGGCGGTCACCATCCGCAAGAGCATCTGCACGCATTGCGCGGTGGGCTGCACCGTGACAGCCGAGGTCGCGAACGGGGTCTGGATCGGCCAGGAGCCGAGCTGGGACAGCCCGATCAACCGCGGCTCCCACTGCGCCAAGGGCGCGGCGGTGCGCGAGCTCGTCTCTGGCGAACGCCGGCTCAAATACCCGATGAAGCTCGTCAACGGGCAATGGACCAGGGTCTCCTGGGACGCCGCCATCAACGAGATCGGCGACAAGCTCACGGCGATCCGCGAGAAGTCGGGCGGCGATTCGGTCTACTGGCTCGGCTCCGCCAAGATGACCAACGAAGGCTCCTACCTGTTCCGCAAGCTCGGCGCGTTCTGGGGCACCAACAACACCGACCATCAGGCGCGCATCTGCCATTCGACCACCGTCACCGGCGTGGCCAATACCTGGGGCTACGGCGCGATGACCAACAGCTTCAACGACATTCGCAATGCCAAGACCATCATCGTGATGGGCGGCAATCCCGCCGAGGCGCATCCGGTGTCGCTGCAGCACGTGCTCGAAGGGCAGGAGCTCAACCGCGCCAATCTCGTCGTCATCGATCCGCGACTGACACGGACCGCCGCGCACGCGACCGAGTACGTCCGGATTCGCCCCGGCACCGACATCCCGGTCCTCTGGGGGATGCTCTGGCACGTGTTCAAGAACGGCTGGGAGGACAAGGAGTTCATCGCGCAGCGGGTCTACGGCATGGACGACATCCGCAAGGAGGTCGAGAAGTGGACCCCCGAGGAGGTGGAGCGCGTCAGCGGCGTGCCGGGCGAGCAGCTCAAGCGGGTCGCGCAGATGTTCGCGACCCAGCGGCCCTCGACGCTGGTGTGGTGCATGGGCCAGACCCAGCACACCGTAGGCACCGCCAACGTGCGCGCGAGCTGCATCGCGCTTCTGGCGACCGGCAATGTGGGCAAGCCGGGCACCGGCGCCAACATCTTCCGCGGCCACGACAACGTGCAGGGGGCGACCGATGTCGGCCTCGATATCGTGACGCTGCCGTTCTACTACGGCCTCGCCGAAGGCGCCTGGCGGCATTGGGGCCGGGTGTGGGAGGTCGATTACGAGTGGCTGCTCGGGCGCTTCGACAACAAGAAGATCATGGAGGCCCCCGGCATTCCGTTGACCCGCTGGTTCGACGCGGTGCTGCTGCCGAAGGAGCAGGTCGAGCAGAAGGACATCATCCGGGCGATGTTCGTGCAGGGCCACGCCAGCAACAGCATCACCCGCATCCCCGAGTCGGTCAAAGGCATGCAGAAGCTCGATCTCTTGGTGGTGGCCGATCCGCATCCCACCACCTGGGCGTCGCTGTCGCTCAATGCCGGCCGCAAGGACAACACCTACCTGCTTCCGGTCGCCACCCAGTTCGAGTGCAAGGGCTCGCGCGTGGCCTCGAACCGGGCGCTGCAGTGGGGCGAGAAGATCGTCGAGCCGGTCTTCGAGTCCAAGGACGACCTCGAGGTCATGTATCTCGTCGCCAAGAAGCTCGGCTTCGCCGAGCAGATGTTCAAGAACATCAAGGTCGAGAACAATCTGCCCGAGGCGGAATCGATCCTGCGGGAGATGAACCGCGGCAGCTGGTCGACCGGCTATTGCGGCCAGTCGCCGGAGCGGCTCAAGCTGCACATGGCCAACCAGAAGGACTTCGATCTCGTCACCATGCGCGCCGCGGAGGGGCCGGCCAAGGGCGACTACTACGGCCTGCCCTGGCCGTGCTGGGGCTCGCCGGAGGTCAAGCACCCCGGCACGCCGCTCCTCTACAACACCAATCTCGCGATCATGGACGGCGGCGGCACCTTCCGCGCCCGCTTCGGCGTCGAGCGGGTGGTCAAGACCAAGGTGACGGAGAACGGGCAGGAGGTGGAGAAGGAGCAGAAGTTCAACCTGCTCGCCGAAGGCTCCTATTCCAAGGATTCCGAGATCAAGGACGGCTATCCCGAGTTCACCCTCGCGGTGCTGAAGAAGCTCGGCTGGGACAAGGACCTCACCGAGGCCGAGATGGCGGTGATCCAGAAGGTGAGCCCGACGAACCCCGATGCGGTGTCCTGGGCGACCGACCTGTCCGGGGGAATCCAGCGGGTGGCCATGCTCCACGGCTGCATCCCCTACGGCAACGGCAAGGCGCGGGCGAACGCGTGGAGCCTGCCCGACCCGATCCCGGTGCACCGCGAGCCGATCTACACCCCGCGGGTCGACCTCGTGAGCAAGTACCCGACCCTGCCGGACGCCAAGCAGTTCCGGCTGCCGAACACCGGCTTCAGCGTGCAGAAGGCGGCGGTCGAGAAGGGCATCGCCAGGCAGTTCCCGATCATCCTCAGCTCGGGGCGGCTGGTCGAATACGAGGGCGGCGGCGAGGAGACGCGCTCCAACAAGTGGCTCGCCGAGCTGCAGCAGGACATGTTCATCGAGATCAACCCCGCCGATGCCGGCGAGCGCGGCATCAAGGACGGCGGCTGGGTCTGGGTCACCGGCGCGGAAAACAGCTCGCGCGCCCGCGTCAAGGCGCTGGTCACCGAGCGCGTCGGCAAGGGAGTGGCGTGGATGCCGTTCCACTTCGGCGGTTGGTTCATGGGCGACGACCTGCGCTACCGCTACCCGCAGGGGGCCGACCCCATCGTGCTCGGCGAGAGCGCCAACACGATCACGACCTACGGCTACGATCCGGCGACCGGCATGCAGGAGCCGAAGGTCACGCTCTGCCAGATCAGGGCAGCATAGGGAGGCGACGATGGCCCGGATGAAGTTCCTCTGCGACGCCGACCGCTGCATCGAGTGCAACGCCTGCGTCACCGCCTGCAAGAACGAGAACGAGGTGCCGTGGGGCATCAACCGCCGCCGTGTCGTCACCATCAACGACGGCAAGCCGGGCGAGCGTTCGGTGTCGATGGCGTGCATGCACTGCACCGACGCGCCCTGCCAGGCGGTGTGCCCGGTCAACTGCTTCTACACCACCGCCGACGGGGTGGTGCTGCATTCGAAGGACCTCTGCATCGGCTGCGGCTATTGCTTCTATGCCTGCCCGTTCGGCGCCCCGCAATATCCGAAGGTCGGCAACTTCGGCTCGCGCGGCAAGATGGACAAGTGCACCTATTGCGCCGGCGGCCCGGAGCCGGACGGCTCGCGGGCGGAGTACGAGAAGTACGGCGCCAACCGGCTGGCCGAGGGCAAGCTGCCGCTCTGCGCGGAGATGTGCTCGACCAAGTCGCTCTTGGCCGGCGACGGCGAGATCATCGCCCAGATCTACAAGGAGCGGGTGGCCAAGCGCGGCTACGGCTCCGGCGCCTGGGGATGGAAGACGGCCTATCGGGAGACCATCGCCTCCTAGGCACGACAGGGAGCATGCGGATGACAACCCTTCTCACCCCGCTTCGGTTGATCGTCGGCGCGCTGGCGATCGCCTTCGCCGTCGCACTCGCTGCGCCGGCAGGCGCCCAGCAGGTCAACCCGACGGCGAGCTCGGTCAAGGAAGATCAGCTGTTCCAGGAGCTCGACCGGATCACCGGCCGCTGCACCATTCCCGACCAGAAGGCCTGCACCATCGAGCAGCCGGCCGGCCGCGAATGGCGGCACTTCCACGAGGTGACCCTGCGCTGGATCGGCGCCGTTGCCATTCTCGGGATGCTGGTGCTGCTGGTCGTCTTCTATCTCGCCCGCGGCATGGTGCGGCTCGAGTCCGGGCGCGCCGGGCGCGTGCTGGTGCGGTTCTCGTGGTTCGAGCGGCTGGTGCACTGGATGACGGCGACCTGCTTCATCCTGCTCGCGCTCTCCGGCCTCAACATCACCTTCGGCAAGCCGTTGCTGCTGCCGCTCCTGGGCCCCGAGTCGTTCACGGCCTGGTCGGTGTGGGCGAAGTACGTGCACAACTACCTGAGCTTCCCGTTCACGCTGGGCGTGGTGCTGATCTTCCTCATCTGGATCGCCTGGAACATCCCGAACCGGGTGGATGTCGAATGGCTCAAGGAGGGCGGCGGCATCGTCGGCGACCGGCATCCGGCGGCGGCTCGCTTCAATGCCGGGCAGAAGGCGATCTACTGGATCGTCGTGCTCGGGGGCGGCCTCGTCGCCGCGACCGGCTACGTGCTGATGTTCCCGTTCTACGGCACCGGGATTGCCGCCATGCAGACGGCCGAGATCGTCCACGGGGTGGTGGCGATGCTGTTCGTGGCGGTCATGCTCGCGCACATCTATATCGGCACCATCGGCATGGAAGGTGCGTTCGAGGCCATGTGGGACGGCACCGTCGACGTCAACTGGGCGAAGGAGCACCACAGCCTGTGGGCCGAGCAGGAAGCGGCCAGAGGGCATCTCCCCGCTCCCCCGGGGCCGGGCACGGTGCAGCCGGCGGAATAGCCGCTTCGGGTGCCGGTCCGCGCAGGCCCGACGGAGGCGCAAGCCTCCGGCAACGGCGCGACAGCTGCTATGATGCGAAGATGCGCATCATCGGCCTCGCCGGCTGGAGCGGCTCCGGCAAGACTACGCTCCTCACCAGGGTGATCCCGCGCATCGTCGCGCGCGGGCTCACCGTCTCGACGCTCAAGCACGCCCACCACGGCTTCGACATCGACATTCCCGGCAAGGACTCGCACAGCCATCGCATGGCCGGCGCGCTGGAGGTCCTGGTCGGCTCGTCGCGCCGCTGGGCGCTGGTGCACGAGCTGCGCGGGGCCGCCGAGCCGACGCTGGGCGAGCTGCTCGACAAGCTCAGGCCGGTCGACCTGGTGCTGATCGAGGGATACAAGCGCGCGCCGCATCCCAAGCTCGAGATCCATCGCGCCGCCGCGGGGAAGCCGCTGCTGCACCCGGACGACCCCAGCATCGTCGCCATCGCCACCGATGCGGCGCTGCCCGGCGCCCCGATCCCGGTGCTCGACCTCGACGACGTCGATGCCATCGCCGAGCTATTGGTGCGCGAGGCCGCGCCGCTCGATGCCGCCCCGGTCGCGTGAGCGTCACGGCGGCGGGGTCCGGCCCGGTCGCTGCACTAGTGTGAAGCAACACCGATGGCCCAGCTCACCGACGACTGCTTCGCCTTTGCCGGCCCGCTGCTTGCGATCGACGAAGCCGAGCGCATCATCGGCGCGCGCGTCGTTCCGGTCGCGGAGCGCGAGCGGGTCGCGCTCAAGGCCGCGCACGGGCGCGTGCTCGCCGCCGGCGTGCCGGCACCGATCGATCTGCCGCCGTTCGACAATTCGGCGGTCGACGGCTATGCGGTCCGGCACGGCGATCTCGATCCCGGCGCCGACACCCGCCTCCGCGTCGTCGGGCCGATCACCGCCGGCCGCGCCATGGCGCGTCCGCTCGGGTCCGGCGAAGCCGCCCGCATCTTCACCGGCGCGCCGATGCCCGAGCGGGCCGACACGGTGTTCATGCAGGAGGACGTGCGCGTCGACGGCGCGAACGTGATCGTGCCGCCGGGCCTGCGGCTCGGCGCCAATCGCCGTCTCGCCGGCGAGGACGCGAAGGCGGGATCGCTGGTGCTGCCGGCAGGCCGGCGGCTGGCGGCGCAGGATGTGGCGCTCGCCGCCGCGGTCGGGCTCGCCCGCCTCGAGGTCCGCCGCCGGGTGCGGGTCGCCGTGTTCTCCACCGGCGACGAGATCGTCGAGCCGGGGACGGCGCGGCCGGCGGCGGCGCTGTTCGACGCCAACCGCTACCTCCTTTCCGGGCTGATCGAGCGCCTCGGCGCGGTCGCGACCGATCTCGGCATCCTGCCGGACGATCCGGCCGTGCTCGCGCGCGCGATCGGCGCCGCGGCCGCCGAGCACGACCTGGTGGTCACCTCGGGCGGGGTGTCGACCGGCGAGGCCGACCACGTCCGCCGCGCGGTCGAGACGGTCGGGACGCTGGTATTCTGGCGTCTCGCCATCAAGCCCGGCCGGCCGGTGGCGATGGGGGTGCTGGCCGGGGCGCGGCCCGGCGTCGGCGCCGCATTCGTCGGCCTGCCGGGCAACCCGGCTGCGGTCTATGTCACCTTCGCCCGGGTGGTGCGGCCCCTGCTGCTGCGGCTCGCCGGCGCCGAGGGGAGCCCGCTCCTGGCGCTGCCGGTGCGCGCCGCCTTCGCCTACAGCAAGAAGGCGGGCCGGCGCGAATACGTGCGCGCCAAGCTCGTGCGCGCCGCCGACGGGGTGGTCGAAGCCGCCAAGCACGCGCAGGAGGGCGCCGGCGTCATCACCTCGCTTACCGAGACCGACGGGCTCGTCGAGCTGCCGGAAAGCGCGACCCGCGTCGAGCCGGGCGCCACGGTCGGCTTCCTCTCGTATGCGGCGCTGGTGGGCTAGCGGCGCGGTCACTCCCCGTCAGGCCTGCGCCAGGCGGCGCCCGGCGCGCGGCCGTGCCGGCAGAGCCGCTCAGATGTCCACGCCGGAGCCCGTGAACGCGACCTCGACCGGCTTCTGGACATGGTCGAGAACCACCACCGCACAAACGGCGATGACGGCCGCGGCGATACAACCGACGATGAATGCTTTCATTCGCAATCCTCCTGCCCTTCCCTCGTCCCGGCTCGGCATGCGAGGCGCAGACGCTGCAGCGATCGAGCCCGGGCGCAGATGATACCAGATCATGCAGCAGCGCAGATCATGCGACAACACGTTCCGGTCGAATTGACGCACATCGGTCCGGCCGCCGGCTTACCCTCCCCTGAAAGGGGAGGGTGACTCCGCGGTCATGGCCGGCCTCTAACCGACGGCGGCTTGTTGCGCTGCGAGACGCTCGGCGGCGACGACGTCCTCGGGGGTGTTGACGTTGAAGAACGGGTCGACCGGCGCGGCCGGCCAGGCGGCGACGGCGACCCCGTGCCGCGCCGTCCACGCCTCGATCTTGTGCATGCCTTCCTCGACCAGCGCGGTGCGCAGATCCTCGCGCAGCCGCACCGGCCAGAGCCCGACCACGGGATGGCGCCACTCGCCCGAGCGGGCGCAGGCGAGCGGCAGTGCCCGCGCGCGCCGCTCCGCGGCAAGCCGCGCCACGAGGTCGGTGGGCAGGAACGGGCAGTCGCCCGGGACGCTCACGACATCGGCGACGTCGGGCGCGTGCCGGGCGGCCCAGTCGAGGGCGGCGAGAATGCCGGCGAGCGGGCCGGCGAAGCCCGCGACGCTGTCGGCCACCACCGGCAGGCCCCAATCGGCGAAGCGGGCGGGATCGCCGTTGGCGTTGAGGATGACCGCGCGGCATTGCGGGGAAAGCCGCCCGAGCACGCGCTCGAGGATGCTCGTGCCGCCGATGCGGATGCGCGCCTTGTCGCCCCCGCCCATGCGCCGCGCGAGCCCCCCGGCGAGCACCACCCCGACGACGTTCGCGGTCGTCATGGCCGGACTTGTTCCGGCCATCCACGTCTTTGGCGGTGGAGAACCGCGAAGGCGTGGATGCCCGGCACAAGGCCGGGCATGACGGAGTTTGACACGCCGATCACGATATCACTCATCGTGCACCGCGGCCTTGCGGTGGTGCCGGGCACTCTCCTCCTCGACGTAGCGCAGGTCCTGGTCGAAGACGATGCGGCTCTCGCCGGCGAGCGCGACGAAGCGCTTGCCGCGGGCGCGGCCGACCAGCGTGAGATCGGCCTTGCGCGCGAGCTCGACGCCCCAGGCGGTGAAGCCCGAGCGCGACACCAGGATCGGAATTCCCATGCGCACGGTCTTGATCACCATCTCCGAGGTGAGCCGTCCGGTGGTGTAGAAGATCTTGTCGTGGGCGGGCAGGCGGTGCTGGAACATGTAGCCGGCGATCTTGTCGACGGCGTTGTGGCGGCCGACGTCCTCCATGTAGAGGAGCGGCCGGTCCTTCTCGGCCAGCACGCAGCCGTGGATGGCGCCGGCCTCGAGATAGAGCGATGGCGTGGTGTTGATGGCGTGGGTGAGCGCGTAGAGCCACGAGGTGCGCAGCTCGGCCGCGGGCAGCCTGACGTTCTCGAGCGCCTCCATCAGGTCGCCGAACACGGTGCCCTGGGCGCAGCCCGAGGTCTGCACCTTCTTTCTGAGCTTCTTCTCGTAATTGGTCTTGCGCCGGGTGCGCACCACCACCACGGCGAGCTCCTCGTCGTAGTCGATGCCGGTCACCACGTCGTCGGGCCGCAGCATGCTCTGGTTGAGCAGGTAGCCGAGCGCGAGATATTGCGGATAGTCGTTGATGGTCATGGCGGTCACGATCTCCTGGGCGTTGAGGAAGATCGTGAGCGCCCGCTCGACCGTGACCCGGGTCTCGATCTTCTGCCCGGTCTGGTCGACGCCGGTGACGCGCTCGGTCAGCCTGGGATCGAGCGGATCGGGGCGGATGAGGCAGGAGTCGGCGGCCATGGCGGTAATGTATAGATCGCGGCCGGCAAAAGCACGCCGCTGGGGCGGGCAGGATTCGGGACGCGCGCCCGGCCATGACCCGCGACTGGGCCATGCCGGCCCATCTCCAACGGTTCAACGGGCAGCGTGCAGGCGCGCCCGCGGTGGCCGGGATGTCATGTCAGAAGATCATCTGCCCCGCGGTGAACGCCAGAATCAGGAAGATGATGAACAATACGAGGAAGATGCCGAACAGGATCTTGGCGATGGTGGCCGCGCCGCGGGCGGCGCCGGTGAAGCCGAGGGCGCCGGCTACGAGCGAGATGATCAGGAAGATGATGGCCCATTTCAGCATGTGCGGTTCCTCGACAGCGGCAGGTCAACCCGCGCTGCCGGAAATGGTTCCTAAGCGGTGAGCTCCGGCGCGCCGATTGCTGCTCGTCACAGCAGCAGCTCGCCGGCGAGGAAGCGGCGTGCCTCGGCGCTGCGCGGCGCCGCGAAGAAAGCCTCCGCCGCGCCCGCCTCGACGATGCGGCCGCGATGCATCAGCACGACCTCGCCGGCGAGCCGCCGCGCCTCGCCGAGATCGTGCGTCGCCATCACCACCTTGATGCCGCGCAGGCCCACCGCGCGGATGACGTCCTCGATCGCCTTGGTGGCGGCGGGATCGAGGCTCGCGGTCGGCTCGTCGAGAAAGAGCACCTGCGGGTCCCGGGCGAGCGCGCGGGCGAGCGCGAGCCGCTGCTGCTCGCCGCCGGAGAGCCTGCGCGCCGGCCGCCGCTCGAGCCCGGCGAGCCCGACGAGCGCGACGAGCTCGCCGAGCCGGCGGCGGCGCTCGTCGCGTGCGAGGAGCGCCGCCCCGAGCGCATAGCGCAGGTTGCCGGCGACGCTGCGGCGGAGCATCACCGGCCGCTGGAACACGATGGCGCGCTGCAGCGGCGGCACGTTCTCGCGTCCGCCCCAAGAGACCTTGCCGCGGTTCGGGGCGAGGAGCCCCATCGCGAGCCGCAGCAGCGTGCTCTTGCCGGCGCCGTTGGGCCCGATCAGCACGGTCGGCGCGCCGGCGGCGAGCTCGAGCGACACCGCGTCGAGGATGCTGACGCCGCGCGCGGCGACCGACACCTCCTCGAGCCTGATCGGCAGATCGGAGAGGGGCGCGCGCACGGCTCAGCCCGCGAATCGCCCCGCGGGGCGCCGCAGCCGCCGGGCCGCGGCCTCGACCGGAAAGACGATGGCGATCGGCAGGAGCCCGCGCCCGATCGCCGGCAGCAGGTCGCCTGTCGAGGTCGCGAGCGCGAGCGCGAGCGCGGTCATGGTGCGGGTGCAGCCCTCGATCGTGCCGGCGGGCACCGGTTACAGCGCCGAAAGCATTGTCCGGCATGGGCGGCTTCGCCGGCCTGCCATGTTGCATCCTCGTGCGCAGGCGTCAAATCACCGCCGCGCGGCAGCCGCCCGTTGTCCCCGGCCTGAACGCTCGGCCGGCGCACCCCGATCGCTCACGCCACCGGGATGCGGCACGATCGGAATGGCCGGGACAAGCCCGCCCTGACCGTGCAGCGAAGCAACGGCTGCAGCGTCAGGCCCGCGTCATCGTCCGGCGTCTGCCATGAGCTTCGGTGCCGCGGGTTGTCAGCGCATGGGCGGCGACTATATTGCGCCGCTTCGAGGCCCTCTCGCCAGGACGAGGGAGGCCGCCGGCGCGAGGAGGGATGGCCGAGTGGCTTAAGGCGCACGCTTGGAAAGCGTGTATACGGGAAACCGTATCGTGGGTTCGAATCCCACTCCCTCCGCGCCCCCAGGCGAGAGTAACTGAAAACTAAAGT
>DASXAP010000112.1:0-8126 GCA_036406655.1 Xanthobacteraceae bacterium | reverse complement strand
CCTGTGCGCTCGCGCCGGGGGTGGTGTTGTCGATCCTCTAGGCCGCTCCCACGCAACTGGAATTACGCATGCTCAGCACGATGCGGGCAGTATTGAAGATGCCGCGTTATTCCAGGATCCGGTGCTGCGGAGCGGGGGAGGAGGCGCACGCCTTTGATCCCTTTCGGCCACCGGCTGTAGTGCCGCCACGCTCAATTCCGCCGGGATGGGCTAGCTTTGCCCCGCGACGAGCTTGGGTCGTTGCTTGGCGGCAAGGCGCGCATCGAATCTGGGCAGATCGATCACCATGCGCTCGTGGTTGCCGCGGCCGATCTCCTCGATTTCGTCGCGTGCGCTGACCCGAAAGGCGATATGCCGCCCGTCGACCGCGGTGACCTCCGCTTCGGCCGTGACCTCGTGCCCGACCGGCGTCGCTGCGACATGGTGGACCTCGACCCCCGTTCCGACCGCGCTCTCGCCCGCCTCGAGATAGACGCGGATCGCGTTGAGCGCGGCATTCTCCATCGCCAGTATCATCATCGGGGTCGCGAATACCGGCGGCAGCATGGCATCCTTGAACTGATTGGCGAGATGCGAGGGCGTCACACGCAGGCTGAAGCTGCCCTTTGCTCCCACGGGAATGTCTCGCATACGTTATTGTACCTCATTGCCGCGCGGAGGCGCGCAGAAACAACCGGGTGCAGTACGCTATGGTTGCAGGCGCTCGGATATGGCTTCGCTGCGCCGATGTGGGAACTTATTGCGGGCGTGATCATGCAGAGCTGAGATGACCGCCGATGAGATCCGCCGCCTGCTCGACCTCGAGCCGAAAGGGATCTTCCGGGCAGGAGGTGGCACGCGGCTCCAGGTGACGCGACCGGCGAGCGTGGCCCTCGACCCAACGTGTCATCTGCACGTAGGGGTCGGCGCGCGTGTGCTTGAACTCGATAGGTCGGGCGAACCCGTAGAAGGCCGCGCAAACGGGGCTGCCGGTCGGCCTTTGAACCAATCAGAGAGGTAGCGGCCAAGCCTGTTCAGCTGCGGTCATTCGGCGGCCCGATGCGGCGCACGCGACTTTGCAGCGGCTCCGGCTCAGCGTCTGATTCTAGCGGCATCAGCGTGAATCCCATGACCATGGCACTCAGCGACGCAGTCATCGCCACATAAACTAAGATCCACATGGCTTGTCCCCCCAAGAAGCTGCCCGTCGAAACCCCACGACGCCACTGTCAGCCTTCAAGGGGGTGCAATTGAGGCTCGACTGGGGCTCGACGAGAAATCGTCCGACTGTGACTTTCTTGCCAACCCGCGCCTCGGATGTGCACGGCGCCCCGTCAAGTCCAGCGGGCGCGCGATCCCGGTTGGCTCATGCGCTCCGGGAGGCGAATGCGCGGCTCACCCCGGCTTGATCCCCGCCGCCCTGATGATCGGCCACCATTTCTCGATCTCCGAGAATCTGCGCCATCGAGGCGCGATTGCTCAGCTGCAATTGGCCTTGCCGACAAAGCCGCGACCGTGCCCGGCCGCTTGCGCAGCCGAGCCACCGGCCACGCGGCCGCTGAAGAGCGACGGCCCCAGCATCGTGCCTTCGAGACCCGCGCGTCCATTGATATGGCCGCCAGCCATGCCGGCAATCTCGCCGGCGGCATAGAGGCCGAAGATCGGCTCGAGTTGCCCGTCGAGCACGCGGCACTGCAGGTCGGTCTTGACGCCGCCGAAATTCTTCCGCGCCAGCGGAAACATTTGAACTGCGTAGTAGGGCGGAGTGTCGAACGGCTTCGAAGACTTCAGCGGCTTGCCGAACTCGGGCTCACAATCGAGCCGCTGCTCGCAGGCTCTGTTGTACCGCTCGATGGTGGCCAGGAACGCCGCCGCATCGACTTTCATCCGCAAGGCGAGGTCGGCGAGCGTATCGGCCTTGCGGATGAAGGGAGAGTTGTCGAGCAACTCCACCACTCGGGCTCGCACGACACTGTCGCCCTCGCGGTAATGAGGGTCGGCGATCTCCATGTTGGCGGACATCGGCGTGTCCATGATTGCCCACGCATGCGGCGGATTCTGCGCCATCAGCGCGGGCGTCCCCGAATTGCCGCCGGACAGCGCCTCGTTGTGAAATCGGCGGCCCTGCTGGTTGACCCAGATGTTGCCTGGCACCAGACGGAAGACCAGGCCGCGGCGCTGCTCGGGATCCCGGTAATCGGGCGTGGCGTACACGTAGAACCAGATGTGATCCATGTGGGTCAGACAGCCACCGATCTGCTCGACGAGCTTGTGCCCGCTGCCGGTCGAACCTCGTCCCGACCCCACCAGGATCTTGTGATTCTCGAGAGCTGGACTGAACGCGCGAACCATCTCCAAGTTCGAGTTGAAGCCGCCGGTGGCTACCAGCACAGCCCTGCTGCTGACGGCCAGCGGCGCACCGGTCGCCGCGTTGCGAGCTTTGAAGCCGCTGACGCGGCCGTCCTCGAGCGTCAATCCGGTAACCTCCGTCTCGGGGACGATCTCTCCGCCCAGCCTGCGAAAGCCCTCGATGAGGTGCGTCATCAGTCCGAGTCCGTTATGCTCGGGTCGGGTCCAGCGGAGCACCGAGTTGCCCTCCTGAAACTTCAGGTCGACCCATTTCACGCCCAGGCGCTCGGCCCAGTGATAGAGATCGTGGAGCGTATGCTCGATGTAGTAGCGGGCCCACACCGCATCGGCGGTTGGACCTCCCCACTTCATCCAGTCGCCGAAAGCGAGGCCGGGCGTGTCATGGATGCCCTTTTCCTTTTGCAACGGCGATCCGACGATCAGGCAGCCGCCCCCGGATATGATGGCCGCACCCCCGGGCTCGGAGCTCGCCTCGAAGATCGTCACGCGCGCTCCCGCCTCACGCGCCTCGATGCCGGCCGCCACGCCGGCCGCGCCTGCGCCGACAATCGCAACATCGGTCTCGTATTGCTGCACGCCTGCCATTCTCCATGCCTTTTACGCAGCCCGTTCTTCGCTCTGATCCGGCCTGCTGTTGCCATTCGCCGGTTGCACCGCCTCGCCGCAATCGGCGATATGCTGCCTGGCCGCGGCCAGCGTATCAGCTATGGAGGCGAGAGTGTGCTTCGATGAGGTTCATGGCAAATCGGTCAGGTTCGCGTGTCAAAGGCGCCGGAGCCTATACGGCAGCCTGTGCCGTCACGCACCCGAGGCAGGAGCCGTATGCGGGAAAGCCGCACGTATGGATCCGGGCGGGGGCGTGCGATGAAACGCATCTCCCGACCGCTTCAAAGACGCACGTTTCTCACGCTGTTGGGCGGCGCAGTCTCCGTACCACTGCTCGCGGCACGCGCCCAGTCGCCGGCAATGCCCGTTGTCGGATTGCTCGAGCCTACATCCCCCGACACGACGACCCCTGACCGGCTCCGCGCCTTTCAGCAGGGCATGGCGACGGTCGGGTTCGTCGAAGGCGAGAACGTCGCAATCGAATACCGCTGGGCCGAGAACAAGGTCGAGCGTCTCTCGGCGCTCGCCGCCGGGCTGGTCCGCCGCCACGTGGCGGTGATTGCGGCAATTGGCGGCTCCACTCCCGCTTTTGCGGCCAGTCTCGAAACCGGGACGATTCCCATCGTGTTCACGGTCGCCCAGGACCCGGTCAAGCTCGGGCTCGTCAGCAGCCTGGCCAAGCCCGACCGCAACTCGACCGGGGTTTTTCTCCCCTCGGAGCTGCCGGTTCGTCGGCTGCAGTATCTGCGCGAGCTGGTGCCTGCCGCCGCGCGTATTTCCGTGCTCCTCGATCCGGCCAACGCCGGCTATGCCGAGACGACGCTGCGCGAGCTGGAAGGGGTGGCGCGCAGCGACCGGCTGCAGATCAACGTGCTCCACGCGAGCAGCCCCGCCGAGATCGATGCAGTCTTCGCGGGTTTTGAGCGCGACCGGCCCCACGCGGTGTTCGTCGGTCCCTTCCCGACCGACCGCCGAGTTCAATTGGCGCTCCTCGCGGCGTTGCACCGGATGCCGGCGAGCTACCCCTGGCGCGACTTTGTCGACGCGGGCGGGCTGATGAGCTATGGCGCGAGCCTGCGCGAGGCCTATCGTCAGGCCGGCGTCTATGTCGGCCGCATCCTCAAAGGGGCCAAGCCCGCCGACCTTCCGGTCGTCCAGTCGACGAGATATGAGCTGGCCATCAATGCCTCGACCGCCCGGATGCTCGGACTGAGCCTGCCGTCCTCGCTACGTGCCAGCGCCGACGTGATGATCGAATGACCGGCACTTGCCGCAGGACCACCAAACCAAGGGTGTGCGCTGCGACCGACCGCAACGGCGATGACTTGGCGCCCGCAGCCGCGGTGTTTCGGATCGGCCCCGGCTTGCTCAGCCGCGCGGAACCGCATGCCGGGCGAGAATGGTCCTGAACTCTTCCTCGAGCGCGGCGAGCGCCTCGAGCAGCGCGGCATAATTGGACGGGCGCCGTTCGGCGTCGCCGATGCCGCGACTGTAAGCCGGGTCGTCGGGAAAATGCGCCCGGTATGCCTTTCCGTCCAACATGCCGCCGCTCCCTCGCGTGGTGCTCCGCATTGTTTGCTCCACTGCGGTTAATGGCGGGTTAAGTCACTGAATCTCGACCGGAACGCGGTGCCGCCCGGTCGAGCGATCCGCGCCTGCCCGGCCGTGCGTGCTCGGGCGGGCTCGAGCCTCACGCGCGAAGAGGAGCGAAATCGAGCGAGCCGTCGCGCTCGATCCGTTCGAGCAGATCGACCTCCCAGGAGAGGTAATCGCGCATCGCCTTGCTGCGCTCGCTTGGCCGCTCGTAGGGCTTGAGCCAGAGGTCGAGCGCGTCGTCCGCCATCCGCGCATCGTCGGACGTCAGCGGCCGCCCGCTCGCGAGCCAGGCGGCGTTGCCGCCCTCGAGCCAGCGTACCGGTCGGTCGACCAGCGAAAGCGCCTCCGGCGCGGCGAGGCCGGCGAGCACGCCGTCCTCCGAGGTCAGCACCAGCGTGCCGCGCAGCTCGATCCTCGGCAGCGCCCGCTCGAGGCGCGAGCGGATCGCGAAGGAGGCGCCGGGGATGTGCGCCTTGCGGTAGTCGCGGCTGAGCGAGAGATCGATCACGGTTGCGCTCGCGCGCCCGAGCAGCTCGGCGAGCGAGGCGCAATCGAGCCGCAGCTCCGGCGGCGGTGGCGGACCGAGGATCTCAGGCGCGGGCCATCCGCTCGCCCGGCCCGCCTCGGCCAGCACGAAGACGTCGCGCCAGCCCATCTGGCGCAGCCACGATGCGGTCATCACCGCCCGCACCTCCAGCTCGTCGACCAGGACGATGCGGGCGCCGAGGGTGCCGACATGCTGGTCGGTCGCCTGCACGAGCTGCCCGCCGGGCGCCGAGAGGGCGCCGGCGACATGGCCCGCCGCGTACTCCGCGGGATCGCGCACGTCGAAGAGATAGAGCGTCCGCTCCTCGCGCTCGGCGCGCCAGCGCTCGAGCGTCGCCGCGTCGATGCGGGTGATGCCGAAACGGCGCGCCACCTGCGCCGCCGCCGACCTGGCCCAGGCCAGCGCCGCCGCGGACGCCGCCGGCGCGCGCCGCGCCTGGCGCTCCTCGCAGTCGAGCCCGGCGAGGCTCCAGCCCATCGTGCCGTTGCGCAGCGCCACCACCCGGTTCGGCAGCCCGGCATTGATCAGCGACTGCGCGCCGATGATGCTGCGGGTGCGTCCGGCGCAATTCACCACCACCAGCGTCCGCGGCGAAGGTGCGAGATCGCGCGCCCGCAGCACCAGCTCGGCGCCCGGCACGTTGATCCCGCTCGGGATCGAGACGCGCTGGTATTCGTCGAAGGGCCGGCTGTCGAGCACGACCATGTCGGTGCCGTCGCGCATGAGCCGGTCGAGCTCGGCGGCGTCGATGCTCGGGGTGGCGCTCGCGTGCTCGACGTGCTCGCCGAACGCCTTGCTCGGGACGTTGACGCCCGAGAACAGCGTCAGGCCGGCCGCCGCCCACGCCGCGACCCCGCCTTCGAGACGGGCCATATCGGTGTAGCCCGATTGCGCGAGGATCGCGGCGGCGCGCTCGGCGAGCCCGTCGCCGTCGTCGCACAGCACGATGCGGGTGCCGCGGCGCGGCACCAGCGCCGCGAGCTTGAGCTCGAGCCGGCTGAGTGGCACCGAGCGGGCGAGCAGGAGGTGCCCCTGCGAGAAGACGAGCTCCTCGCGCAGGTCGATGAGCGCGAGCTCCTGCCCGTCGCCGAGCATCGCCCTGAGCGCGAGCGGGCTCACCGGTCGGGCGCGGCTGCTCATCGCGTGTCTGCCGGAGCAACGGAGGCCTGGACCGCGCCGGGCGCCTGCGTGCCGGCGGTGAGCGCGGCCGCAGCCTTGTCCAACGCCTCCCCGGATTCATCGGCAAGCGCCGCCTTGATCAGCCCTGCGAGGACCGTGCTCGTATTCTCCTTTTCCCGCAGCAGCGGCAGCAGGGCGGAAAGCCGGTCGAGCCTGGCGCGGCCGCGCGCCTGGGTGTCGCCGTAGCCCTTGACGAGGCCGCGCATGCGCGCGACCTCGACCGCGAGCGCAGCGTCGGTCCGCGCCGTCGCGACCACGAGGTCGAGCCAGGCTCCAAGCTCCCTCTGCTCGTCGGCGAAGCGCAGCGACCGGCGGCGCAGCGGCTTGCAGCTCGCGAGCAGGTAGAGGAGCAGGAAGCCGGTGACCGAGGTGGTCTTCACCACCTTTCCCCGCCGGGTCAGCCGGTCGACCACCGAGCGCGCCCAACGAGTCCGCATCAGCCAGCGCCCGAGCGGCGCCGGCAGCGTGTCGGCGATCTCCTGGCTGCGCGGATGGAAGAACTCGGCGATCTCGAGGACCTGCCCCGGCTCGAGCTTCGCCTCCTCGCGCACGCGGGCGAAGCGGCTCGCGCGGATCTTGAGATCGGCGACGCGGATGGTGTCCTCGTAGCTCATGGCGAGCGCGAGCTGGCGGGCCGTCTCGGCGACGAGCTCGCCCGCGCCGTCGCGACGGGTGCGCTCGATCTCCTCCACCGGCGCGAGTCGCGCGAGGTAGTCGCGCGCGTAGGCGGCGTCCTGGTAGTCGATGAGCCGCGCGAGCGCGGCGCCGACGATCGCCCGCGCCTCGCCGGAGAAGCGGCGGTCCGCCTCGGCGACGAGCTCGCGCCGGCGGGGATCATCCCGCGCTGCCCGGGCGGCTCCCTCGGTCGGGCGCGCCTCCGGGCTCACCCCGCCCGCGCGCGCGGCTTCGAAGCCCGCGGCGAAGGCGGCGATGCTGCTCGTGACGCCGACGCCGCCGCGCCGGATCGCCGCCTCGAAGGCCGGGCGCTGGAAGGGCAGGGCGCCCGCGCCGGCGAGCGCTCCGAGCAGCACTGCGCTCGGCGCGCTGGCGGTCGCTTCGGCGAGCGCCGCCATGTCGAAGGCCACGAGCTCGCGCGCCGCCTCGCGGCAGGCGGCGAGCAGGGCCGCGGCGTCGACCCGCCCGTCGGCGAGCGCGATCTTCTCGGTCATGGCGAAGACCCGATGGGTCGAGGCGATGAGGAGCGTCTTGTCCGGGGTGACGAAGCCGCGCTCGACGGCGCGCGCCGCCTCCATCAGCTCGGAGGCGAGCACCACGTCGACGTCGCCCGGCATCGGCATGAGCCCGAGCACGGGTGCGCGCCCGGCCGCCTGCGCCGCGCGCTCGGGGAATATCTCCACGTAATAGACCGTGGCGCCGGTGCGCTGCGCCACGCCCGGCACCGAGGTCGCCTGCGCGAGATAGCCGCCGTGCTCGGCCAAGTCGACGATCCAGTCGGCGAGCACGCCGCCGCCTTCGCCGCCGAGCGCGAAGATGGCGATGCTGATCGGCCGCACCTTCTCGACTTGCGCGTCCATCTGCCGGTCAGCCTATTGGCATCGTCCTCTTCGGATCACGCGAAGTGATGCCGCAGCGTTCCCTCCCCCGCAAGCGGGGGAGGGACAGGGAGGGGGCACGCGCGGCGCGATCGAAAGCTCGCACCCCCACCCCAGCCCTCCCCCGCAAGCGGGGGAGGGAGCAGATCCCGCGTGCCGCACGCAATGCGCGCTGCATCGGCTCAGGCATCGGCGAGGCCCGCCTCGGGCTCGAGCCGCCGCTGCAGCGCGCCGATGACCGCCTGGCGGAGCCGATGCTTCAGCCGGTCCCAGCGCGTCGGATTGGCGATGATCGA
>DASXAP010000111.1:0-35745 GCA_036406655.1 Xanthobacteraceae bacterium | reverse complement strand
CCGGTGATCACCTCGGGCATCACCAGCGGCGCATAGATCATGCCGGAGAACAGGATCCGGCTGCGGAATCGTCCGAACCGAACCAGCGCGACGGCCGCCAGCGTTCCGAGCGCGGTCGCCGCGGTCGCCGACAAAAACGCGACCCGCAACGTCACCCAGGTCGCCTCGAGGATCGCCCGGTCGTTCAGCAGCTCCGCGTACCAGCGCGTGGACCAGCCCCCCCACACCGTGACATGCCGCGAGGCATTGAAGGAATAGATGATCAGGACCGCGATGGGCAGGTAGAGAAACGCCAGGCCGAGCGCGATCGAGCCGACATTGAACCACGAGAGCCCGCGCACGATCAGGCCCCCGCCGAGAGGCGACGCGCCTCGATCTGCTGATAGGCTACGATCGGCACGACCAGGAGGCACAGCAGCACGACGGCCACCGCCGACGCGACCGGCCAGTCCTTGTTGGCGAAGAACTCGGTCCACAGCGTCTGGCCGATCATCATGGTCTGCGAGCTGCCGAGCAGATCGGGGATCACGAACTCGCCGACGATCGGGATGAAGCAGAGCAGCACGCCCGCGATCACACCCGGCAGCGACAGCGGCAGCGTGACGAGCCAGAACGCCTTCCAGCGTGGACAGCCGAGATCGGCGGCCGCCTCGATCAACGTCTGGTCCATCTTCTCGAGGCTGGCATAGAGCGGCAGCACCATGAAGGGCAGATAGGAATAGACCATCCCGATATAGACGGCCGTATCGGTCGACAGCCACACCGGCGGCTCGGCGACGACGTGCAGCGCGACGAGCGCCTGATTGAGCAGCCCGTCGTGCTGCAGGATGTTGATCCAGGCATAGATGCGGATCAGGAACGAGGTCCAGAACGGCAAGACGGCGAACGTGAACAGCGCGGGCTGCCAGGCCCGCGGCGCACGCGCCATCCCGTACGCGATCGGAAAGCCGAGCATGAGCAGCAGCACGGTCGAGACCGCGGCCAATTCGACGCTCTTGACGTAGGAAGCGAGATAAAGCCAGTCGGAAGCGATGAAGGCGTAGCTGTCGAGGGAGAGAGCCGCCGCGAACCGCCGGACCGCCTGCCAGCCGCCGGCCGGATCGAGAACCGGCAGATAGGGCGGCACAGCGATCGCGGTGCGGGAGAGGCTGATCTTCACCGCGATCAGGAACGGCAGCAGGAAGAATACAACAAGCCAAAGATAGGGCGCGAGCACCACGAGCCGTGCTCCCCACGTCCGGGCATCCTTTGCTTCCCCCTGCATGGGCGCGCTCCTCCTCACCGCGTCAGCAGCACCGCCGCCTCAGGAGGCCAGCTCAGCCACACCCGCTCGTCCAACCCGATCGGCGCCTGATCGAGGCGCAGCACATTGGGGAGCGCCGCCTTCATGACGAATCCACTCTCGAGGCGCACTTGATAGAGCGACAGGTCGCCGAGATAGGAGATCTGCGCGACCTGCCCGGCGAGGCGATTGCCGTCCCTCCCGCTCGGCTGCTCGCGGCCGATGCGCAGCTTTTCCGGTCGCACCGCCACCCAGACCGTGTCGCCCGGCTTGGCATCGGGCTGCGCGGCAACCCGCAGCGGACCCGCCGCGGCGCTTGCCACCACGCCGCCCCCTTCCAGCTGCACCAGCCGCCCTTCGATCAGGTTCACCTCGCCGATGAAGTCGGCAACCCAGCACGAGCCGGGCTGCTCGTATATTTCGCGGGGTGTGGCCACCTGGATCAGCCGGCCCTTGTCCATGACTGCGATGCGGTCGGCGACCGTCATCGCTTCCTGCTGATCGTGCGTCACGATGATGAAGGTGAGGCCGAGCCTGGCGTGGAGCTGCATCAGCTCGAGCTGCGTCTCCCCCCGCAGCTTCTTGTCGAGAGCAGCAAGGGGCTCGTCGAGCAGCAGCAGCCGCGGCCGCTTCACCAGCGAGCGGGCAAGCGCGACGCGCTGGCGTTGCCCGCCGGAGAGCTGATGCGGCTTGCGCCTGCCGAGCCCTTCGAGCTTGACGAGCGCCAGCATCTCGGCGACCCGCGTCGCGATCTCCGCCGCGGGCAGCCCCTCCTGCTTGAGCCCGAAGGCGATGTTGCCTTCGATGCTCAGGTGAGGAAACAGCGCATAGCTCTGGAACATCATGTTGACCGGCCGCCGATGCGGCGGCACCGGGACGAGATCCTCGTCGCCGAGCAGAATGCGCCCGCGGTCGGGCTTCTCGAACCCGGCGAGCAGCCGCAGCAAGGTCGTCTTGCCGCAGCCGGAAGGGCCGAGCAGCGCGAAAAACTCGCCGCTAAAGATGTCCAGCGACAGCTCCTCGACGGCGCTCGAGCCGGCAAAATGCTTGCTCAGGCGATCGAGCCGGAGCAGCGGGCTTGCTGCCGGGTCGCGCCACGGCGCGAAGCTTCGCCGTGCGGTCGGATGGGCGGGGTGGCCTCGAGGGAGCGGGGCGTCCATTCTGCGACGCTATCGAGCAGCAGCGAACGGCTCAACATGCGCTGCCGAACGCGGCGGCATCACCAGCGCCCGCGGGCGCCGCGGCTGCCGCCGACCGGGGCCGCGTGCCACGGATTTCGCACGCAGTGACCGCCAGAGCCCGGAGTCGCCGTCATCATGCACTGCTCGAACGAGCTGAAGGTGCAGGTCCTGGCACCGCCGCCTCTGCCGCTGTATTCGACGCACCAGGGCCGATATTGCGCCGCAGCCGTGCGGGTGTGGATAGCGCTCACCGAAACGAAGACGAGAAGCGCGAGCGCTGCGCGGAGTGCGGTCATGACGGGCCTCCGATCTGATCCCGCGGTCCTGAAATGGGCATCGCCAGCCTGTGAGGCAATGCCGCCGAGCGGGAGCCACGCACCCGCATTTTCCGGCCCGACGAGGTGACGATCAATCGGGGCGCCGGCTCAGCGTGCGGGCGACCGCGTCGCGCCAGCCTGCCCATTTGCGCTCGCGCACTGCCGCGTCCATTGCCGGCTCGAACCGCCGCTCGCGTTTCCACCTGGCGGCGAAGTCGGGCAAATCCGGGCATAGATCCGCTGCCAGCCCCGCGAGGTAGGCGGCACCGAGCGCGGTGGTTTCCATCACCGCCGGACGGTCTACCGGCGCGTGCAGAATGTCGGCGACGAACTGCATGGTGATGTCGCTGGCGGCCATTCCTCCGTCCACGCGCAGCACCGTACCCTTGCCGCCCGCCGGCCAGTCCGCGCGCATGGCGTCGAGCAGATCCCTCGTCTGGTAGCCGACCGCCTCCACGGCGGCCCTTGCCAGCTCGGCCGCGCCAGAGCTGCGGGTGAGCCCGAACAGCGCGCCGCGCGCCTGCGCATCCCACCACGGGGCGCCCAGCCCGACGAAAGCCGGAACGAGGTAGACCTGCTCGTCCGGGTCGGCCGTGGCGGCGAGCGCGTTCACGTCGGGCGCGGCATCGATCAGCTTGAGCGAATCACGCAGCCACTGCACGGCGGCGCCGGCGATGAAGATTGCGCCTTCGAGCGCGTAGGTGCGCCTGCCGCCGAGCTGATAGGCGACGGTAGTGAGGAGCCGGTTGCCGGATTGGACGAGCTCGGCTCCGGTATTGAGCAGCGCAAAGCCCCCGGTGCCGTAGGTCGCTTTCATCATGCCCGGGGCAAAGCAGCCCTGCCCCACCGTCGCCGCCTGCTGGTCTCCGGCCATGCCGAGGATACGGATCGAGCCGCCCAGCAGATGCGTCGTGCCGAAATCGCCGGCGCAATCGCGCACTTCCGGCAGCAGGCTCGGCGGGACGCCGAACAGCTCGCACAGCCCGTGGTCCCAAGCGCCGCGGCGGATGTCGAAGAGGAGCGTGCGGGCGGCATTCGTCGCATCGGTCAGGTGCGCCCTCCCGCCGGTCAGCCGCCACAGCAGGAAGCTGTCGACGGTCCCGAAGGCAAGCCGTCCGGAGCGCGCCGCTTCCCGTGCCCCCTCGATGCTGTCCAGCAGCCAGCCGAGCTTGGTCGCGGAGAAGTAAGGATCCAGCAGGAGGCCGGTCGTCGCAGCGATTCTCGGCTCGTGTCCGGATCGGCTCAGCGCGCGGCATGCCTCCGCCGTGCGGCGGTCCTGCCAGACGATGGCGTTGTGGATGGGACGGCCCGTGCGGCGGTCCCAGACAATGGTCGTCTCGCGCTGGTTGGTGATCCCGATCGCCGCCACGTCCTTGGCAGCCGCCGCGGCCCCGGCCAGGACCGAGCGCGCCGTCGCGATCGCGGTCTGCCAGATGGCTTCGGGATCGTGCTCCACCAGGCCCGGGGCGGGATAGATCGGCGGGAGGTCCTGCTGCGCGATCGCGACCGGTGTGAGCGCGGTGTCGAACAGGATCGAACGAGTGGAGGTGGTCCCCTGGTCGATGGCGAGGAGAAGGTCCGGCATCGGGAGGGAGGCCTGGAAGCAACGGCAACGGCGATCGACCGGAGCAACGGCGCGTTCGTTCGCAGTCGTCCGTCCTCGGTCAGCGACGGATATCACGGCCGGGCACGGCCGGTCGATGCCGCGGCTCGGCCGCGGGCTTCCTCCCGGCTTCAGCCGGCCAGCCTGTGCGCCTCGTCGCCGTCACGATCGGCGAGCCTGAGCCTCGCCTGCGGCTTGCTGAGCACCGAGATGATGCGCGCCTTGAGCGTGCTGCTCGACACCGGCTTGAGCAGAAATTCGTGCACACCGAGACGGACGGCTTCCAGCACGCGCGCACGCTCGCCGTGCCCGGTCAGCATGATGATCGGTACCTGCGGCAGCGGAAAGCGCTCGCGAGAGCGGAGCTTGCGGACGAATGCGGGCCCGTCGATGCCGGGCATCTCCCAATCGAGCAGCACGATATCGGGAGCAAACGAACGCACCGCATCGAGCCCGCTCGCGCCATCGTGCGCTTCCTCGATTCGGGTGCAACCCATCCCGAGCAGCAGCGCACGAACGACCTTGCGCGTGGAGTGCTCGTCGTCGACGATGAGCACCTTGATCCCCCCCAGAATCGTATTGATGTCCTCGCCGGCTGCGTGCACGCGCAACTCCATGGCAACCGCGGTTTCACAGGCGCTAACGGTCCCGCGTGAATTAGCAAAGCATTTTCCTCTTGGAATCGCATGAAGCGAATTGCTCAAATTGTATCGACCACGCGCGCAAATGCCGGATCGCACGAAAGTCGGCATAATTCGGCAGAAGCAAACGCGGCTTGCTTCGAGCCCGGCGCAGCAGCGCGCCATTCGAATGCCCGCCTCTGCATCGGCGTCTATCGGCAATTAACGAGCCTGCCGGAATCGAAAGGGCCTTTGCCCGTTAAGACGGAGTGAAACGGATCGCTAAGCTTGTAATGCGCCAGCCACCGCCTCCGCTCTTCATCCGCGGGCGCCCACTGCCCCCGCCATGAATTTCGCCAGGCCTTCCCGCTCGTCGCGGGAAAACCGCAACCCGAGCTTGCTGCGTCGCCACAGCACGTCGTCCTCGGTTTGTGCCCATTCCCGCTCCATCAGATAGCGAACTTCCGCAGCAGTGAGATCGGCGCCGAGGCAAGGGCCCAGATCGGGCATCGAGCGGGCGGTGCCGAGCACGCGATCTATGCGCGTCCCGTAGGCACGAACGAGCCGCCGGGCCAGGCCCGCGCTCAGGAACGGCCGCGACCTGCGCGTATCGCCGACGAGGCGGTCGAGCTCGTCATGGCGGAATTCGCCGCCCGGCAGCTGCGCATTCGCGGTCCAGGCGGGACCCGCCGTCACGACTTGCGCAATGCGGTCGAGCGCCTGCTCGGCAACCCGCCGATAGGTGGTGATCTTGCCGCCGTGCACGGTCAGCAGCGCCGCCTCCTGGGCACGGGAATCGAGCTCGATCAGGTAGTCGCGGCTCACGTCTTGCGCCCGCCTGGACCCGTCGTCGTGGAGAGCGCGCACGCCGGCAAACGACCACACCACGTCTGCGGGGCTGATCGGAAAACGCAGATACCGATTGGCGGCGACGCAGAGGTAGGCGATCTCGTCGGCGACCGCCGTGACGCCGGCAGGATCCCCGGAAAACGCCTGATCGGTGGTCCCGATCAGCGTGAAGTCGCGCTCGAACGGCAGCGCGAACACCACGCGGCCGTCGCGGGCCTGGAACACGTAGCCGCGATCGTGCTCGAACAGCCGCCGCACCACGATGTGGCTGCCCTTGACCAGGCGCACCGGGACCGGCGAGCTGTCGCGCAAAACCTGCTGCGTGAACAATCTGATCCACGGCCCGGTGGCATTGACGAGGATGCGGGCAGTTGCGACATCGCGGCGGCCACGCACATCGAGAACGAGCCGCCACAGCTTGCCTCGCTCGACACCGATGCAGCGCGCGCGGGTGCGTACGGTTGCACCACGCTCGGCCGCGTCCACGGCGTTGAGCACAACCAGCCGCGAATCGTCGGCCCGGCAATCCGAGTATTCGAAGCCCCGCCGGTACTGTCGCTTGAGGGGGGCCCCGAGCGGATCATCGGCGAGGGCGAGCGCACGGGTCGCCGGCAAGAGCTTGCGCCCGCCAAGATGGTCGTAGACGAGCAGACCGAGCCGCAGCATCCACGCCGGGCGCATGTCCGGCTCGACCGGCAGCACCAGTCGCATCGGTCGGATCAGATGCGGCGCCATGCGCAGCATCACCTCACGCTCGAGGAGCGCCTCGCGCACCAGCCGCAGCCAGCCCTGCTCGAGATAGCGCAACCCGCCATGGATGAGCTTGCTCGATGCCGAGGAGGTGCCGGAGGCGAGATCATGCTGCTCGACCAGGAGGACGCGCAGCCCCCGCCCGGCCGCATCGCGCGCGATGCCGGTCCCGTTGATGCCGCCGCCGACGATCGCGAGATCGAAAGGGAGGGCTGATTCCATCGCCGGCAGCATGGCGCGGCTTGCTGCCGGCCCTCAAGCCGTATCGAATATGCGCCGAAATGGTCCCGCCGCCGGATCGAAGTCGGATCGCCGGGGAAGCGGGATCATTTGCCGCGCGGCCGCCCTCCCCTTGCAAGCTCCGCAGCATCGGCGATGATATGCGCAGGGCAGCGGAGCGGCGGATGGACTTTCGCGAGCGCCACGTCGTGGTGACCGGGGGAACCGGGGCGCTCGGATCGGCCGTGGTGGGCGCACTGGTCGAAGCCGGCGCCGTCTGCCATGTCCCCTACATCGATCGCGGCGAGGCTGAGCGATTTGCCTGGCGCGAGCATGCGCGCGTCGAGCTCGTCCCCGATGTCGAGCTGGCGGAGGAAACGGCGGTGGCGAGGCTTTATGCCCGGGTGCCGAAGCTGTGGGCTTCGATCCATATTGCCGGAGGATTCGCCATGGCCCCGGTCAGCAGGACCGGAAAATCAGACTTGATGAAGCAGATCGACATGAACTTCGTCACCGCCTTTCTCTGCTGCGGCGCCGCCGTCAAGGCGATGCAGCGAGCCGGCGAAGGCGGGCGTATCGTCAATGTTGCGACCCGCCCGGCGCTCGAATGGCGTCTGGGCGCCGGGATGGCGGCCTATACCGCGAGCAAGGCCGCGGTCGCAGCGCTGACCGTCGCCCTCGCCGAGGAGGTCGTCGCATCGGGTATCCTGGTCAACGCGATCGCGCCCTCCACCATGGACACGCCGGCCAACCGCCGGGCAATGCCCGACGCCGACCACGCCGCCTGGGCCAAGGTCGAGGAGGTGACGGCGACGATCTTGTTTCTCGCTTCGGCCACGAACCGCGTCACCCGCGGCGCGGTCGTCCCGGTATACGGCAGGACCTGAACGCGCTCACGTTGATGTCGAGCGTAGCGGCGGCGCCGCCATGCTCGCGGGGAAAGCCCGCCCGCGGGGAAGAAGCCCAACCGCCGTCGTCCAGCTCCGTCAGTTACCCACAGGAACCACGTCGCGGACCGGTGCCTTGACCAGGCGCGTGATCGAAGGGGTGGCAACCACGGTGCGGTGCTGCGCGTAGGCCTCGTGATTTCTCTCGATGTCCTCGAGATCATAGAGGTAGTTGACCATCAGGCCGTGGGCGTCGCGCAGCGCTCGCTCCGACCTGTCGGCGAGAAAATTCAGCTGCTCCAGCCGCGCCCCGTTACCGAGATGGAAGCGCGCAACCGAATCGATCGGGGTGCCTTGCGGCGTGCGCGCACGAAGATAATACCAGGCTGCCGCGCGCAGCAGCGGCTCGCGCAGGCTTTCCGCGACGGCCTCCTCGCGCCACCAATCAGGGCGGTCGAGCGCCGCCAGCACCGCGCGATCCTCCTCGGTGAGCGCCAGCGAGGCCTCGGCCGCACGCTCGCGCTTGAGCCACTCGGCGAACCTCTGCACCGGCGACAAGGTGACGAAGGTCGAAAGCCGCGGCAACTCGCGGCTGGCTTCCTCCACGACCTGCTTGATGAGGAAGTGGCCGAACGACACTCCGGCAAGCCCGCGCTGGCAGTTGGAGATCGAGTAGAACACTGCGGTGGTCGCCCGCTCGAGCTCGACCGCCTCGCGGTTCACCGACAGAATCGGATCGATCGCCTCCGGAATGTCGCGCGTCAGCGCCACCTCGACGAAGATCAGCGGCTCGTCGATCAGCGCCGGATGAAAGAAGGCGTAACAGCGCCGGTCGGGCGTATCGATGCGGGCGCGCAGATCGTTCCAATCGCGGATCGCATGCACCGCCTCATAACGGATGATCTTCTCCAGGAGGCTCGCCGGGGTGGACCAGTCGATCTTCCTGAGCACCAGGAAGCCGCGATTGAACCAGGACGAAAGCAGGTGCAGAAAATCCTGATCGACGACGGCGAGGTCCTCGCGGTGGTTCATTGCATCGAGCAGCTGCTCGCGCATGCGCACCAGCGCCGCCGTTCCGCCCGGCGCCAGATTGAGACGGCGGAACAGCTCGAGCCGCCGCGGCTCCGAGGCACGGTGCACCCGGGCGGCCGCCTGATCGGAGGGTGACGCGAGCCAGGCAGTGGTGGCGGCCGTCAGGCCGGCACGCTCCGGCCCGAACCGGCTCGCCAGCGCCTCGAAAAAAGCGATGCGGGCGCCGGTCTTGAGCGTGCCGTAACGAGCAAGGATGTCCCGGGCAAGGGCGACGCCCGAGGCTTCGCCACGGCCCGAGAGCAATTCCTCGCAAAGCTGAACCAGGCTCGCCGAGCGCTGCGCCGCCGCCTCCCGGCGGTCACGCGTGCGGTCGATAAGCGCGCGTCCCCGCTCCGCGATCGATTGGAGCATGTCGCCGAAAAAGGAGGTGTTCACCGTAGCCCCTGATCTCTCGCCATGCGCCCGAGTAAATAATGGTTCCATGACGAATGCACAAATGGGGCCGAGTCCGCCAGTGGCCCTGGACAAGAGGCTGGCCGCACGTCAAGAGACCGTTGTCCTTAACCCCAACAGCTCGCCGTCCTGATCTCCTGTCCGCGGCGGGAGAGGGGAGCGGAAGGAGACATGGTTAATGCCCGGGCCATTGGCCGGACTGCGTGTGCTGGAGCTCGCCCGGATCCTGGCCGGGCCCTGGGCCGGCCAGATCCTTGCCGATCTGGGCGCCGACGTGATTAAGGTGGAGCGCAGGGGCATGGGCGACGACACGCGCGGATGGGGCCCCCCGTTCGTCGAGGGCGCCGCGGGAGAGCATCTCGGCGCTGCCTATTTCCACGCCACCAACCGCGGGAAGCGCTCGATCGAGCTCGATTTCGAGAGCCCGGAGGGTCGGCGCGTGGTCAGGAAGCTCGCCGCCCGCTCGGACGTGCTGATCGAGAATTTCAAGGTCGGCGGGCTTGCCAAGTTCGGGCTCGATTACGCGAGCCTCGGTAAGGATAACCCCCGACTCATTTATTGCTCGATCACCGGCTTCGGGCAGAGCGGGCCCTATGCCGCGCGCGCCGGCTACGACCTCATGGCGCAGGGTATGGGCGGCATCATGGACCTGACCGGCAGTGCGGAAGGGGAACCCCAGCGCACCGGCGTGCCGGTCGCCGACATCTTCACCGGGGTCTATTCGGCGGTCGGCATACTCGCCGCCCTTCTGCAGCGCGAGCGCACCGGCCGCGGCTGCCTCGTCGACACCGCGCTTCTCGACAGCCAGGTCGGCGTGCTGGCGAATCAGGCGCTCAACTATCTGGTGTCCGGAGCGGTGCCCAAGCGCATCGGCAACGCCCACCCGAATATCGTGCCCTACCAGGTGTTCCCGGTGGCCGACGGGCACATCATCATCGCTACCGGCAATGACAACCAGTTCGCCAAGCTCTGCGCCGTGCTGGGAGAGCCCAAGCTGCCCGATCATCCGAGCTACCGGGTCAATGCCGACCGGCTCAGGCACCGGGACGAGCTCATCGGCCGGCTGTCTGCGCTCACCAGGCGGTGGTCACGCGCCGACCTCCTGGCGAAGCTGGAGCAGGTGCAGGTTCCGGCGGGACCGATCAATGCGCTGGATCAGGTCTTCGCCGATCCGCAGGTGGTGCATCGCGGAATGCGCATCGACCGGCCGGCCGCGAGCGCCAGGGGAGGCACGATCCCGGGAGTGCGAACCCCGATCATCATCGCCGATCAGCCGATGGCGGCGGAGCGCCCCTCCCCGCGGCTCGGCGAGCACACTGCGGAAATCCTGCGCGAGATCGGCGAGGCGTAGCGCCGAGCGGCGCCGCGACTGCACGCCTGAGGACAAGTCCCTCGATCCGCTACCGGGCGCCCACCGCCGCGCCCATCATCTGGTTTGGCAGCCAGGTGGCGATCTCGGGGAAGACGCACAGAATCACGATCGCCAGCATCATGCAGAGCACGTAAGGCAGGGTGCCCCACATCACCCTGGTGAGCGGCACGTCCGGCGCGATTGCATTGACGATGTAGATATTGAGACCGACCGGCGGGTGAATGAGACCGATCTCCATGTTGATCGTCAGGATCACGCCGAACCAGACCGGATCAAACCCGGCTGCGGTGATGATCGGCAGGAGGATCGGGCTCGTCATCAGGATGATCGCGGCCGGGGGAATGAAAAACCCGCAGACCAGCAGGAACACGTTGATGAGGAACATCAACATCCATCGGTTGACCTGCAGATCGGCGATACCCTGCGCCAGCGTCTGGGTGAGGTAGAGCGAGGTGAGCATGTAGCCGAACAGCACGGCGGCAGCGATGATGGTCAGGATCATCACCGACTCCCGCATCGTGTCGCGCAGGATGAGCCAGACCTGGTCGACCCGCCACAGCCCGTAGATGGCGATCGCCAGCACCAGGCAGAGCGCGGCGCCCACGCCCGCGGCCTCCGACGGCGTGGCGACGCCGCCATAGAGCACGTACATGACTCCCCCGATGATCGCCACGAAGGGAGCGATCTTCGGGATGCTGGTGAATTTCTGCTTCCAGCTGTAGCGGAAGTCGGGGGCGTGGGAGCGGAAGCCCCGGCGCCAGATCGTGAACAGCGTCCAGAGGATGAACAGCCCGGTCAGCATCAGCCCGGGCAGCACTCCGGCGATGAACAGCCGCCCGATCGAGGTCTCGGTGGCGATCCCGTACAGAATGAAGGTGATCGAGGGCGGAATGAGAATGCCGAGCGTGCCGCCGGCGCAGATCGAGCCGGTCGCGACCTCGTCGGGGTAACCGCGCCGGCGCATTTCCGGAATGCCCATCTTGCCGATCGCCGCGCAGCAGGCGGGCGAGGACCCGGTGAGCGCTGCGAAGATGGCGCAGGCACCGATATTGGAGATGGCGAGACCGCCGGGCAGCCGATAGAGCCAGCGCTCGAGCGCCTCATAGAGGTCCTTGCCGGCGGGCGAGGAGCCGATCGCCGCGCCCATCATCACGAACATCGGGATCGACACGAGGGTGAAGTCGTCGAGCCCGGCATAGAAGGTCTCGGCAACGACATGCATGCTGTCGAAACCCTGGAACAGCAGGAGAAAGACGATGGAGATCACACCCAGCCCGAACGCCACCGGGATTCCCGACAGCAGCATGGCCAGGGTCACCAGCAGCACGATGAGCCCTTGGGTCGTCGGGCTCACGCGTGGGTCCTGTCGTCGCCGAGGCCGAACGGGGGCGAGCGCCCGGTGAGGAGGCAGATCAGCTCCGCCACGTATTGCAGCACGAGCAGCCCGAGCCCGACCGGCATTGCGCTATAGGGAATCCACAATCGCGCTCGCCAGACCGTGTCCGAGCGCCAGTTGCCGGCCCAGGCCTGGTGCCAATAGATCGTGCACAGCACGAGCAGCACCGCGCAGAAGGCCAAGGCCGCCAGGATGGTGAGAAGCGCCAGCCACCAGCGCCCCACCGGCCCGAGATGGATCGGCAGGATGTCGACGTTCACGTGGCCGCGGGTCATCAGCACATAGGCGCTGCCGATGAAGGTCGCCGCAACGATGCTGTAGGTGACCACGTCGATCTGCCAGACCGTGGTCAGGTTGAAGATGTAGCGTTCGACCACCATGTCGCATATGACGAGCACGCCGAGACCGATCAGGCAGGCGGCGATCACGCCGGCGAGCCGTGACAGGAAGCCGACTGCCTTGATGTAAGCGTCCATCGAGCTGCCGTTGGATGAGATCGGCGTGCCGGAGTGCGTATTCTCGCGGCGACCGTCGCGGCAAGCTCGGGCGCCAGCTCACCGGCGAGATTATTTGACCGCGAGCGCCTCGTCGATCAGCTTCTGGCCGTTGGGCACATCCTTTGCGAATCTCGCATAGGAGCTTTTCTTCGCCACCTCGAGCCAGGCCGCATATTCGTCGTCGGTGAGCGTCACCACCTTCACCTTGTGATCCTCGAAAGCCTGGATCGCCTCCTTGTTCACCGCATCCGCCTTGCCTTGGTAGAAGGCCTGTGCGTCCTTGCCGCCCTTGATGATCGCCTCCTGCTGCGGCTTGCTGAGGCGGTCCAAGCTCTTCCTCGACATCAGCACCGGTTCGTACATGAACCACAACGCATTGTCGCCGGGAGCGGTGAGGCAATCGGTCACCTCGTAGAGACGCATCGATGCGAACGTCCCCAGGCTGGTGTCGGTGCCGTTGACGACCCCGGTCTGGAAGGCGTTGTAGATCTCGTTGGAAGGCGGGCTGACGATGCTCGCGCCCGCCGCTTCCCACATGGCGGCGAAGGTCGGCCCGGCGGCGCGAAACTTGATCCCCTTCATGTCATCGGGCTTGACGATGCAGCCTTTCTTCGCGGCCATGCCGCCGGCGAACCAGGCGTCGGACAGGACGATCACCCCGGTCTTCTCGATCTCGGCGCGCACGTCCCGCATGAACTGCGAATCATTGATCCGCCTGGCCCGTTCCTGGCTGCGGATGAGCCCCGGCATCAGCGTCGCGCTGAACGCCGGTACCTTGCCGCTGGCGTAGTCGAGCGGAAACAGGGAAATGTCGAGCTGGCCGTTGACCAGCGCGTTCCACTGCTGGTTGGGCTTGAACAGTGAAGCGCCGGGGTAGACCTGGACGTCGAGCCCAACATTGGCGGCCTTCGCCTGCTTGGCGATCATCTGCACCATGTCGTCGCGCACATCCCCCTTGCCGCCGGGAAACTGGTGCGACGCCTTGAGCACGGTCTGCGCCTGCGCCGTCAACGTGAGCGCGCAAGCGATGCCAGCCGCGCTCAGGACAGTGACAACTTTACGCATGGGGCTTCCTCCGTTCTGGTTCTTGTACCGGGTAGTCCGGCGAGAGAACTGAATTTCTGCAGTGCTGTCAAAGGTTGCTTCGTCGCAGTCGGAGAGCGGTTGCAATCGCCGGCACGCGTTCGGCCAACGATTGCACGGTTGAGGCGCCGGCGGAGCGCGAGGGCAACCTTCTCGGGCGCGGTTGCCTGTCGGCAGATGCTACGTCACGGCGAGCGGCGCGAGCGCCTCGATATCGGTGACCACGTCGACGATGGCGGGGCGGCCGGCCGCGAGCGCCTGCTCGAGGGCGGGTCCGATCTCGGCAGGCCGCTCCACGCGGATACCGAGCGCTCCCATGTCCTCGGCGATCCGCGCGAAGTCGACCTTGCTGAAGGTCCAGAGCTCGCGCGCCTGCTCGGTCTGCTTGCCGCCGTAGACGCGATCAAATCCCCGCTTGGACTGGTTGCCGCTGGCATTGTTGTTGACCACGGTGACCGCGTTGATCCTCCAGCGCGCCGCGGTCTCGATCTCGGCGATGTGATACCAGAGCCCGGCATCGCCGGTGAAGGTGATCACCGGACGCTGCGGGCAGGCGCATTTGGCGCCGAGCCCGGCGGGGAATGCCCAGCCGAGATGACCGGCGCTGCGCATGTAGCTCTGGCCGGGGCCCGTGAGGTCGAACATGCCGCCCATCCACATGCCGGCGTGCCCGGTGTCGACCACGACGATGGCCTCGTCCGGAACATGGCGGCTGAGCTCGGCGCAGAGGCGCTCGGGCCGGACCGGCACCGCATCCGAGCTCAGCAAGGAACCATGCTTCGCCCGCCACTCCTTGCAGGTCGCCTGCGCTTGCCCGACCCAGGAGCTGCGCTTGCCCGCGGCGGCAGTTCCAGCGTGCGCGAGCATGCGGGCGAGCGTCTCCTTGACATCAGCGTTGACCGCCACCAGGAGCGGATAATTGCGGCCGAGCGCCTGCGGATCGATATCGATCTGAATCGCAGGCGTGCCGATCTTCGGCACTGCCCAGAAATGCGTGGTCATCCCTCCGGTCTCGGTGCCGATGAAGCAGACGAGATCGGCCTCGTTCACCACGCGGTTGGCGCTCTCGCGCGAATAGGTGCCGCAGACACCCACCGAGAGCGGATGGCTGCCGGGGATCGAATCCTTGCCGTTCAGCGAGGTGGCGACCGGAATCTGCAGCGCCTCGGCGAGCGCGACGAGCTCGGCGGCGGCGTCCGAGGCGCGCACCCCGCCGCCGGCGACGATCACCGGGCGCTGCGCCTTCTGCAGGTGCTCGAGCGCCGCCGCGACGCTCGCCGCATCGGGGACAGGACGAAACGGCGGCACGCGTGCGAACTGCGGCTCGCACAGCGGCTCCATCTCCGCCTCCTCGGCGTCGACCTGCCCTTCGTTGCCGCGAAACTGCAGATGCACCGGGCCGGGGGTGCCGGAGGTGGCGACGCGGAATGCCTGCCGGATCATGTCGGGAAACCGCGCCACGTCGTCCACCGTGGCATTGAACTTTGTCACCGGCTCGAATGCCGGCATGTCGTCGATCTCCTGGTACACCTTGCGGAACTTGGTTTTCGGGTCGCGCCCGCCGGTCATGGCGATCACCGGCGAATGGGCGAGGAACGCATCGCGCAGTCCAGCGGCGAGATTGAGCGCGCCGATCACCTGCGCGGCGCAGATGCCCGGCTTGCCCGACGCCCGCGCGTAGCCGTCGGCCATGTAGGCGGCCGCCTTCTCGCCGTGAACGTGCAGGCGCTTGATGCCGGTGCGGCTCTCCATGAGGGCGAAGGTCTTGCGCAGCACCGCCGGCACGTGAAAGACGTGAGTGACGCCGTAACCCTTGAGCATGTCGGCGAGACATTCCGCCCCGGTCATCCTGCGATTGTGTCCGAGCATCGGTTTCTCCAGCCTCGGTGCGAGCGGGGTTGCGGCCGGCACCGCGCATCAGCGGCGTTCAGCGCGTGCGGCACGCTCATCCGGGCGCGCGTGACCTCACTTGATGGCCAGCGGGTTGGTGGGCGAGCCGACCGCGCCGGTGATCGGGATGGCGGGCGCCACGAACATGAATTCGTAGACCCTGTCGGCGGCGCAGTCTTCGGCAAGGTCCTTGAGATAGAAGATCTCGCCCATCGTCATGCCCATGATGGGGATGGTGATCCAGTGCCAGGGCTGGTTGATTCCGCCCTCGGTGTTGTTCGGCCGCACCTCGCAGCCCCAGGTATCGCTGGCGAGCGCCGCAAGCTCGGTCCGCCTGATCCACTCCAGGGTCTCGAAGGCAAAGCCCGGTGCGTCGCCGCCGGGATAGCCGTCCCAGCTGCCGGCCTCGAGGCAGCGCTCCATCTGCCCGGTGCGCACGATCACGTAGTCGCCCCGTCTCACCGCGATCCCCTCCGCCTCCGCCGTCCTCTCGAGATCCGCGCAGGTGATGCCGTAGCCGTCAGCGAGCGAATCCTTGCCGAGCGCCCGCGCCACATCGAGGAGCACGCCACGGCCCACCATCCTGCTCTTGGTCTTCTCGATGCCGCATTTCTGCGCCCCGGCGGAGGTCACCTCCCGGCAGTCGTAGCCGTTCCACATGTGGTTCTCATAGAACACGTGGCCGAGCCCGTCCCATTGGGTGCCGCACTGCAGCGGCATCGTCACCATGTCGTCGGCCGCGCGGATCCCGCGCTTGTCGAGGACGCCGGAATAGGCGTCGGTGCCGGTGCGGATCATCGTGTGGATCGGATTGGTGCGCCCCATCGCCGGGTAGCTGCTCTTGGCGCCCTGCGGACCGGCCTGGTCGAAGTTGAGGGCGAGCGAGATCACCTTCCCCTTGCGGACGAGCTGCGCCGCGGCGATGATGTCGGCGGCGGTCGTGTAATTGAGCGTGCCGACCTCGTCGTCCGGGCCCCACTTGCCCCAGTTCTTGTATCGCTCGGCGGCATCGCGCAGGTCCTGGCGGGTGATCTTCTTCGCCGTCATGAGTCCCTCCTCGTTCCGACCGGCACAATCGACCGCATCGTCACGCCGCCGATCATAGCATCGGCCGGCAACCGAGAGAGAGTTCATGCGCATGCCTTTCCGCCTTCTTTGCGCCGCAGCGGCTTTGCTCGCGCCGGCAATCCCGCTGCAGGCATCGGCGGAGAGCTATCCGACGCGGCCGGTCCGGCTCATCGTGCCGTTCGGTGCCGGCGGCCCGACCGATGTGATCGCGCGGATAGTCGCGCAGAAGCTGTCGGAGAGCTTCGGGCAGCAGGTCGTGATCGAGAACGTTCCCGGCGCCGGCGGAAATACCGGCACCGCCATTGCGGCGCGCGCCGCTCCCGACGGCTATACCCTGCTGGTGGTGAGCACCGGCTTCATGGTCAATCCGAGCATGTATGCGCGGATTCCCTTCGACCCGGTCAACAGCTTCGCACCGGTCACGCTGGTGGCGGCTTCGCCCAACATCGTCACCGTGCATCCGAGCTTTCCCGCCGGCACGTTCCGGCAGCTGATCGAGCTGGTGAAGGCAAGCCCCGGAAAATACAGCTTCGCGCAGCCCTCGACCGGGTCGACGCCGCACCTCGCCGGCGAGCTGCTCAAGCAGCAGTATCATCTCGACCTGATCACCGTGCCGTTCAACAGCGCGGCGCTGGCGATCAATTCGACGATCGGGGGGCATACGCCGGTCGCATTCACGGCGCTCCCGCCGGCGATGAGCAATGTCAAGGAAGGCAAGCTGCGCGGGCTCGCGGTTCTCAGCGCCGAGCGGGCGCCTGCAGTTCCCGACGTGCCCACCAATGCCGAGGCCGGCGTGCCGGGCCTCGAGAGCGAGACGCTGACCGGGATCGTCGCGCCGGCCGGCACCCCGAGGGAAATCATCGAGCGCTGGCAGGGCGACGTCGCCAGGATGGCCGCGACCGCCGAGGTGAGGAATCGGCTCGAAACCCTGGGCTTCGTCCCCGTCGCCAGCACTTCCGCGGCGTTCGGGGAGCGGATCAAGTCCGAGATGGCGCGATGGGGAAAGGTTGTGCGCGAGGCGAATATCCATGCCGATTAGGCGCGAACGGCAACTTGGTTGAATTATCCGCGCGCTTGCCTATCTGTGCCTCCGACATGGACGCATTGCCTCAAACCACCCCGTTGCGCGAGCCGATCGCCTTGCGGCTCGGCGAGATGTCGGACGAGGACCTCGGTGCCCTCGAGCGGGCCGTGGATGCGCTCGAGCATCCCGGTCTCGCCGCCCGGCTCACCAATCTGGTCGGCAAGCCGATCGAGCTGATCCGGCACGCGCTGCCGGCGTCGGCTTCGGACGCAATCACCACGGCGACCTCGAAGGCCATCGGTTTCGCGCTGCGGACCGCGCTGCGCACCATGCAGCATGCTCCGCAACGCGGGTCGCTGCTGCTGCACAAGGCGCTGGCCACCGCATCGGGAGCCGCCGGCGGCGCCTTCGGTCTGGCGAGCCTGGCCGTCGAGCTTCCGGTCTCGACCGTCATCATGCTGCGAGCGATCGCCGACATCGCGCGCGACGAGGGCGAGGACCTCTCCGACCCGGAGACCGCGCTCGCCTGCATCCAGGTCTTTGCCCTCGGCGGCAGGGCCGGCTCCGACGACGCCGCCGAGAGCGGATACTTTGCCGTGCGCGGATTGCTCGCAAAGAGCGTGAGCGAGGCCGCGCGCTTCGTTGCCGAGCGCGGCTTCATCGCCGAAGGCGCGCCGGTGCTCGTCCGCTTCATGACGCAGGTGGCGTCCCGCTTCGGCGTGGTCGTCACCCAGAAGGTGGCGGCGCAGACGCTCCCGGTGGTCGGTGCGCTCGGCGGTGCCGCCGTGAACTTTGCCTTCATCGAGCACTTCCAGGACGTCGCGCGCGGGCATTTCACGGTGCGGCGCCTCGAGCGGCGCTATGGCAAGCACGCCGTCGAGGCCGAATACGAGCGCCTCGCCCGGCGAGGCTGAAGGTTCGTTCCCCGCAGAGTTCCAGGCGGCCGGTTGAGCAGCCCTTATCCGCGCCCGCCCGGCGCGCAGATCCGGCACCCTGCATTTCTCCCAATGCAGGGCCCGGGAAACCGCGACGGGAGACGATAGTTGATCCCCCAGCGGGGCGATCCCGATGCTTGGCCCCGGATCCCACAGTCGGGCCGGCAAAGCCGCTCGGCCGGCGCGGCGCGGTAATGGCCGACACCGTCGGCACGGCCGCCGCGGAGTGAAGTTCCGGCGTTGCGGCAAGGCGCCCGACGGCGATGCACCGGCGCCCCCGATCGCAGGAACCGCGCGCCCGGCAACCGCGTTTTCACCGCGGGGGCCGGAGGGAGGGTTGATGCGCCTCTATCGCTGGCACGCAGGGGAGGCGGCGGCCATCGCGCTGGCAATTGTCGCCGGCAGTGCCGCCGGCTCCGCCCAACCGGTGGCTGACGCTCCCTCGCCGAAATTGGCACAGGCTGCCGACCTGCCGCTGGAGAAATCGACGCAACCGCCGTCGGAACCGGCAGCGACCGTGCTCGGTACCGAAGACGTCCGCGGAATTCTTGGCCGTCAGGTCCGCAGCAGCAGCGGCGAGGACATGGGACGCATGATCGATGTGCTGGTCGATCGCAACGGGCAGCTGCGCGCCGCCGTCATCGACTTCGGCGGCTTCCTGGGGGTGGGCAACCGCAAGATCGCGGTCGATTGGAACGCGCTGCACTTCGAGCCCCTGCACAGCAGGGACGAGCGTATCACGCTCGAGCTGACGCGGGACCAGGTCAAGGCAGCGCCCGAATACAAGGCTGGGCAGCCCTTGGTCGTGCTCGGGACAGCGGAAAGCCTGTCCTGGCCGCCGCCCGACTAACCGTCGTCGCGCCGGAGATTGACTCTGTCGATCGCCTCGTCCGCGAAGCCTTCCCGGCGAAGCCTGCAGGGCCTCGACGGGCTCGTGTTCTTCATGGCCACGATGCTGACCGGTTTCGGGCCGTTCGTGGCGGTCTATCTGACCTCGCAGCGCTGGACCCAGCTCGACATCGGGGTGGTCCTCACCCTGGCAGGGCTCGTTTCGCTCGCCGCCCAGGTGCCGGGCGGAGCGCTGGTCGACGCCGCGCGTTCCGAGCGGCTCGTCGCCGGATTGGCCATTGCCGCAATCGGCGTGAGCGCATTGGCGCTCGGGCTATGGCCAACTTATCCGGCAGTGCAGGCGGTTGCCGTCGTGCAGGCCGCCGCCGCCTCGGTGATCGGGCCGGCGACGGCCGCGATCAGCCTCGGTCTCGTCGGCCATGATGGCATCGGCGAACGGCTCGGCCGCAACGCCCGCTTTGCATCGCTGGGCACCGGCCTCGGCGCCGCCGTCATGGGCGCAAGCGGCCATCTGCTCGGCGAACGGGCCGTGTTCTTCGTGTCCGCCGGCTTTGCGCTTCCCGCTGTGCTCGCCCTTACGGTGATCGGCGAGAGGGAGATCGATCCGGAACGCGCCCACGGCGGAATCGAGGACGACGCGGCTCAGCCGCAGGCGCACCGGGCGGCGAGCCTCGCCAGCGTGGTGCGGCGCCGCGCGCTGGTGATGTTTGCCGGCTGCGTGCTGCTGTTCCAGCTCGCCAATGCCGGAATGCTCCCCCTCATGGGAGGGCTGCTGACCATGCGCTCGAGCCGGTGGGCGACCATCCTGATCGCGGCCTGCATGATCGTGCCGCAACTGGTTGTCGCCGCGGTATCGCCCTGGATCGGGCGCAGCGCGCAGCGGTTCGGACGGCGGCCGCTGCTGCTGGCCGGCTTTGCCGTGGTGCCGATCCGGGCCGTTCTTTTTTCCGTGGTGAGCGATCCGTTCCTGCTGGTCGCGGTGCAGCTGCTCGACGGGATCGCCGCCGCGGCTTTCACTGTGCTGGCTCCGTTCATCATTGCCGACATCACCCGCGGGACCGGGCGCTTCAATCTCGCCCTCGGCATCATCGGTGCGGCGACCGGGATCGGGGCCTCCTTGAGCACCGCGGTGGCCGGATATGCAAGCGATCACTACGGGAGCTCGGTCGCGTTCCTCGTGATGGCCGCCATTGCAACCGCAGGCCTTGCCGCGGTCTGGACGCTGATGCCGGAGACCGGCCGACGCCTGTGACGCAATCGTCTCCCCGGGCGCCGATCGGTCGCCGGAGGGATGGCGCGGGCGCAGCTTCATCCGGCTCGGCCGGCGCACACGCGTCGCGAATCGAGCAAGAAAGACGCTCGATCGACGCGCCGGATAAACCGTAATCGCAGTGGGAAACACTCCAGCTCAGTTGGAGTTGTGCGCCTGGAACAAAGCGTTCCCGGCCGGGTTGCTAGCATGACATGGAGGAACCCATGAGCACGCAAGACTACCGAAGCCCGTCGTCTGCAGGGGGCCGCTCGGATACCGGCGCGGCGAGTTACGGACAAGAGGCTATGTCGAAGGCGTCCGCCGTGGCGAGCGACACGGCAGCCAAGGTCAAAGAGGCCGCCTCGGAGACCGCAGCCAATGTCCGCGGCCAAGTGAAGCAGCTTCTCGACCAGCAGGTTGGCAACGGGGCCGCCATGGTGGGGCGGTTTGCCAGTTCCGCGAAGCGCGCTGCCGAGGAGCTCGACCGCGACGCACCGCAGCTCGCCGGCTTCGTTCGCGGGCTCGCCGATCGAATGAGCGGATTTTCCGACGACCTGCGGCAGCGGTCGGCCGATCAGCTCATGCGCGACGCTTCGGAGCTCGCCCGCCGCCAGCCGGCGCTCGTGTTCGGGCTGGCAGCCTTGGCGGGTTTTTTCGCCTTGCGGACGGTAAAGAGCGCGTCGGCGGTGTCGTCGCCCTCGATCCAGCCCACTTATCGTGGTCAGAGCCACCCTGCGAGCGAATTCCATGGCGTATGAACGGCTCAAGAATGCGGCGCTGCCACACGCCGTCTCGGACGTGGTGGCCGACCTGGCCGACCTCTTTCAGAAGGAGACGCGGCTCGCGCGCGCCGAGGTTTCGGCCAAGATATCCACGAAGCTGCAGGCCGGGGTCTGGATGGCCGTCGCCGGCGTAGTCGGCTTCGTAGCGTTTCTGGTGCTGGTCGAGACGGTGGTCTTCGCGATTGCGAGCGCCGGGCTCGCCATCTACTGGGCATGCCTGATCGTGGGAGGATTCCTCGCAGCAGTCGCCGGCATAGCTTTCCTCAAGGGACGCGCGGATGCGCAGGAGGAGCTCACCCCCGACCGCACCGTCCGCAACATCAGGCGCGACATATCGACCGCGAAGGAGCAGCTGACATGAATCAATATTGGCGCAGGGAAAGCTTCACGGGCGACTGGCTCGTCCGCTCCGTCAAGAACAACCCCGAAGGTCTGCTGCTGATAGCGGCCGGAGCTGCCCTCCTGTTGCGCAGCGGGAGCTCGGCACAGGCACGGGAAAGCCTTGGCCCCGCCTCGGCCTATGCATCAGGCACTGCCGCCAGGGCCGCCGACACGCACTGGCAAGCCAGCAACCGGGATTGGGGCGTGTCGGAAGGCGTGGCGAGAGCCGCCGAGAGCGCCCGCGGATATGCCTCCGACGTGGCCGAGAAGGTCAGCGACAAGGCGAGCGGCTACGCTTCGGCGGTCGGCGATTACGCTTCGAGCGTCAGCGAATATGCCGGCCAGGCGCGCCAGAGCATCACCGGGAGCTCGCAGCGTCTTGCCGAGCAGGCGCGATCCACCGTTCAGGAGACGGTCAACCGGGTGGTGAACGACATGCCGCTGGCGGTCGCGCTGGCGGGGCTCGCGGCCGGCGCCGCCATCGCGGCGGCCTTTCCGGCAACCAGGATCGAGCGGCAGACTCTCGGGCCGGCGGGCGAACGGCTTTCGGATGCGGCTGTGCAGGCGGGCCGGCAGATGAGCGAGGCTGCTTCGGCGGCCGGTCAGCGGTTCAAGAGCGCTGCCGAGGAGCGCGGTCTCTCCTCCGAAGGCCTCAAGGAAATGGCCGGTGAGGTGGCGGAGGCATTTGGCGACGCGCTCGGCGGCGAGGAAAGTGGCGGCAGCGGTCAATCCGGCGGGGCGAGCGGACGGCATTCGGCAGCAGGAGCTGCGAGCGCTGGCGCCCGGACGACTTCCCAAGCCTCGGGCCCGCCGGGCAGCCGCACCGCCCAATCGCCCGCCGGCACAGCCCAGCGCAGCAGCCAGGCGGGACCGAGCGGAGGAAGCGTGGGGACGAGTGCCACCACGGGGACGAGCGGCGTCCAACCCACCCAGTCGCCCGGACGCGGTGGTGCGTCCGGCTCCTCGCGCTAGTCCCCGGGGATCGGAACGAATCTGAGCATCTCTTGGAACACTGTGAGCGAGGGCCCCATGGCCGAACCCAGCCTGCATGAACTCGAGCGCGACGTGGAAGCCGCACGCGCTCGGCTTGCGCGCGATCTGTCGACACTGCGCTCGCCGGAGACGTTTTCCGACTTTACCGACAGCCTCAAGCACCAGGCGCTCGAGGCCAAGGACGGGTTCGTCTCCAATCTGCTTGAGGACCTGAAGGCCAAGGCCGCGGCCAACCCGACGGCGGCCTTGGCCATCGGTGCCGGCATTGCCTGGCGGTTAATAAAGCGGCCTCCCATCGCGACTGCGCTGATCGGCGCGGGGTTGGTGAGCCTACTGCGGACCGAAGCTGCGCGGCCGAACGGCCAAACGACGGCGGATTATATTTCGCTCGCGCGCGGCCGGCTGCGCGAGCAAGCGAGCGACCTCGCCGGCGAGGTTCGCGAGCGCGGCGGACAGCTTGCCGGGGCAGCGGCGGAAAAGGCGAGTGAGCTCGCCGAGGCAGTGTCGGAAAAGACTGCCGAGCTGACTGGCGCAGCGGCGGAGCACGCGACTGAGCTGGCGACCTCGGCAAGGGAGCAGATGCAGGACTGGAAAGAGCGAGCTGCGGCTACCATCCAGGATGCTGCCCGTGACGCGCGGGCGCAGACGGCTTCCATCGCGCAGCGAGCATCTACAGGCATTGACGAGCTGCGACGCTCGACCGCCGAGACGGCGGAAGCGATCGGCCACCGCGCCATGGCGACCGACTTCCACCCCTTCTCGCGGTGGCCCGTCGACGGGGAGGCCCGCAATAATTTCCTGGTCGGCGCTGCGACCGCCGCGGTCATTGCCGCTCTGGGCATCGCCTGCCAGAAGCGCATGCGAGAGCACGCCGGCGCAGATTGACGCGAACACGAGCCGATGCGCCGGGCTGGCGCGTCGCGGAAGCAGCAAAAACCGGGGTGGTACGCGGTCGGGACAGGCTTGCCTGTCCCCGCCGGTCAGTGCACTCTCTCCCGGTCCGCCGACAATCCGCCGGTAGGGGGGTCTCAATGCGCCATTCATTAGGCATTGCTGCCGCGCTCGCGCTGCTCGCGATGGCCGGCTGTAGCGGCGAGCCGGGCGTTCAGGGGCCGGCAGGCCCACCCGGTCCCACCGGGCCGGCCGGCGCGGTCGGTCCTGCTGGCCCGCAGGGTGCGCAAGGGCCGCAAGGGCCGGTCGGCGCGCAGGGCCCCGTCGGTTCGCAAGGTCCTCCCGGGCCGAAGGGCGAAGCAGGTCCAGCTGGACCGAAGGGCGAGATGGGACCCAAAGGCGATATCGCCGGCGTCAGGGTCGTCACCGGGACCGGCAGCGTGCAATGCGGCACCGATGAAGTGCTCGCCGGCCTCGTCTGCGCAAGCGGTGCACCCGACGGCGCCAAATGCGCGGCGCCCGACACGGCCGCCACCGGCATCTGCGCGCGAAGGCAATAAGCGCGCACTGTCGCAGGCTGGTTGATCGTCATGCCCGCGCTGCCGCGCGCATGCACCTGTCTTCACGGATTCGAGGTCGCAAGGGGGCACGCGCGGGAGAGGCCCGCGCATGCCCGAGACGGACGGTCCATCAGCCGGTCGCGATCGGAAGCGCGACGAAGTGGGTGTTATCGCCGGATTTGATCCGCATCAGGACGCTGTGCTTGCCTTCGGCCCGCGCCTCGTGCAGCACCTTGCGAACGTCAGCCGGAGCGTTCACGGCTTGCCCGGAGACCTCGAGGATCAGATCGCCGCGCCGGATCCCGCGTTCCGCCGCCGGCCCATCGGGATTTACGTTGGTGACGACCACCCCGTGCTCGCCTCCGCCGGGGACTTCCGCCGCCGGCGCAAGCGTCATGCCCAACGCCGCAGCACCTTCGCTCGGCCCCGGGCTCGAATTGTTTTGCACCACGGTTGCCTTCGTCATCTTCTCGACCGTCAGCGACACCGTCTTGTGCGTGCCGTTGTGCAGAATTCCGAGCTTGGCAGTGGTGCCTGGCCTGATGCCTGCGATCTTCTGGGCGAGATCGCGGGCGCCTTTGACCTCCTGATCGTTCACCGACTCGATCAGATCACCCGAGACGATCCCGGCTTTCGCCGCGGGCCCGTCGGGCTGCGGCTCCGCGACCAGGGCGCCTTCGGTCTTCTTGAGCCCGAGGCTGTCGGCGATGTCCTGGGTGACGGTCTGGATTTGGACGCCGATCCAGCCGCGTGTCACCGACCCGTGCTCCCTGAGCTGCGCCACCACGAGCTTGACGGTGTCGGCGGGGATGGCGAAGCCGATGCCTACCGACCCGCCCGAGGGCGAATAAATCGCGGTGGTGACGCCGACCACGTCGCCGCTCTCGTCGAAAGCGGGTCCGCCGGAATTGCCCTTGTTCACGGGCGCGTCGATCTGGATGAAATCATCGTACGGTCCGGCGCCGATGTCCCGCCCCTCGGCAGAGACGATGCCGGCGGTGACGGTTCCGCCGAGCCCATAAGGGTTGCCCACGGCAATGACCCAATCGCCCACCCGCGGTCGGCTCTCCGCGAAATTCACGTGCGGAAAGTCGCTGCGCCCGTCGACCTTGATCAGGGCAAGGTCGGTCTTGGCGTCGGTGCCAACGACCTTGGCGGTATAGGTCTTGCCGTCGTCGGTGGTGATCTCGACCGCTTCCGCATTCTTGACGACGTGGTTGTTGGTGACGGCATAGCCGTCAGCCGAGATGAAGAAGGCAGAGCCGAGCGCCTGCGTGAAGTGCCGCAGCTGCGGCGTGCGGTCCGGCGATCCGAAATTGCGGAAGAACTGCTCGAATGGTGAACCTTTGGGGATCAAGGACTGACCAGACGTATCGTCGTCCTTCAGCCTGACACGGACCGAAACGACCGCCGGCTTGACCTTCTGCACGATGCCGGCGAATCCGGCGGGCCCGGCCGTCTCCGCCGCCTGGGCCGGGCTGGTCAGCAGCGTTGCCTGCGGCATCCAATGTCCGGGACCTGCGAGGAGCGCGAGCGCGACGGTTGCAGCCGAAGCGAGGAGGGCCAGGCGTCGCCGGGGTAGGGCTCTCGGCCCGCCGTTGGCTAGATCTTTTATGCGCATTGCGTGCTCTCCGTCTCGAGAAGGCGGCCCCGCGTAAAGCGGCAGCCGCGCCCGTTGTCTGATGTATGGTCAATGGCGGGCAGGGGCGGCGGGTTCAATTTCGCCGCATTAAGGATAGGTAAGTTCCACCAGCTGCCCCCCTTGCGGCAGCAAATCCTCTGCATCGCCGCGCGTCGCCTCGCAAACGGCCTTTCGGTGTCATGGCCGGCTTTTTCCCGGGCTTGTTTCGGCCATCGACGCCTTGCCCAAGACGTGGATGCGCCGGATACGCGCAGGACGTGGAGCAATGAACGAAGAACCATCGACCATGTTCAATTTTTAATGCAACGCCAATTCGAGCATTTGCGTTGACGAGAGGGCGACCCGCTTCGGAGACCGCGTATGAATCATCTCCTTCGCTGGTGCGTCACCGCGCTGCTGCTGCTCCGTGTCGCTGCCTTCGCCGCGGCCGCCTCGGCCGCCTCGGCCGCTCCCGCCGCCCCCTCCATCCCTGCATCGGATTTCCTGAGCCTGAGCGGGGCTCAGGAGCAGCTGCTGTGGACCATGCTCGGTGCTCAATCGGCCCCTGCCCGATCGAGCTTCAGACCGGATTTTTATATTCGGGTTCCCGCCTCGATAAAGCTGCACCCCATGCCGTCGCGCGTCCTGCGGCAGATACCCGAGCTCGAGGCCTACAGGTATGCGACGGTGAACGGGCGGCTCCTGATCGTCAATCCGACGGACAGGAGGATCGTCGACATCGTGGGCGCCGTCCTGTGACCGCTCTGATCCAAAGGCGTTCTGGGCCTCTACAAGCTTTGCTGTTCCCGCCAAGACGCAAGCCGCAGCGGGGCGAGCAGCCCTCCGATTCGATCAGGATCAAACGCTCACATGAGGTCATGACGGCCGCTACCCCCGGACATGCTATGGGGGGTACCAGCGCTCGACGCGCCCCGGCGCTGCGCCTCCCCGTGCCGTCTCGGCCGGCGAGGGCCGGTAGACCTTTGCAATGAACGGCGGCTTGGTGCGGCGAAGCAGGTTCTCGATCCGCGGCAGAGTTGTCAAAAAAGCGCGGGCCAAATCCGGGAACGGCGCGGCACCAATGATCACCAGCAGCGCGACCCCATGGCGCATGACGGCATCGCGTTCATTCGGCTTGTAGCGGATACGGCGATCATGTGTGAGTGCGATCCAGCCGCGCTTGCCCACTTCCTCCAGCCACACCTCGTCGGGTGTGTCCGCAGCAAAGTGCTGCGCGTGACGTTCGACTCTTAGACCGCCCGATCTAAGAATCTCCGCAAAAGCTCGTCCGAGGTCGCGATCGGTGAAATAGATAAAGCTCAAGCCGCCCGCTCATACACGACCGCCTGCTCGATCTCCGAGGGGGCAAGCTCGTAATCGGCTGCGATGGCTTCGACGGACTCCCCTGCGTCCACACGCTCGGCGATTGTGGAGGTGGAGACCCCCTTCCTGACCACCACCGGACGGCCAAATGCAATGCGCGGATCGATCACAATGGCACGCTCCTCGGTAGGAGCACTCATCCATACAAACGGATAGAGGCGCATCGGAAGTTTCGACGAGTCCCATTCGACCCGCTGCAAGTGCTCGTGAAGCAGCCGGCGCATGGCAAGTTGCCCGGACGCTGTGAGCTCGATTAATTCGCCGTAGCGATCCAGGAACACCCTGCCGGCCTCGGCGCGCAGTTCCGGCCGGAGCAGAAGCCTGTCGATCCCGAGCGTTTTCTCCGCGTATGCGAGGGCGCTTCGGAGCGCCTTTACCGATACCCCGTGCTCGGTCCGAAGCGACCGCAACACATGCGCTTCGATAAGGTTAGAAAACGAAAGCAGGGGGGGCCGCGGCGAGGCCGGCCGGATCAGGGGGGGAAATTGGCTGCTGCCGTCAGTCGTCGGATAGTGGCGACCCAGCACCCATGAGCGCAACGTTGCCGCCGGAAGCCGCAGATAGCGGGCGGCTTCCCCAAGAGTGTAGGCGGCAAAATCCCGATTGACGTCGGCGGCTTTCCTCTGGCTCGGGCTCATCCAAAGATAATACGAAGCGGGTGGCCGGAAAGCCATATGAGCCAGAAGCCCGCCCGGTCGTAGGCACGACAGGACAATCTTCACGACTGGGCGCTTGCTTGGTTCGTCTTCATCGCCTCGGGTCCGGCGACGATGCCTTTTGCCCGCAGTGCGGCGATCTCGGCATCGGCATAGCCGATCTCGCGCAGGACCGCCTGCGAGTGCTCCCCGTACCGCGGCGGAAACGAGTATTCGCGCCGTGCCCCCGGCTGATCGACCGCCATCGGCGGGAGTCTCACGCGTCGACCGGCAGGCGTGGTCGTGGCGGTGAGCTTGCCCGCAATCGCCTCGATCCGCATCGCCTGCGGCACCGTGTTGATCGGCGCATGTGGAATTTTCGCCCGCCTGAGATCGGCGATGACCTCGGCGGTCGGATGCTGGCTGGTGATCGCGGTGATGTCGGCGTGAATGGCCGCGCGGTCGCCTACCCGGCCGACATTGGTGGCGCGCCGCGCCGTGGCGATGCGGCTGAACCTCGGCAGCTCGGTCAGCCGGCGCCAGCCCGCGTCGCTGCCGATGGCGAGGAGCACAGCGCCGTCCCTGGTCGGGTAGGCGTTGGTCGGGACGAACTTGCGGTGCTCGTTGCCGCAGCGGGTGATCTCCCACGGCTCGCAATCGAAGTCGACGAGCGGCAGGAGCGTGATCAGCCAGGATGCCGCAGCCTGCAGCATCGACACGTCGATGCGGCTCCCCTCCCCCGAGCTCGCGCGTTCCGCCAGCGCCTTCCAGATATTGGCGTAGACCTCGTCGCCGGCCTTGAGATCGACCAGCGGAATGCCGGACAGCATCGGCGGCCCTTCCGCCGGCCCGGTCACCTCCATGTAGCCGACCATGGCCTGGATCGCCGGATCGTATCCGGCCGCGTCGGGATAGTCGGGTCCCATGGCCGAGATCGCCGCCCAGATCAGGTCCGGCTTCACCGCGCGCAGCCCCTCGTAATCGATGCCGAGCTCGGCATAGCGCGAGGGCAAGGTGTTGCAGCAGAATACATCGACCTCGAGCCCGCGGATGAGCCGGCGCAGCACGTCGCGGCCCTCCGGCGACTTGAGGTTCAGCGCGATCGATTCCTTGCCCACGTTGGGTGCAATGAAGTACGAGCGCCGGCCTTCGTCGGCGACGAGCGAGCCGATATAACGGTTCGGATCGCCGGGCAGTGCATCGGACGAGTGCGGCGCCGCTTCGAGCTTGATCACACGCCAGCCGAGATGCACGAAACGCAAGGTCGCCGACGTCAACGACAACGCCTGCTCCATCGACAGGATGACGCCGGGTTTCATCGCAGCACTGCCTCCTCGCCGTTTTCCAGATGCCTTGCCATCATAGATCGAGCCGGAGGACGCTTACGAGAGCAATTCCGGCCGCAAGCTTGTTGCAAAAGCTGCCGACAATTGCTGACCTGCCGGGGCCGAGGCGGGCGGGCAGGCTTCGGCGACGGCTGCGGTCCACGGCAGCAGGGAGGGAGTGACGCGATGTCAACAATCGGCTCGAGAATGTTCGCTTCGGCGCTGGCCGCCGTCGCGGTTTGCGGCTTGGTGCAAATGGCGGCGGCGCAGGACAAGGTCAGGGTGGGCGTGTTTCCCACCGCCTCCTCGGTTCCCTATTTCGCCGCCATCGATCGCGGCTGGTTCAAGGAGCAGAACCTCGAGCCTGAGACCACCCGATTGATCGGCGGCACCGCCAACATTGCGGCAATGATCAGCAATCAGATCGAGGCGGCCATCGTTCTCGTCACCATCGAGGCGATGAACGCCAATCTCAAGAAGCCCGGGGTTGCGATGTACGTGGGGGTGCACAGCCAGAACAAGGTCAACCAGATGGAGCAGTTCGTGGCTCGCAAGGGCTATCCGGCCGAGTCCATCAAGGACCTCAAGGGCGCGCGGATCATGTCGGCGCCGGGGCCGGCCAATGTCGTCGCCGCGAAAGCGGTGCTGGCCAAGGCGGGGCTCAAGGAGGGCGACTACAGCATCGATCAGCTCGACATGAGCCAGCACGTCAATGTCATGATCTCGGGGGCCTTCGATGCCGGCTACACACTCGAGCCGCAGGCCTCGACCATGCGCAAGCTCGGCGTCGCGCGCACGCTCGAAGCCGGCGTCATCGCCAAATACATTCTCGGCGACGACGACGGCGACGCCTTCGCCGCCGGTTGCGCGATCACCAGCGATTTCATCAAGACCAGACCGGACGTCGCCAGGCGCTTCGCGGCCGTCTGGAAGAAGGCCATCCACTTCGTCAACGACAATCCGCAGGAAGCGCGCAAATACCTCGCCAAGAACACGCTCACTCCCGAGGACGTGGTCGATACGGTGCCGATGGTGCACTATTACGCGGCAGACGAGCTGACCGCCCGCCACAAGGCGCAGTTCCAGCAATTCATCGATTTCTTCACCGCCGCCGGGACCATCCCGGAGAAGGTCGACATCACCAGGTATCTGCAGGGGTATTGACCGAACATCACATCGGTTCGGATCGTATCAGCACCGTCACGGCCGGGCCGGGCCGGCCTGCTCCGGCCAGCCCTTTCGTGGAGCCACTCTGCCGCCCGGGCTGTTCCCGCGGGTCTTGCGACGCGTCAGGCCCGGGCATGACGTGCGGCGAATCTCATTCGATGCCGGCCACCCCGGCCTTGTGCACCAGCTCCCCCCAAGCCGCGACTTCCTGCGCGAGGAACTTCGCAAGCTCGGCGGGTGCCGTCGGAGCGCCGGGGACGAGGCCCAGGTCCATGAGCTTTGCCTGCCCTTCGGGGCTCGCGACATAGGCCGTGATGTCGCCGTGAAGCGTGTCGATCACCGGCGCCGGGGTGCCCGCGGGCGCCATCAGCATCTGCCAGGGCGCCGAGTCGAAGCCCGGCACGGTCTCGGCGACGGGTGGCAGCTCCGGGGCCGCGGCGATGCGCTTGCCGGTGGTCACCCCGAGCGCACGCACCTTGCCGGCCCTGATCTGCGGCAGCACCGGCGCGGTGTCGGCGAACAGCACCTGGATGTGGCCGGCGATCAGGTCGTTCAACGCCGGCGCCGTCCCCCGGTAGGGAACGTGGGTCATCTGGATGCCGGTCAGGCTCTTGAGCAGCTCGCCATAGAGATGATGCGAGGCGCCGACGCCTCCCGAGCCGAAGCTGAGCTTGCCGGGATTGTCCTTCGCATACTTAATCAGCTCGGCGACGCTTTTCACCGGCAGGTCGTTGTTGACGACGAGGATGAACGGTATGTGCGCGAGCATGGCGATGGGCTGGAAATCCTTCAACGGATCATAGGCGATCTTCTTGTAGAGGCTCGGATTGATCGCCATCGCCGAGCTGGTCGCGACCAGGAGCGTGTAGCCGTCCGGAGCGGCCTTGGCGACGATGTTGACGCCGATCTGCTGGCCGGCTCCGGGCCTGTTCTCGACCACGAACGACTTGCCGAGCCGCGCCTCGAGCGCGGCCGCCGCCATGCGTCCGAGGATATCGGTCGCCCCCGCCGGCGTGAACGGCACGATGATGGTGACGGTGCGGGTCGGATAATCCTCCGCCTTCGCCTGCGGCACCGCGCCCAGGAGGACGAAAGCGAGACAACCCGTGAGCAGCCAGCGAGCGCACATCTTCCACCTCCCGGTATGCGGTGTGGGGGGCAGCATGCGCCGCCGCGGCGGCGGAAGGCAAGCCGCGCGCAGGCAGTTATTGCCGGCTCGGTGCGGGCTGCGAGATCATTCCGGGGCGATGGCGGTCACATCGGTCTCGACCATCATCTCCGGGAAGGCAAGGGCGGCGACCCCGATGAGAGTGTGGACGGGCAGCGGCGCGCTGCCGAAATTCCTGGTGAGGCATTGCCCGTACGGCACGCGGTTCTTCATGTCGGTCAGATACGACGTCACCTTGACGACGTGGTTCAGCGTCGCGCCGTGCGCCGCCAGCACCCGCTTGATCTTGTCGAAGGCGTATTCGCATTGCGCGACGAGGTCGCCGTGATGGCGGATGTTGCCGCGCGGCCCGTTCTCGTCCTCGGCACCGACGCCGGCGAGAAAGACGAATCTCGCGCCGCCGATTCCGGTGACGGTGACCGCTTCCGAGAAGATGCCCTTGGTCCAGGCGCTGTGGGTGAACTCCTTCTTCTCGTAGCGCGAGGACGACGGCTGCTGCGCCGAAGCCGACCACGCCAGCGCCAGAACCATCGCGGCGACACCGAGCAAAGCGAATCTTCTCATGTGAGCCTCCCGAAGCCTTGCAAAGCCGAGCAATGCTAACAGCGCTCCACGCCGGCCGAAAGCGCGGAGTCTCATCTCATCGCGGTCTCGTGCTCGCACCTCGCGGGGCGATCGGATCGCGCCGCGCGATCGGATCAGTCGCGGCCGATGGCTGGCCCGCGCGGCCGCATTGAAAGAAAGGCCGCCGGGTTGCCCCGGCGGCCCTTCATACCTGCAGCAGCTCCACATTCCTTGCGCGGGCGATCGCTGGATTTCTCCTGCGCCGGGGGCCTATCTCCCGGGGCCGCATCCAGCTCGGGAACCACTGCTAATCGGCATGCCGCGCGCGGGCTGCCGAACCGACGTGATGGATCAACCATCGCTGCAGGTATAAAAACCCTACAGAGCCGCAGGGAGGAGCGCAATGCGGACCGTCCGCTGCCGGACAGCTGTGCCCGGTTTCCACAGAGTCTGCTCCGGCTCGGCGGTGCCCCGCTCCGCAAGCGCTATGGGCGGCACCGCTGCCCGGTCGAGAGCCCGGCAGTGACGGCGGTAAATCCGGCGCCCGCCACCGCCTTCGCTCGCGCCGAGCCGTCCGGCCGGACAGCGCCGGAGCTGCTGGCCGGCGCCCGCGCGCTCACCGGACTTCTCGGCGCGCAGGCGGCGGCAAATGAAGCGCGCGGCGCGCTCGGCGCCGAAACGCTGAACGCCCTGCGCGATCACGGGCTCATGGGAATGTGGATCCCGCGCGAGCTCGGCGGCAGCGAGGTCTGGCCGCTCGACTCGCTCGAGATCATCGAGGCGCTCGCTTATGCCGACGCCTCGACCGGCTGGGTGTTCATGGCCACCCAGCTCTGCATGGGCACGGCGGCCGCCTACCTTCCGCGACCGACGGCGACGAGCCTCTTCGCCGGCGCCCAGCCTGTCATCGCCGGCCAGGGCGCGGCGATAGGCCGTGCCGACGTCGTGCAGGGCGGCTACCGGCTCAGCGGCAAGTGGCGCTACGGCAGCGGCGTGCTGCACGCGCAGTACCTTCACACCGGAGCCGTCGTATTCGAGGATGGGATGCAGCGTTTCACGCCGGGAACGAGCATCCCCGAGACGCGCATCTTCATCGTCCCGGTGCAGCAGGCAAGGCTGCTCGCCAACTGGGACGTGCTCGGGCTGCGCGCCACCGGCAGCATCGATTACGAGATCGCCGGTGCCTTCGTTCCCGAGGAGCTCACCCACCTGCATCTCGAGACCGTCCCCCGCCAGGGCGGCGATCTCTACCGCATCGGCCTCATGTGTCTTTCGGCGATCGGACACTGCGGCTTCACGCTGGGGGTAGGCCGCCGCGTGCTGGACGAGCTGATCGCGCTCGCCCGGGAGCGGCCGAGCCGCTCCTCGCTGATCGTCGAGAAGGGCGGCGGCGAAGCTTTCCAGGAACGGTTCGGAGCAGCCGAGGCCAGCCTGCGCGCCGCCCGCGCTTTCGTGATCGAGGCGCAGCGCGACATCGAGGCGACGGCGAGGGCCGGCCGCGACATCTCCACCCGGCAGATCACGCTGGCGCGGCTCGCCCTCAATCACGTGACCGCGGCGGTCGCCGACATCTGCACCTTTGCCTACCGCTATGGCGGCGGCACCGCGCTGCGGGCAGGAGCGCTGCAGCGCTGCTTTCGCGACATGCATGCCGCCGCCCAGCATGCCAGCACGAGCCCTGCCATGCTGCGCGAATGCGCGAGAGACCTGCTCGGGGTGTCCCCCGGCCACGTCTGGACCCTGCGCAGCCTCGCCGACCCGCAGCGGCGACCGAGCTAGTGTAGCGGAAAGCCAGCTCTCGTTTCAGCCGCTCCGAGGCGCGACCATCTTCGCCGGATCGACGATGCGGTCGAACTCCTGCTCGCTCACGAGCCCGAGCTGCAGCGCCGCCTCCCTGAGGGTGAGATCGTGCTCCCTCGCGTGATGGGCGATGCTGGCCGCCTTGTCGTAGCCGATGACCGGAGCGAGCGCGGTCACCAGCATGAGCGAGCGCTCGACGTGCTCGGCGATCCGCCTGCGGTCGGGCTCGGCGCCTTCGACGAGATGCCTGCGGAAATTGCTGCATCCGTCGGTCATGAGCCTGATCGCCTGCATGATGTTGAAGATGATGAGCGGCTTGTAGACGTTCATCTCGAGCTGGCCGCCGGCGCCGCCGAAGCCGACCGCGACGTCGTTGGCCATCACCTGTACGGCGATCATCGTCAGCACTTCCACCTGGGTCGGGTTCACCTTGCCCGGCATGATCGAGGAGCCGGGCTCGTTCGCCGGCAGGACGAGCTCGGCGAAGCCGGCGCGCGGCCCGCTCGAGACGAGCCGGATGTCGTTGCCGATCTTGTAGAGCGACACGGCGAGCGTGCGCAGGGTCCCGGAAAGCTGCACGAGGTCGTCGTGAGCGCCCTGCACCGCGAACTTGTTCGGCGCGGTGACGAACGGCAGCCCGGTGAGCCTGGCGATCTCGGCGGCGGCCGCCTCGGCGAAACCCGGCGCCGCGTTGATGCCGGTGCCCACGGCCGTGCCGCCGAGCGCCAGCCGATGGAGGCCCGGCAGCGCGACCTCGAGCCGCGCCAGGTCGTCGGCGAGCATCCCCGCATAGCCCGACCATTCCTGGCCGAGCGTCAACGGGGTTGCGTCCTGCATGTGGGTACGGCCGATCTTGACGATGTCGTTCCATTCCGCCGCCTTGGCCGCGATCGCCTCGCGCAGCGCCTGCACGGCAGGAACGAGCCGCCGCTCTACCCCGAGCGCGGCGGCGATGTGCATGGCGGAGGGAAATGTGTCGTTGGTCGACTGCGCCATGTTGACGTGATCGTTGGGGTGGACCGGCGCCTTGCTGCCGAGCGCCGTGCCGGCGAGCTGGCAGCAGCGATTGGCGATCACCTCGTTCAGGTTCATGTTGAGCTGGGTGCCGCTTCCGCTCATCCACACGTGCAGCGGGAACATGTCCTCGTGCCGGCCGGCGAGGATCTCGTCGCATGCCTCCACGATGAGCTCGCGGCGGCGGTCGTCGAGGCGCCTGCCGGCGTGGTTGGCGTTGGCGGCGGCTTTCTTCAGGATCGCGTAGGCGGCGACCATCTCCCGCGGCATGAGCTCGCTGCCGATGCTGAAGTGCTCGAGCGCGCGCTGGGTCTGCGCGCCCCAGAGCTTGTCGGCGGGAACCTCGACCTCGCCGAGGCTGTCGCTTTCCCTGCGAAACATGCTCACACAGCTTCCCCGTCCTGCTGATGCTGCCCGTCAAGACAATCGCTGCTCCGAGCTTGGGAACAACATTGTTTTCCGTCAACGCAAAAGGAAAGGACGTTGAAGATTTGTTCACCATGCTTGCTTCCGGAGCGCGAGCTTCGAGGCATCGGCACGCTCCTACCTCGATGGCGTGCTCATCTTCGGATACTATCTAGCTGCGGAACGGGATGGGCGGTGAGGACGCAGCATGGGGAACCCGTCCGCGAGGCCCTTGTCACGGGAGCCCCGAGGCCCGCGCCCCCTGTAGGGCCGACGGGCTCCTCCTTCCGCTTCCGCGGGCGGGAAGCAGGATAAAGGGGGAACAGCCATGTGCCCCGGCAACCGCTCCTCGCTCCGGCGGCTGACCTGTCGCCTCGTCCTGCTGACCGGCCTGGCGCTCGAGGCCGCGCTCGTGCTCGCGCCCGCGCCCGCTGCCGCACAGGCGACATCGCAGCAGCGCGCGGTCTGCGAGGATGAAGGCAGGTATCTGTGCAGCA
>DASXAP010000110.1:0-37780 GCA_036406655.1 Xanthobacteraceae bacterium | reverse complement strand
GAGAAGGGCGGCTTCATGATCTGGCCGCCGATCCGCTACTCCTACAACACGCACAATCTCGACCTGCCGACGCCGGCACCGTCGAAGCCGACTTGGCTGCTCACCGAGGCCGAGTGCAGGCCGGTGGTCGAGCGCAAGGGGCTCAGCGGCTGCCGGGATCTCGAATACAACTGGCTCGGCACCGACGACCAGGGCCGCGACGTGGTGGCGCGCCTGCTCTACGGCTTCCGGCTGTCGGTGGTGTTCGGATTGGTGCTCACCATCATCTCCTCGATCATCGGCGTCGCCGCCGGGGCGGTGCAGGGCTATTTCGGCGGCTGGACGGATCTCCTGTTCCAGCGCTTCATCGAGATCTGGACCTCGGTGCCGTCGCTCTATCTGCTGCTGATCATCTCGTCGGTGCTGGTGCCCGGCTTCTTCGTGCTGCTCGGCATCCTGCTCCTGTTCTCGTGGGTCTCGCTGGTCGGGCTGGTGCGGGCCGAGTTCCTGCGTGGCCGCAATTTCGAATACATCCAGGCGGCGCGCGCGCTCGGCGTCTCCAACCGCAAGATCATTTTCCGTCATCTGCTGCCCAACGCCATGGTCGCCACCATGACGTTCCTGCCGTTCATCCTGTCCTCCTCGGTGATGACGCTCACCGCGCTCGATTTTCTCGGCTTCGGCCTGCCGCCCGGCTCCCCCTCGCTCGGCGAGATGCTCTCCCAGGGCAAGGCCAACATCCAGGCGCCGTGGCTCGGCATTTCCGGCTTCGTGACCGTCGCCACCATGCTCTCGCTGCTGATCTTCGTCGGCGAGGCGGTCCGCGATGCCTTCGATCCGAGAAAGACGTTCGGATGAACACTTCCAGCATCAGACGTCTCCGAGACGAGTGGGATGATTGAACGGGCGGGCATGATCGCTTCCGAGCCGCTCCTGTCGGTGCGCGACCTCTCCGTCGCGTTCCGCCATGGCACCCGCGAGACGCTCGCGGTCGACCGCATCTCCTTCGCCATCGGGCGGGGTGAGACCCTCGCCCTCGTCGGAGAGTCGGGGTCCGGCAAGTCGGTGACCGCGCTCTCCATACTCAAGCTGTTGCCGTATCCGGCCGCCCGCCATCCCTCCGGGACGATCCGCTTCAAGGGCGAGGAGCTGCTCGGCCTGCCCGAGGCCAAGATCCGGCATGTGCGCGGCAATGCAATCACCATCATCTTTCAGGAGCCGATGACCTCGCTCAACCCGCTGCACACGATCGAGAAGCAGATCGGCGAGGTCCTGCTGCTGCATCGGGGCGTGACCGGGGAGGCGGCGCGCGCGCGCATCATCGATCTCTTGACCCAGGTCGGCATCCCCGAGCCGCAGACGCGGCTCGGCAGCTATCCGCATCAGCTCTCGGGCGGCCAGCGCCAGCGGGTGATGATTGCCATGGCGCTCGCCAACGAGCCCGACCTGCTGATCGCCGACGAGCCGACCACCGCGCTCGACGTCACCGTGCAGGCGCAGATCCTCAACCTGCTCAAGGATCTGCAGCGGCGGCTCGGCATGGCGATACTGTTCATCACCCACGACCTCGGGATCGTGCGCAAGCTCGCCGACATCGTATGCGTGATGAAGGAAGGCAAGGTCGTGGAGGAGGGCGCGGTCGAGAGAGTGTTCACCGCGCCCCGGCACCCCTATACGCGCGCGCTGCTGGCGGCGGAGCCGAAGCCGGACCCGGCACCGATCAATGCCGGCGCGCCGGTCGTGGTCGAGACCACGGACCTCAAGGTCTGGTTCCCGATCAAGCGCGGTGTGCTGCGCCGCGTCGTCGGCCACATCAAGGCGGTGGACGGCGTGAGCGTCGAGGTGCGCCAGGGCGAGACGCTCGGCATCGTCGGCGAATCCGGCTCGGGCAAGACGACGCTGGGTCTCGCCATTCTGCGGCTGGTGTCGTCGGAAGGGCCCATCGTGTTTCTCGGCAGCAAGCTCGCCGGGCTCACGTTCCGCCAGATGCGGCCGTTCCGGCAGAACATGCAGATCGTGTTTCAGGATCCGTACGGCTCGCTGTCGCCGCGGATGTCGGTCTCCGACATCATCGAGGAAGGGCTGGGGGTGCATCATCCCGGGCTGACGCAGGCCGAGTGCGAGGCGCGGGTGGTCCGGGCGCTCAGCGATGTCGGGCTCGATCCCGAGACCCGCTTTCGCTATCCGCACGAATTCTCCGGCGGGCAGCGCCAGCGCATCGCCGTTGCGCGCGCGATCGTGCTCGAGCCGACCTTCGTCGTCCTCGACGAGCCGACCAGCGCGCTCGACATGCTGATTCAGGCGCAGATCGTCGATCTGCTGCGCGCGCTGCAGAAGCGGCGCAATCTCACCTACATGTTCATCTCCCACGACCTGCGGGTGGTGGCGGCGCTGGCGAGCCGGCTCGTGGTGATGCGTCACGGCAAGATCGTGGAGGAGGGGCCCGCCGCCGACCTGTTCGCCCGGCCGCGCAGCGATTATACCCGCGCGCTCTTCGCCGCCGCCTTCAACCTCGAGACGGCGCCCGCCGACGTGGTCGCGCAGTAGCCGCCGTCGGCGTCGCCGCATGGGCGCCATCCTCCTCGCCATCACCGGAATGGACCCGACGCCGTGGGATGATCGGTTCCGCGCGCTGGCGCCCCGCCGCGAGATCCGGCTCTGGCCGCAGGGCATGGGCGACCCGCAGGACATTGCCTATGCCTGCGTCTGGCACGCGCCGCCCGCGCTGCTGGCGCGCCTGCCGCGCCTGCGCGTCATATTCTCGCTCGGGGCGGGGGTCGATCACGTCATGCTCGGTGCCGCCCTGCCCGATGTTCCGATCGTGCGCATCGTCGATCCCGATCTCACGATGCGGATGACCGAATACGTCGTCCTGCACGTGCTGATGCATCATCGCCGGCAGCGCCGCTACGACAGCCAGCAGCGGGAGCGGCTCTGGCACGAGCACGACCAGCCGCCGGCCGGCGAGGTTGCCGTCGGCGTGATGGGGCTCGGCGTCCTCGGCTGCGATGCCGCCTCGGTGTTGTGCCGGCTGGGCTTTCGCGTCGTCGGCTGGAGCCGCAGGCCGAGGACGGTTGCGGGCGTGGAGACGTTCCACGGTCGGGACGGTCTCGAGGCGTTCCTGCGTCGCACTGAAATCCTGGTCTGCCTCTTGCCCGCAACCCCGGCTACGGCGGGCATCCTGCAGCTCGATCTCTTCCGCAGGCTCAAGCACGACGGACCGGCGGGAGGCGCCTGTCTGATCAATGCCGGGCGCGGCTCGCTGCAGGTCGAGAGCGATATCCTCGCCGCGCTCGCCGAAGGCTCGCTTGCCGGGGCGACCCTCGACGTCTTTGCGAGCGAGCCGCTGTCCGCCGACAGCCCGTTCTGGATGCATCCCCGGGTGACGGTCACGCCGCACAACGCGGCGGCGATCAGGCCACGGGCGCTGGTGGCCAACGTGCTCCGGCAGATCGACCGCTTCGAGGCGGGACTCCCGCTCGAGCACGTCGTCGACCGCGAGGCCGGCTATTAGTCCAAACAATCCCTCAACACCGTTTTTCATAAAAACGATCGATGCGACCGGCGTGCTCGAGCCCCGTTCACCGGACTACGCCGATGTTCCTGGCCATGAAGCGGGCAAGCACAAGACCACCGGCGCGAAGGCCGGTGGTCGATTACGTGCGAAGCAACGGGGGCTGCTCGGTCCTGTGGCGCTATTGCGGCATGCCATCGACAATAAACACACGAGACTTCGTGGTTTTGACACGGGTTGCATTAACCTCCTTCTGGGCTGGCGAATTGTCCCAGGCTTGTGCCTTCTCCATGCTATCGAAGGCGATGACGACGAAACGTTTCGGCGGCGTGCCGTCGATCGCGGTTATTTTGCCAGTGCGCATGATGTAACGACCGCCGAGCTCCTTGAAGACAGCTGTGGCGGCCTCATTGGTTCTTTGGCCGAGGGCTTTGAACCCCTCGGGATCGGTTATGTCAGCGATGTCAACGACAGCATAGACCGGAGGCTTCGCTTGCGCGTGCAAGCCTTGCACCGCCGCAGCACCGATGGCCGCTCCTGCAAAAACGGACAACGCGACTGTGTACCGAATTTTCACGACTGCGCCTCCCTCACCTTCATCGCCAAATGGCGAATGTCGGAGGATGGTACTCCCAGCGATCAATTCCATCAATTGGCCGGCCGGCGCAGTGAGTCCAATTGCTCTCGACCGGATGTCAGTGCCCAGCGGCGAGAGCCCGCGGTCGTAGATGCGGCGGTCGCCGGACGCATCATCGCTCGTTGACCTCCGTCAGAGCCCGATCGAGCGTCGAGACAACGTCGTCACGAACGACAATTCCTGCCTTGACGCCGAGCTTGAAGTAGTTCGTCGCGAGTCTTGGCCCATGCAATGTGTGGTGACCAGCGAGTGGCTTCTGACGCCCGGCGACATCGTTATTCGCATAGATCTGCAGCGGATAGCACACATGCTTTCCGGCATCATTAGCCGCCTTTATGAGGATATCTTTGTGATCTTGAAAAAAAGGATCTGCGGAGATCACCATGGCGCCGAGGGCAGCATTTCCTTGAAAAGCCGAAAATGCCGCTTGAATCTCGTTATCTGTCCGCGCCGTGAAGATCCGGCCCCGCGCTGGCTTCGCTTTATTCCAGGAATCCGTCTCGCTATCCGTCATTGCTCCGTTCGGATTGACCAATAAGCAGACTTGGCTTGCGGTAAACTTACGCGCCTTGTTCAGATGATCTACCCGGTCATCGTTGTCATCGGGCGTGTGCAGATTTATGCCTCCGCGAAAATTGCCCGCAATCGTTCCCAGGAACCCGGTGGTCACGCATCCGATCAACGACAAGAACGGCTTCGTTGCATACTGCTGTGCCGCCATCGCGGCCCCCAACCCTCCGACAGTGATGATCAAGCCCACGCTGCCGTTGCCGTTCAATGCCGTCACTGCCGTCCTGAAGGCGTTAAAGTCCATCCCCAGGTTGTCGAGAGGAGGCGTCGCATCGCACCAAGCTGCCTTGCCTTCCTGCGAGACGCCTCTCCTGAAATTTTTCTCCAGGTTGGTGCCCGTGTAACCGATGGGGGACATTACTCCGATCCCTTTGACCATTGCCATGTGCGGTCTCCATGATGTCAAAACGTCGGCTCCAGCTCCGCCCGGCTTGCACTCCGGAAGCCAAATTGGTCTAGCAAGCCGCCCGGCGAGATGGAGCGGCGCCGAGAGCCGCGTTACTATCCGAGCCATCGTCCTCGCTCCCGCCGAGGCCGGATGAGCCGATCATGCAGGACAAGATCACCATTGCTGCGCTCCAGGCGATGAAGCGCGAGGGAAGGAAGAGCGTCGGCGTGGTCGCCTGGGACCGGGAGATTGCGCGCATCGCCGACCGCGCCGGGGTCGATTTCGTCTCCGTCGGCGACTCGGTCGGGGTCAATCTGTGGGGCCACTCCAATCCGCTCGAGGTGACGATGGACGAGATGCTGGTCGTGTGCAAGGCGGTCCGTCGCGGCGTCACTCGCGCGCTCCTGAGCTGCGACCTTCCGTTCGGGCCGCTGCAGGAGGGGGCAGCGAGCGTGCTGCGCGCCGCCGTCCGGCTGGTGAAGGAAGCGGGGGCCGACATGGTCAAGCTCGACGGCGCAGCCCGGTTTCCCGATGCGGTGCGTGCGCTCCTCCGCGCCGGCATCCCGGTATTCGCCCAGTTCGGGCTCACGCCGCAGACGGCGCTGCTCTACGGGATCCCGTATGCGGCGCAGTCGAGGCCCGGCGCGCAGCTGTCGGCGGAAATGGCCGCCAAGCTGGTCGCGGAGGCGAGGCTGCTCGAAGAGGCGGGTGCCTCGATGCTCGATTTCACCAATTCCGGACCGGCCGCCGGCGCCGCGGTGGCCAAGGCTGTGGCGATTCCGGTGGTCGGCGGCTTCGGCGGCGGCCCCTGGCTCGATGGCCGGGTGCGGCTCGCGCATACCGTCATCGGTTACGGCGAGAAATGGATCGAGGCGGAGACCGAGACCTATGTGAACGTCGCGAGACTCGGGCTCTCAGCCTTCACCGCGCTCATCGGCGATGTGCGCGCCGGCCGGCAGATTAAGGGTTGAGCGGAGCCGGGATGGCCAGCGCGATCATCGACGGGATTTCGACCCGCTACGAGGTGATCGGCTCCGGTCCGCCGCTGCTGATGCATGCGCCCGGCGGATTCGACGCCACCGTCGAGAAGTGGTCGACCCTCGGCGTGTACGCCAGGATCAGGCTCACCGAGCATCTGCCGAAGCGCTACACCTGCATCCTGTTCGATCGCAGGGAATGCGGCCGATCGGGCGGGCGGGTCGAGAAGCTGACCTGGGCGCACTACGCGGCACAGGGCAAAGGGCTGCTCGCGCATCTCGGAATCGAGCGCGCCCACGTCATGGGCGGGTGCATGGGCTGCTGCCCGGTGCTGGCTTTCGCAGCGGCCTATCCGCAGGCGGCGCTGAGCATGCTGCTGTTCTGGCCGGTAGGCGGGGCCAGATATCGCATCAGCAGTCATCAGCGCTTTGCCGAGCACCTCGCCTTCGTGCAGCAGCACGGGCTCGAGGCGGTCGTCGGCCTGGTGCGCAAGGAGGGCAAGCCGTTCGGCGCCGACCCGCGCGGCGGGCCCTGGGCCTCGGTGATCAGGAGCGACCGCGGCTTCGCCGACGCCTACGCCGAGCAGGATGTCGATCGCTACAAGCTCGTGGTGGCCGGGATGGCCAGGAGCCTGTTCGACCGCGACACCGCGCCGGGGGCCGAGCCCGAGGACCTGCTGCGGCTCGAGATTCCCGCCCTCGTCGTTCCCGGCCGAGATGCCGCGCACGCCACCTCGGCGGCGCGCTATATCGAAGAATGCCTGCCCCGCTCGGAATACTGGGACATCCCGGTCGCCGAACAGACCGAGGACGCGACAAATGCGCGGCTGCTGGAATTTCTCTCCGGCTGCAGAGGCTCGTAGGTGCCGGTCGGGTGGAGCGAGGCGAGCAAGGAAGGGAGAAGCGAGGATGCCGACGCGCAGAGATCTATTGATCGCGGGGGGAAGCTGCCTGTTGGCGGGCGCGCAGCTCGGAGCCGCGCGGGGGGAGGGCGCCGGTCTCGGCCCCAATCGGCTGGTCCTCTTGGGGACCAAGGGCGGCCCCTCGATTCCGCTCGGCTATGCGGCAAGTCCGTCCGCGAGCCTGATCGTCCACGACAACGTGCCCTACCTCATCGACACCGGCTATGGCGTCAGCTTCAAGCTGGTGCAGGCGAAAATCCCGCTTCCCGCACTTCGCTACGTCTTCATCACCCATCACCATTCGGATCACAATGCCGAGTTCGGGCTCCTGCTCTACAATGCCTGGGCCATGGGCCTGCGCGGCACCGTCGACGCCTACGGTCCGGCGGGCTTGGCGCAGCTCGCCAACGGATTCTGGGACGCCTACAGGTTCGACATCGACACGCGGATCGTCGACGAAGGCCGGCCCGACCTGCGCAAGCTCATCGTCGTGCACGAATACTCGGACGGGCCGGTGATGACGGCCGGCGAGGTGAAGGTGACGGCGCTGCGCAACGTGCACCCGCCGATCACCGACAGCTTCGCGCTCAAATTCGAGTTCCCGGGCAAGACCGTCGTGTTTTCCGGCGACACCGCCTATCACCCGCCGCTCGCCGCGTTTGCCAGGGGCGCGGACGTGCTGGTGCACGAGGTGATGTATGGGCCGGCGCTGGACGAGCTGGTGCGACGCATTCCGAACGCGGCGACGCTGATGTCGCACCTCAAGGCGAGCCACACGCTCGCCGCCGATGTCGGCCGCATCGCCACCGAGGCGGGTGTCAAGAAGCTCGTGCTCAATCACCTCGTGCCGGTGCCCTTCACCGGGATGAGCGAGCAGGTCTGGATCGATGCCGTGCGGCCGACCTATCAGGGCGATCTGGTGGTAGGCAGAGATTTGCTGGAGATCGCATTGTAGGTCCCGCTCTGCGGCCGCCATCGCAGCCGCCTTTCATAGTATAATACTTAGGGTGCAATGCCATGACGTTTTCGCGAATAACCGTCGACCCCGCCGTGTGCACGGGAAAGCCTTGCATCCGCGGGCTCAGGTTCCCCGTGACCCGCCTGCTCGGGCTCCTGGCAGCAGGAGAAAGCCGCGAGCGGATTCTCGAAGCCTACCCATATTTGGAATCCGCCGATATCGACGAGGCGCTGCGCTACGCCGCCTTCCTTGCCGAGGACGAGACGATCGACCTTGCGCCCGTGGGTGAGGCGACGAACTTGCCATTAGGGCCAAGACCCGAGTGACGACTCGACCCGCGCCGGGGAGCGAGAACCGGTTCAATGGGTACGGCCCTCCGGCGCAGTTTACCCACCTAGCCGACGAGCTCGTGCGTGCTCGGCACGAACAGCTGCTCCGCGGTGACCGGCCTCTCGATGATGCCCTGAGCGAGCGCGTGGCCGATCAGCTCGTCGAGCATGCGCCGGTTGGGCGCAATCCCGTAGGGCAGGGGATCGCCGGTGATCTCCATGACCCGGCGGTGGATCTGGTCGGCCTGGGTCGGCTTCTCGATCTGTCCCGCCTCGAGGCGCGCGACATAGCGGCGTTTCGCCTCGGCGAACGCGGCGAAGACGTCGGCGGCGAGGTCGGGATGAGCCGCCAGGAGCTCGTCCCTGATCACGAGCGTGTGGTTGATCGGGTAGTGCCCGTTCCGGCGCAGCGCCGCAAGCCCCGCCTCCAGCGGATCGGGGATGAGCGGCCTCACCTCGGCTGAGCCTGCCTCGATGCCGATGGCTGCGGCGAGCTCCCCCGTGGCGAGCATCTGCGCCATGTTCCGGTCCTTCGCGATCGGCACCACGTTCGGCGGCGGCCGATATTCGGCCACGTGCTCGTCGCCGGAAAGCACCCAGGTGATCCTGCTCAAGTCCACGCCGTGCTCCTGCTGCAGGATCCCGCGCGCCCATACCCCGGTGGTGACGGTGTAGCCGCGATTGACGCCGACGCTGCGGCCCTCGAGATCCCGGGGCGTGCGGATGCCCGCCTTGGCGTCGACCAGGATGGCGCCGTGGTGGAAGGCGCGCACCGGGAAGATCGGCACCGCCGTCATCGGCTTGCCGAAAGCCTTGGCGCAGACATAGGTGGTGATCGCCATCTCGCAGATGTCGAACTCGTTGCCGCGCACCATCCGGCGGAACGCGGCGATGAGCGGATCGACCTCCTCGAACGCGAACGCGAAGGTCCTCGGCTGGACCGAGCCGTCCTTCAGATCCTGATTGTTGCCCTGGGTTCGGCTGACGGTCTTCAGCATCAGCTCGGTCATGCGACGCTCGCTCGAGGACGGAGGATGACCGACGAATGTGCTGCGCCTGTCCTCCGCTTCAGACCGTGGTCTGCGCCACCCCTGCCCGCACCGTGAGCGCCTCCCGCGCGGCATCCTTGAATGCCTGGTCGGGGGGAAGCACGACCGAGGCGGAGCGCACCCGGTGGTGTGCCGGATCGACGCCCGGCGGCGTGACGCCCTTCTCCGCCAGCGCCTTGGCCGCGCGCATGAGGCGATGGCGCGCCATGATGATCCCGTTGTCGGTCGACACCAGGTTCTCCTTGGTGCGGTCGCAGATCGGGCCCATGCTTTCCTGCAGCGACGCGTCCTGGGCAGCGAACCCGGCGACCCCGCTGAACGTCTTGCCCGCCTTCTGCGCCGCGCGGTCGATCAGATAGTCGTTGTCCTTGTTGGCGAGCGGCCGATAGGTCCCGGGCACGTATCTGCAGTGCACGCCGGCGCCCTCGCGCATGGCCTCCCGCTCGCGGGTGCTCAGCGCCCGCACCGGATGGAAGTCGTAGCTCCAGGCCCAGCAATTCTCGTCGTCGATCGGCACCCAGAAGTGACCGTGAATCGGATGGTCGCCGCGCGGCGGAATCATGGTGAAGCACGGCATCACCCAGGGCGTGATGCGCCAGTAATAGTTGCCGTTCTCGGCGTTGCGGCGCGCGCCGATATAGAGTCCGCCGGGCTGCTCCACCACCTCGAAATAGGGCCGCATGTCGGAAAGGTTGTATTGATTGCCCTTGGCGCCCTTGAACAGCGGGTCGGTGCCGAGGTCCCCGCGATGCAGGAACGAGACGTGGCTGGAATCGATCCCGCCCTCCATGGCCTGCAGCCAATTGCATTCCTGCAGCCGCTTGGAGATGAAGGTCTGCTCGGCGGGAACGGTGGCGAACTCCCATTCCGGCAGCGGCGGCTGGCGGTCGGGCGGTCCCATATGGGTCCACAGCACCGGACCGCGCCTGACCAGCGGATAGGACTTGAGCCTGATCTTGCGGCAATAGCCGCTCTCCACCGGCTCCGACGGCACCTCTATGCATTGGCCGGTCACGTCGTACTTCCAGCCGTGATACGGGCAGCGCAACCCGGCATCCTCGTTGCGGCCGAACCAGAGCGACACGCCGCGATGGGCGCAGAACTCGTCGATCAGCCCGTACCTGCCTTCCGAGTCGCGAAAGGCGAGCAGGCGTTCCGAGAACAGTTTCACCCGCACCGGCGGACAATCGTTCTCCGGAAGCTCCTCCACCAAGAGCGCCGGCAGCCAATAGGAGCGGAACAGCCGGCCCATGGCCGTGCCGGGACCCGTTTGCGTCAACAGCTCATTTTGCTCTTTTCGCAGCATGGCGCGAGCGTAGGCGCTCGTGCCCCCTGGGGCAAGCTGACCAAAACAAGGCTCGACCCGAGCTCGGCGGTCCCGATAGATTGCCGCCGTGTCCAGGATGGCAAGGGGCTTCCTCGTGGCGGAAAAAGTATTGGCGGCGGTTCGAACGGGCCCGAGCAGGACCGAGATCCGCGAGTTCCCGATGCCGGACATCGCCGCCGACGCCGCGCTGATGCGGATGGAGGTGGCCGGCATCTGCGGGACCGATGTGAAGCTCTACAAGAGCCCGCCGAGCGGGGCGCCGGTGATCATGGGGCACGAGAATATCGGCACGATAGCCAAGGCGGGGCGCGAGTTCACGCGGCGGAAGGGCTTCCGCGAGGGCGACCTCGTCTTCGTCGAGCATTACGTCGCCTGCGGCAGATGCGAGTGGTGTCATCTCGGGCAATACCGGCATTGCGAAAGCACCGATTGGCGCAATAATCCGGACGCGATCCGCTACGGCTACACCTCCGCGGAGAAGGCGCCGCATCTGTGGGGCGGCTTTGCCCACTACGTGTACCTGCCCTGGAACGCAGTCGTGCACCACGTGCCCAAGGGGGTCACGCCGGAATTGGCGGGGCTGGTGACGCCGATGGCCAACGGGGTCGAATGGTCGCTGTTCGACGGCGGGGTGGGTTACAATTCGACGGTGCTGATCCAGGGACCCGGTCAGCAGGGGCTCTCGCAGACCGTGATCTGCAGGCAGGCGGGGGCCGCGCTCGTCATCGTCACCGGCACTTCCCGGGACAGCGCGCGCCTGCAGGTCGCGAAAGCGCTCGGCGCCGATCACGTCGTCGATGTGGACAAGGAGGACGCATTGGCGCGCATCCGGGAGATCACCGGCGGCAGGGGTGTCGACGTCGTGCTCGACTGCACCGCCGGCGCCGGCACCACCCCGATCCTGCTCGGTGTCGAGGCGCTCAAGCGCAAGGGCGGCACCATGGTGATCCAGGGCGAGATGGCCGAGTTTCCGAACTTCCCGGTGGGCAAGATCACCGTCAAGTTCATCACCATCAGGAGCGCCCGCGGCCACAGCTTCAAGGCTTGCGAGCTCGCCCTTGCGCAGCTCGCCTCGAAGCGGTTTCCGCTGGAGAAGGTCACGACCCACAGGTTCCGCCTCGACGAGGTGGACCTCGCCATCCGCTCGGTCGGCGGACAGGGCGTGCCCGATGTCATTCATGCTTCCCTGATGCCGTGGGCGTAGCATCCAGCGGGAGATCGCAGGAGCCCGCCCGGATTGCTTGCATCCAGACAGATGCTGCGCGAGACGCTCACCATCGCCATCGCCGCCGGCGACCCGGCCGGGATCGGCCCGGAGATCAGCCTGAAAGCCGCGCTGAGCGAGCCCGTGCGCAGCGCCTGCCGTCCGCTCGTGGTGAGCGACCCCGGCGTGCTCGCGCGCCATGCCGAGGCTTGCGGGATCGAGGTCGAGCTGCGCGTGATCGAGCGGCTCGCCGGGACGGATCGGTCCGACCGCTGCCTCGACGTCCTTGCTGTTCCGCAGCCGGAAGCCGCGGCGCTTTGCTTCGGCGCGGTGGACGCCGCGGCCGGCCGCGCCGCGCTCGCCTTCGCAGGCGCCGCGATCGAGGCCGCGCTCACCGGCGAGGTGGACGGCGTGGTCGCCGCGCCGCACAACGAGACCGCCATCGCCCGCGCCGGCATCGGCTTCGACGGCTATCCGTCTTTCGTGGCGCGCGCGACCGGCAGCGCCGAGGACGACGTTTTCCTCATGCTGTGCTTCGGCGACAGGCGCATCGTCCACGCCACCTTGCACCGGAGCGTGCGCGAGGCGATCGGCATGATCACCCGCGACCGGATCGACCGGGTGATTGCCGCGACCGATCGCGCCGTGCGCAGGCTCGGGGTCGCGGCGCCGCGAATTGCGGTCGGCGGCCTCAATCCCCATGCCGGGGAAGGCGGCCTGTTCGGCCGCGAGGAGCTCGACGTCATCGCGCCGGCGATCGATGCCGCCGCAGCGCAGGGGATTGCTGTCGCGGGGCCGTTCGGCGCCGACACGATGCTGGCCATGCCCGGCATCGACGCGTTCATCGTGATGCTGCACGACCAGGGGCACATCCCCGCGAAGCTCCTCGCCCCCAATGCCGGCGCGGCCTTGACCATCGGCACGCCGATCCTGTTCGCGTCGGTCGCGCACGGCAGCGCTCACGACATCGCCGGCAGGGGGATCGCCGATCCTTCGGCCATGGTCGAGGCGGTGCTGCGCCTGGCCGGCGCGCGGATACGGTTGAGACAGCTCTGAGACGTATCTCGACACCTGATCTTTACTCTTTGAACCTGTGTCGGTCTGCTGGGACAGACTCCAATCCCTCCCCGCGTAGCGGGTTCCCCTTCGGGGAGGGATGACGCCGCGATTCAATCCGTTAAGATCACTGCGCAAAAATATTGGGAGATCGTCCGATGATGCGCGGATCCGCTTCCGACAGCCGGATTGCCGAGAGCAGGCAGAAGATGATCAGCGGGAGGTATCTGCGCAACGCCTGGTACGTCGCGGCCTGGGCGGACGACCTTGCCGAGGGACAGCTCCTTGCGCGGACGCTCCTGAAGGAACCCGTGGTCCTCTATCGGAAGCGGGACGGTGCTGTCGTCGCGCTGGAAGACCGCTGCCCGCACCGTTTTGCTCCCCTGCATATGGGCAGGATCGTGGATGGCGATCGCGTCCAGTGTCCGTATCACGGCCTCGAGTTCGATCCTTCAGGCGCCTGCGTCCGCAACCCGCACGGCAGCAAGCACATTCCACCCCGGGCGCAGGTTCGCAGCTATCCCGCAGTCGAAAAGCACAAGGCGATCTGGATCTGGATGGGCAAAGAGCCGGCCGATCCCGCCGAGGTCCCGGACTTCACGTTGCTCGACAATGTTCCCGCCATGCACGCGACCAAGCGCGACCGCATAACCATCCGGGCCAATTACGAGCTCATCGTCGACAATCTCCTCGATCTGAGCCACACCAGCTATCTGCACGACGGCATTCTCGGCAACTCGGATACGGTCGAATCCGAGATCACCGTCGAGCAGGACGGCAGCGACGTGGTGGTCTCGCGGCATGCGGGCAATGCGACGGCGCCGGGATTGTTCGCCATTCTGATGCCGTCGACGCCCGACCGGGTCGACAAGTTCACCCGCATGCGCTGGATGCCGCCGAGCAACCTGCGGCTGGTGACCGGAATCTGCATGCCCGGCGCGCATCCCGAAAGCGGCACCGGGTATCACGCCATCCACATGCTGACGCCGGAGACTGATCGGACGACGCACTATTTCTTCACCGCGGTTCGCTTCAACGTGATGACCGCGGATGACGCGCTGAACGCGCAAATCCGGGACAGGATAGCGAAGATGCGCCGCTTCGCGTTCGAGGAGCAGGATGCGCCGGTGATCGAGGCGCAGCAGCAGCTCATCGATGCCGCCGTCACCCCGGTGGATCCGGTCATCCTCGCCATCGATGTCGGTCCGGTTCGCTACAAGCAGATCCTGGCGAAGCTGATCGAGGCCGAATCGGCGCAGTAGCGGGGCTCTCCCGCTCAGCCGTAGCGGTCGACCAGCAGCGCATAGAGCGCCCGCGCCGCCTGGCACTCCGCCCCTTCCGGCCGCCCCGGCCTGCTGCTCTGGTTCCAGGCGAAGATATCGAAGTGCAGCCACGCCCTGGCTGCGGTGACGAACCGGCGCAGGAACAGCGCGGCGGTGATCGAGCCGCCGAAGCTTCCCGCGGCGACGTTGTTGAGGTCGGCGACTTTCGAGTCGAGCAGCTGGTCGTAGGATCGCCACAACGGCATGCGCCAGACCGGATCGTTCTCCCGGCCGGCACAATCGGCGAGCAGCGCCGCGAGGGCGTCGTCGTCGGTGTAGAAGGGGGGAATCTCGGTGCCGAGCGCCACCCGGGCGGCGCCGGTGAGCGTCGCCATGTCGGCGATCAGCTCCGGCTGCTCCTCGTCGGCGAGCGCGATCGCGTCGGCGAGGATGAGTCGGCCTTCGGCGTCGGTATTGCCGATCTCGACGGTGAGCCCCTTGCGCGAGCGGTAGACGTCGCGCGGGCGAAAGGCGGAGCCGGATATGGCGTTCTCGACCGCGGGGATGAGGAGGCGGAGCCTGATCTTCGCGCCGCGGTCCATCAGCATGTGGGCGAGCGCCAGCAGGCTCGCGGCCCCGCCCATGTCCTTCTTCATGTTGAGCATGCCGCTCTCGGGCTTGATGTCGAGGCCTCCGCTGTCGAAGCAGACGCCCTTGCCGATCAGCGTGATCCTGGGATGTCCGCTGTCGCCCCAGACGAGGTCGACGAGTCGCGGGGGCCGCGCGGCGGCGCGGCCGACGGCGTGCACGAGCGGGAAATTCTCCTTGAGCAGGTCCTCGCCGACGACGGCGCGGACCGCGGCGCCGTGCCGCTCGCCGAGCGCGCGGGCGGCATCCTCGAGCTCGTGGGGGCCCATGTCGTTGGCCGGCGTGTTGATGAGATCGCGCGCGAGGAAGACGCCGGCGACGACGCGGCCGAGATCGTCGCCGTCGACGTTTCCGGGCAGCTCGAGCCTGACGTTCCGCTCGTCCTGCTTGCGGTAGCGGCCGAAACGATAGGAGCCGAGCGCGAAGGCCAGCGCCGCCAGCTTCGAGTCGTAGGGGGCATTGGCGAAGCGATAGCCACCCTCGGGGAGCTCGGTGGCCAGCGCCCCGGGCCGGAACAGGTCCTTGTGCGGATCATCGGGGCTCTCGAGCCCGAACAGGATGCCGGCGAGGCCGCCTTCGGCGTCCGGGAGCAGGAGCTTTTGCCCCGGCTTCGCCTCGAACGCGGCTGCGGCCGCGAAGCTGCGCGAGCGCGGCTCGAGCTGCTCGCGAAAGTCGCTCCAGGTGGCGGAGCTGACGAAGCTTATGGGGACCGTCGCCGCGGCTTTTCCGCGGGGCAGGAACACCTTGTCGAAGGGAGAGAAGAGCGCGGGCATGGCAGAGCCTTCCTGTACGGGGCCCTGCTAACGGTTTTTTCCTCCCGGCGAAAGCAGTCCCGGCGGGCATCGCGAGGCTTGCATGTCGGCGATGCCCGCCGGCTTGTCACCGTCAGGCGCCATCATCAGCCCGGGATCCGGTCGCCGATCGGCAGGCTGCGAATGCGCTTGCCGGTCGCCGCGAAGACTGCGTTGCACAGGGCCGGCGCGAATGGCGGCACGCCGGGCTCACCGACGCCGCTCGCCGGAACGTCGATTCCGCGCTCGACGATGTGCACCCGGGTCTCTGTCGGGGACTCGTTGATGCGCGCGAGCTGGAAGTCGTTGAAGTTGCCCTGCTCGACTCGGCCGTTCTTGAACGTGATCTGGCCGTAGCGCGCGAGCGTCAGCCCCATCACCGCCGCGCCCTCGACCTGCGAGCGGATCCGTTCGGGATTGACCGCATAGCCGCAGTCGATTGCCGTATCGACCCGCGGGATCGAGACATTGCCTTGGGCGTCGACCACCACCTCCACGACCGTAGCGATGTAGCTCACGAAGCTGCGATGGGCCGCAATGCCCAGGCCGGTCCCTTTCGGCATCTGTCGGCCCCAGCCGGCGCGCTCGGCTGCGAGCTCGGTCACCTGGCGCAGCCGTCCGGTGTCGATCGGATAAGAGCCGATCGGCTCACCGTTATTCCAATACGGCGTGGTGACCTGCTTGCTCAAGTCGACGACGCGCGCGGGACCGATCAGCTCCAGCAGAAAGTCCTTGGGGTCGCGGCCGAGCTCTTCGGCGATCTCGGCAACGAAGGACTGCATGCTGAACGCATGCGCTATGTTGTTGACCGAGCGGAACCAACCGATCCTGGTATGCGCTTCCGCTTCCCCGGACTCGATGCGCAGGTTGGGGACATCGAAGGGCGCATCAACCAGGCCGAGCCCCAGCTCGATCGCCAACGGATGCTTCGGGTCGGGCACGAAGTTGGACATGAAGCTCGGGGCAGAGCTGCGGTGTCGCCACGCCACCACCTTGTTGCTTGCGTCGAGACCGGCTTCGAACCGATCAGCCGTCACGGTGTGGTAGAAGCCGTGCCGGATGTCGTCCTCGCGCGTCCATACCACCTTCACGGGTGCGCCCCCGGTCTCCTTGGCGAGCAACGCCGCTTCGATAGCATAGTCGCACTTCGATTTGCGGCCGAAGCCTCCGCCGAGCAAGGTGTTGTGCACCGTGACATCGCCCTCGCTCAGGCCGAGGCTCCTGGCGATGTCGATGCGCGCGCCGCCCGGGCTCTGCAGCGGCGCCCACACCTCGACCTTGCCGTTGCTCAGCTGTGCGGTCGCCGCCGGCGGCTCCATCGTGGCATGCGCCAGATGCGGCACGTAGTACTCCCGGGTGATCACCTTGGCAGCCGAGGCGAGCGCCTTGTCGACGTCGCCTTCGTTGCGTTCGACCTTGCCGGGCTTGCGGTTGGCGTCTTCGAGCATCGCCTTGTAGGCGACCGAATCATAGGACTTGTTCGGCCCCTCGGCCCATACGATCTTGAGGGCATCACGGCCCTTGAGCGCGGCGTAAGTATTCCTGGCGATCACCGCGACTCCGGCGAGCGGTGCGTACTTCGCCGGGGCGGGGGTCGGATCGATCTGCACGACCTTCTCGACGCCGGGCACTTTCAGCGCCTCCGTCGCGTCGAAAGACTCGATCTTGCCGCCGACAACCGGGGACCTGGCGATGACCGCGAACTTCATGCCCGGCCGCGTCACATCCTGGCCGTAGGTCGCGCGTCCGGTTGTGATGTCGAGCAGGTCCACGATCGGCACATTGCCCTTGCCGATGTAGCGGAACGCGCTCGGCTCCTTGAGGCGAATCTTGTCCACCGGCGGCGTGGGCAGGGCCGCCGCTTCCTCGGCAACGTCGCCGTAGCCGAGCTTGCGGCCCGAGGGTGCATGCACGACCTCGTGGTGCACCGCCTCGACCTGGCTCGGATCCACGCCCCAGCGTCTGGCCGCCGCCTCCTCCAGCATCCGGCGTGCCGTGGCGCCGCACTGGCGCAGCGGCTGCATCCAGTGGCGCACGCTGCGAGACCCGTCGGTATCCTGGTTGCCGTATTTCTTCTCGTCGCCTTCTCCCTGCACGACGCGCACCCGCGCCCAGTCGGCGCCGAGCTCGTCCGCCAGGATCATCGGCAAGCTGGTGCGAGCGGCCCCGTTTCCCATCTCGGCGCGCGCCGCCACGATCGTCACGCTTCCATCCCTGGCGATCGACAGGAAGATGTGCGGGTCGGTCCTGATCCCGTTGTCCATCTGCTCGGCGGCGGTCGCATAGGCGAGAGCCGACCGCATTCCGGTCATCTGCGCCGCAATGACGAGCCCGCCGGACGCGACTATGCCCTTGAGCATGCCGCGACGGCTGACATTGGTGACGATCAATCGGGCAGTCGCATCATGACAGGTCATGTCACGCCCCCTTCGAGGCGGCGCGGACGGCCGCGTGAATGCGCTGGTAGCAGCCGCAGCGGCACAGATTGCCCGCCATCGCGGCGTCGATCTCCGCATCGCTGGGCGCAGGCTTGCTCTTGAGAAGGGCCGCAGCCTGCATGATCTGGCCTGCCTGGCAGTAGCCGCACTGCGGCACGCTCAAGGTTCGCCAGGCGACCTGCACCGGGTGCTCGCCCTTCGCGTCGAGACCTTCGATCGTGATCACCGACTTGCCCGCCACGTCCGACATCGTGACCGCGCAGGCGCGGACCGCCTCGCCCTGAAGATGAACCGTGCAGGCGCCGCAAAAGCCGAGGCCGCACCCGAACTTGGTTCCGGTGAGGCCAAGCTCGTCGCGCAGGAACCACATGAGCGGCATCAAGGGATCGCCCTCGAATTTCCGTTCCTGCCCGTTTACCTCGACATTGACCATCGGGCTCCTCCTCTCAACGCGCCGTCAGGCGCGAGCATTGATCGGTGCGGAGATGGTAGCGGCGTCGGTCGAGGTCTCCAAACAGAAACGGCAGCTCACTCTTATTTTCTCTCGGAGCCTTTTCCGAAGCGCGGCAGCGCCTCTGAAGGCCGGCAGCATCGCGCTCACGGGTCTGCTCGCTGACTCGTCAGGACAACATTCCTGACTTGGCGCGCCCGGTCGACCGCCGCTGGTAATTGCATGCCGATCGGCCCGGCACGCAAAAGTGGGCGGCAGCCGACCGCCTCGCAGCAGAAATTCTAATTGCGGCAGGCGCCAGGGTGGGAGAGCGGACGATCTCGATGGCCCGTTCTGGTGGAGGCTAGGCGAGGTCGCGTCGCGCGTGGATCTTGCTGGGTTCACGGCTCCGCTGCCAGCTCGGTCCGCTTCTCGTTCGGCAGCGGACGCATCTACTGCGCATGGCCAATCCGCGGGCTAGTGCCAGAGCAGATGCCGCAAGATCCACGCGTCGCTGCCGCACCACCGACAAGCGTGATGAACTCGCCGGCTTCATTGGCTGCCTATGCATGCCAGGTTCAACTCAGACCATCAGAACAGGAAAGTGCGCCAAACGGAACTGGTGAGCGGTGCGGCGATGGGTGTGACCTACCTCACACGCGGACCGCCGTGTCCTCGGATACCATGGCGCAAATCAAGAAAGCCATCCTTCCATCCGATAACGGGAACGACGGTCATCATGCCTCAGCGCGGCAGCGTTCGAAGCAATTCCAGCCGAGGCTGGAAACTTATCCATAGTGTCTACGATACGGTTCATATGGCGCTCTGGTCGGTCTTGATTGCCGCAGTCATCTTTGTCTGCACGTTCACCCTGCCGAATCTGCCGCGACTGCAGGCGCAGGCCGAGATGCAGCGAGCTCAGGAGATCGCAGCGGAAAACAGATATTACTGCGAAAAATGGGGCTTCCCTGCAGAAACCCACAGGTACGCTGTCTGCACGCTTGATCTGCAGGAGCTTCGTGCGAAAATGGACCAGCGCGTCTCCGACGACACGATATTCCCGTAGCGTGGCCGGACCGGATTTCACGCCGCTGCAGTCGGATGGCCGGTCCTTGCTGTTGCCCAGGAAGGGGGGGAACGATGGCTCAACAGTCGCTCAAGGCTTCACCGCTGCTCGACCCGCTGAACAGCTGGGGCCGCCAGTATTCCGACCTGATCATCCTGATCGGCCGCATTCTGGTCGCATCGGTTTTCGTGCTCACCGCTTGGGGCGGCAATCCGACCGCCGGCTTTCTCAAGAGCCTGAATTATTCGGCACCGGACTTCTGGAGCATCGTTGCAGTGGTCGTCGAGTGGATCATTGGGCTCAGCATCATCCTCGGCATTGCGACGCGCTACGGTGCCTTGCTGGGACTGGCTTATGTGGTGGTCGCCGTCGTGAGCGCCCATCTCTACTGGCGATACCCTGCGCAGCAGCAGACGCTGCAATACGTATTCTTCACGAAGGACGTCGCGATCTTCGGTGCTCTGGTGCTTCTGCTTGCGACCGGCGGCGGCCGCTACAGCCTCGACGCGAGATGGCTGAAGGAATAACGCCCGGTTCACAGGCTCCTGATTGATGGGCCGGGATGCGAGCTTCGCGCCGGGCGAGGCTGCGACAGCGCCATTGCAAAGGTGAGCAGCACGCCGGCCATGTTGGGCAGCATGGCCATGAGAGCGAGGCGCAGATTCAATACGTCGTCAGCGTGAACCTTCAAGCCGGCCCAGGACGCCAGCCGGAGCGATGCACTGACCTGCGGATCCGCCGCACCGATCGCGGCAACGGCGGGAACGGAAGCGGCCAGCACATTATTGAGCGCAGCCATTGCCAGCCGTTCGTCTCCCTCGCGATCGCGGCAACGCGGTCCGCGCACCACACATTCCGCCTCGCGTCCTTTCACGGCTGTTGTCGCCGCAAGCTGTGCCGCCGCGATTGCATCCTCGTGTTGCTTCATCAGCATCGACGAGGTTGCGAGCAGCGCCTGCCGGCGCGCCGCTGCATCCCCGGTGTGGAGCTCGATGAAGCCGAGCGACGCCAGGGTGGCGAGCGTTGCCGCGATCGTCCACGTGACCCAGGCGCAGGCCGCCAGCATCGGACGATGGCCGTGCCACAGCGCGACCGCGACCGCCGGCAGCCCCAATGCGAGCGCATCGGCAGCCAGCGACAGGCTGGCGAAGGTCATTGAAGCAACCGTGCTCGTGCCGAAGCGCCAGCCGAACTGGGCATTGATGGCAAGGGCCAATGCTCCGATGAGCAATCCAATGCCAACCAGGACGACGGCGGCCGGCTTCGCGTTGCCGGGCTTCGCGGACGGGGCGGCCTGCGGTGCCGGGTCGGCCGGCGCCGAGGCGGGCGGGACCCATCCGCGCGCCAGCCGCCGCCGCACGGTGCTGCGCGAGATATTGTGCTCGCGCGCCAGCGCGCTCACATTGAAGGTCGTCGGTATTTGAATAGGAAGCGTGGACTTCCTGCCAGCCATAGAAGCCGCTCCTGCTGCATTCGCTCGATCAGGGCCGGCTTTGGTCCTTGCCCCCCGAATCAGCCGCGCGAACTGTGCGCGGCTCGAATCGCGAATGCAACTGTTGCCATCGAGCGCCTCGGCGTCCGAAGTCTTCGCCATGTCGAGCTGGGGCAGAGCCTCCAGCCCAATGGACTGCGAGCTCAACTCCGCATCCGCCTGCCGCATCCTCCAGCGCTTTGAGCTTCTGCGGCGCAGTCGCGATCACATCGGCAGGTGTTGCCGTGCGACGTCAATGTTGATCGGGAGTTATCGAGAGATGCCGCAAGGACCGATTTGCGCGCCGGAGCCATCGTAGAACGGGACACATCGGGACCGACGGCTTGTTTGCCTGGGCAATGGGTGCGTAGTCGCGGCTCGCCGCTCGGACGAGAGGCTTGATTGGGCGGAAGCCGGTTCCGCGTCGGCATGGTCCGACGTTGAAGCCGGTGGTTTCAATAATCCGGGCGCGGCCGGTCTCAAACGGGCTTTGGGAGTCACGGATGCTGCGTCGGGGTGCATCCCGACCGTAGCAGGGGCTGCCTCGTAAGCTTCTACCGCGTGGTTTTTCGATATATTCGGCGCAATCAGCAAATTAAAGGCCACGGCCAGGACGACGTAAACTCCAACGCAACCTGCCACGATACCAAGAGCCGATGATACGCGACGCCTTATCCCGGTCAGACGCATTTCGGTCCCCATACAAATCACTCGCGGGTCCCATCCGTTTAGTCGGCGGCTCCAGTAACCCAGTTCAGGTTTGGAAGAAGAAAATCGTCGCGCGCGATGAATTGCTCACCTTGATACCGCGTTCGGACAGGGCAAGAAGGCAAGCTCAAATATTTGGTGGAGTGAAAAATCGGGTGACGTCGCAATTGGTATTATAGACTTGTTCTAGCTCGTTTCAGTTTGACGGTGCGCAAGCTACACCGCGATGGTGTTTCGCATCCGCCGGGTTGAGGCGAACCGCACGTCGGCTCACCCACCGTCATGGTCAGCGTCCGGAGTGCCCCCAAGAGCGACCAGCTGTCGCCGTGACGCGGCTGTCACATTGCTGTTGCTCTCCGATGGACAAAGTCGTGACCATGAGCAACACTGATCCAGGCTGCCTGCGATACCGAACTGAACGTTGAGCTCTGACCCGTCGGCGCGCAGCATCATTACCCTTGCGCCATGCCCATGCGCGCCGGCATCACCACGGCCTTCAGCACAGGGAGTACCACCATGGCAAATCTCTATGAAATTCTGGCCGATGCCGGCGACGGCGAGACGCTGGACGCGCTCGCCCGCGGCTTCGGACTGACGCCCCGGCAGACCGAAGCCGCGGCTTCGGCGCTGCTTCCGGCCATCTCCACCGGGCTCAAGCGGGCGACGGCGACGCCCGAAGGGGTCGGCAACCTGTTCAGTGTCATGGGCTGGCAGGAGGACCTGCAGGACATGCACGGCGATCCGCAGGCCGCACTGGGACCGGAGGGCCGCGCCGCCGGCAACGACGTTCTCTCCGTCATTTTCGGCACGCCCGACGTCAGTCGCGCGGTTGCCGATCACGCCGCGCAAGTTTCGGGAGTGAGCCCGGACATCCTCAAGAAGCTGTTGCCGGTGCTCGCCGGCATCGTGGTCTCGGGCATGATGGGCAGCAAATCCGGACAGGCGGCGCCGCAGGGAGCGCCGCCCACCGCTCCGGGAGGCGGCGGGCTCGGCGATATCCTCGGACAGATCTTCGGCCGCGGCGCGCCGTCGGGCGGCGCTCCGCAGACGATGCCGCCGCAGATTCCGACGCCCTCCCGTCAATCCGCTCCAGTCCCGACGAGCCCGGGCGAAGAGGCGGGCCCCGGTCCCGGCGGTGACCTGCTCGGCTATGTGCTGCGTGAGCTGCAGAAGGGCATCCAGGAGGGGAGGATCAAGCCGGTCATCATCGAGGGCGGGCCGATCCAGATCCCGATGCCGGGAGGGCAGGGAGGCCCGGTCCAGTCTCCCGCGCCGGGTCCGCAAGGGGGACCGGCTCCCTCCGGCCCGTCGGTGCCGGGCGGCGACATCTTCGGACAGATCCTGCGCGACATCTTCGGCCAGGCCGGCGGCGGCGCCGGACCTTCGCCGCAGCCGCGGGTGCCCTCGCCGCAGATGAAGGATCTGTCGGACCTGAGCAAGCAGCTCGGCGTCGCCCACGTCGGTCAGGCGCTGTTCGGCGATCATCTCGAGGCCGGCCGCGAGGTGGGGCGCGAGCACGCGCAGAAGATCGAGAACATCTTCGATCGCTACTTCGGCGCCCGGCAGCGCTGAGGCCGGAGCATCCACCCGAAGCTTGTGAGGGCGAGGGAGAGACGCAATGGACGCGCAAGCATTGTTCGGCGATCCCGGCGTCGGGTTCTTCTCGATGCTGGTGATCGGTGCCATCGCCGGATGGATCGCCGAACGGGCGACCCACTCCAATCACAGCATCTTCACCAACATCCTGGTGGGGATTGCCGGGGCGTTCATCGGCGGGGTGCTCGCCGGCATCCTGAACATTCCGGTGGTCGGGTTCTGGCGCACGCTGATCGCGGCGATCGTCGGCGCCATCCTGATCCTGGTGATCTGGCATTGGGCGCACCAGCGACGCACCGTCGGGGCACCGTAGCGTGAGGGCAGGCGCGCGCGGCGCTGAGCCGCGCGCGCATTGAAGGAAGAGCGTTGCAGGCTGGCCGCATGCACTCGACCGACGGGTGCATCCTGCCGGCGCACACAGCCCTATTGCTCGACGTTGCCCCAATCGCCCTCGGCGATGGCCCGGTCGAGGCAATGGATCAGGTGGTCGTCACTGAACGGCTTGCTCAGGAAGCCGACGGCTCCCGCCTTCAACGCGCGGAGACGAATCTGCTCGTGGGGAAAGGCGGTGACGAAGATGATCGGGATGCGACGGCCCATTGCGATCAGGCGGCTTTGCAGCTCGAGCCCGTTGAGGCCGGGCATTTGCACGTCGGTGATCAGGCACGACGTGTCGTTCACCCGGTCGGAACTCAAGAACTCCTCGCTCGATGCAAACGTCGCGGCGACATAGCCCAGCGACCGCACCAGTCCCTTCGTGGCTTCACGAACGGATTCATCATCATCGACGATCGAGATCACCGGCACCTTCTGCAATACGGCTGTTCCTGATCGAGATGTCTAGACCACGCCGCCGGCTGCGCTGCGCTACTTGCGGAATAATTAGATATTCGATCGGATCAGTCACACTATACTTTGGTGTGGGGCGGTTACGAATAGGTGCGACGGACTCCCAGAGCATCCGCCATTCGCACCAGCTCCGCCAACGACTTGGCGCCCATCTTGCGCATGACGTTGCCGCGATGAACCTTCACGGTGATCTCGGATACGCCCATCTCCGCTGCGATCTGCTTGTTCATCAGGCCGCTGGTGACGAAGGCCATCGCCTCCTGCTCGCGGGCCGTGAGCTGCCCGAAGCGGCCTCGCAGCTCGGAATCCACCGCCGCCCGATCGCGCCTGGCGCGATCGCGGTCGAGCCCCGCCTGAACGGCGTCGAGCAGCTCCTGGTCCCGAAACGGCTTGGTCAGGAACTCGATCGCTCCCGCCTTCATGGCCTTCACGGACATCGGGACGTCGCCATGACCCGTGATGAAGACGATCGGAACGTGGATGCTCGCGTTGGCCAGCTCGGTCTGGAATTCCAGCCCGCTGTGCCCGGGCAGGCGGACATCGAGGACGAGACAGCTCGGGACGTCCGCGGGCTTGCTCGCCAGGAATTCCGGTGGCGCTGCGAAGGTCCTGACCTGCAAGCCGACCGACCGGAACAGGCCGCTGAGCGCCTCGCGAACGGCAGGGTCGTCGTCGATGACGTACACCACCGATTGGACGTCGGACCGCTTGACCATCATCATTTCTCGAAAGGTCGGTGGCAAAGTACCATACGGTGCCGCCCGAAGGGCTCGCCCACGATCGAGCGGGCGGACTACATTTTCCGTCCCTATGAACGCGATGAAAAGCAGACTATAGGCCGTATCCGGTGGCAATGCACGGGGCGTGACAGGGCGTGACCGAGCATGACGGCGATCATCAGCTGGTTCGAGATGATCGTTGCTGCCATCCCCCTCCCGCTGCTCGAGGTGTGGGGGCGATTTGCCTATATCGTCGGGCTCTTCCTGGCTTTCTGCGCCTTCGGCGGCTTCATCTTCCGGATTGGAGAGCATTGGGGATTCGGCAGGGCGCGGCAGGCGTGGAATGTGAAGGCGTTCCTGAGCGTGCCGCTGACGTTCGTGCTGATCATCGCGACCGGCTACGTCGGATCCTTCATCGTGCTGGTGCCGGGCGCACAGACGTTCGAGTCCCTGAAGGATCTGGTCGTGCTGCTGAGCGTCGTCCTGCTGGGATACCCGGCGCTCATCACCATTCCGTTCGCGTACGGATTGTCGGACCTGATCGAGGGCGTCCCTCCGGATTTTCTGCTCGCCTGGCTGCCGGGATATTTCATCAATCCTTCGTGCTTCTGGATCGCCAACCAGCTTATCGGCAAGAACCCCGACTTTCGGATGGCCAGGACCTGGCGGCGATATCTCGCCGCCGCCGCCTTGTTCATGCTGCTGGAGCCCGTGCTGTGGGGGTACGTGTGCGCGGAGCAGTTCCCCTCGGGGATTTCCTATCACAGCATCACGCCGGCGCTGCTCTTCACAACGTCGATCACGTGGGCCATGGGCCCCCCGGCGTTTCTCGCCGCCCTGCCGCTGGCCAGACGCTTCGGATGGTTCTGGGCGGAGATCCCCGGACACGTCAGAGAACGCGCGATCGGGAGCAGCGAGTGGATCTGGGAAGCGGGTCGCGGCGAGACGCGGGGCAAGGCCGACGTGGTGCAGGAGGGCCTGCCGATCCGCATCTTCATCTTCGCGCCGTTCATCGCTCTGCTGCTCGTGATGGTTGGCGCCACCGCGATTGTCGCGCTTCGGAGCGCGGATGACGATGCGCTGAGGCTGGCGACGAGGCTCCATCATGAGATGTCGGTGAACATCCGCATGCGGCTGGATGACCATCTCGCACGCTCGCCGGCGCCGATGGATGCCGGGCACGACGACGCTCTCGTCGCCCTGCTGCGAAGCCAGGCCGTCGGCACCAACGGCCGGGCCTTCATCCTCGATGGCACCGGCAAGATGATCGTTTCGTCCGCCCCCGACGGCGACCCGGTGGTGGGGGGCGCGGTTGCGGCCCTGGCCCGGCACACCGGCCCGTCGGGGCTGTCGGCGGCGGGGACCGAGCTTCAGTTCGATCACGTCACGGAGAAGCCACTCTCCCGGGAAACGTGGCTCACCTATGCGACCGCGTACCGCGACGACAGCGCCGGCCGTGATTGGATACTGGTCACCGCCATGCCCGAGTCGTTCTATCTCGCGGGCTTGCGCGAAGCCAACAGCCGCTCGGCGATGGTGTTCGCCCTGGCGCTCGTGCTCTCGCTGGTGCTCGCCGCAGCGCTGGCCTCGATGGTGACCGCGCCGCTGCGACGCATGGCGAACGCCACACGGATGCTGGCCCGCGGGGACCTGGGCGTGCGCGTGCCGGGCAGCAAGCTGGAGGAGCTGGGTGCCCTCGCGGCAATGTTCAACGACATGGCGGCCCAGCTCAAGCAGTCGTTCGACGACCTGGTCGGCGAGGTCGAGACGCGCAAGCGTCGCGAGCGTGAGCTGCAGGAAAGCGAAGCCCGCCTGCGCGCGAGCGAAGAGCGCTGGCGCTCGGTGTTCGAGACCTCGACGCTCGGCATCATGCTCATCGATCAGGATCAGAGATTACTGGCCACCAACCGGGCCCTGCAGGCCATGACCGGCTATACCGGGCAGGAGCTGCAGAAGCTCTCGCCGGTCGACCTCGTCGCCGAGGAAGAGCGCGAAGGAGCACTCCATCGTCTCGCCGAGCTTCGCGAGGGTGAGCGGGCCACCTACGAGGTCGTCACGCGCTGGCGGCGCAAGGACGGCGCTCCGATCTGGGTCAACACGTTCGTTTCGACCGTTCCCGGGGGCGAGAACAGCACGCCCGTCCATCTCGCCACCGCGATCGACATCACCGACCGGCACAAGGCGGAGATCGATCTGCGGCGGTACGCGACCTATCTCGCCGAAGCCGAGAAGCTCAGTCATACGGGTTTCTGGGCCTGGAATACCGCGACCGGCGAGCTGTTCTGGTCTCAGGAGGAATTGCGGATCTTCGGCCTCGACCCGGAAACGACGCAGCTGTCGCACCAGGTTCTTCTCGACCTGGTTCATCCGGAAGACCGTGCCGCGCTCGGGGAGGAGAGCCTGCGCGCGGTGCGGAACAAAGAGCCCTTTGACATTCTGTTCCGCGCTCTGCTGCGCGACGGGACGATCAGGCATCTTCACAGCGTCGGCAAGCCGCAGATCGAGGATGCGGGCGGGCCGGTCGAGTATATCGGCGTGACGATGGACGAGACCGAGCGCGTCCGTGCCAACGCGGCCTTGCACAAGGCGCAAGCTGAGCTCGAGCGGGCGGCGCGGCTCACGACCTTGGGCGAGCTTTCAGCTTCCATTGCCCACGAAATCAGCCAGCCGCTCGCCGCCGTTGTCGTCAGCGGAAATGCGGCGCTCCGATGGCTGGCCCATGCCCCGCCCAACGTGGAAGAGACAAGAAGCCTGCTCACGGCCATCGTCAAGCAAGGCAACCGCGCCAGCGAGGTGATCGGACGGATCCGGTCGCTGTTCAGGCAGAGCACGCCCGAGCACGCCGAGCTCGACATCAACGATGCCATCCGCGAGGTCCTCGAGGTGACGGTGAGCATCCTGCGAAGCCGGGAGGTGGTCATCCAAACGAGCTTGCCTGCGGCGGTGCCACATGTGCTGGGCGACCGAGTCCAGCTGCAGCAGGTCATCATGAATCTCATCATGAATGGCGCGGATGCGATGAGCGGCGTCGCTGACCGGCCTCGCATCCTCCGTATCGGGACGCAAATCGACGGCGCCGGCAGCGTGCTGGTGAGCGTCAAGGATTCGGGAATCGGGATCGATGAGGCGATCCGGGATCGCATTTTCGAGCCCTTGTTCACGACCAAGTCCACCGGGATGGGCATGGGACTGTCGATTTGCCGAAGCATCGTCGAGGCGCATGGCGGAAAGCTTTCGGCCACGCCCGCAACGCCCCATGGCACCGAGTTCCGGTTCACGATCCCGACGGCGGCGAGCGGACGTATGAATGGCTGAGCGCGCTTGACGTGCTAAGGTAAGCTATCTTGCCTATCCTGCATCTTTCCGCTGACCCGCTGATCATGCCAGACCTCGCAATATCAATCGTTCTCGGCGTCGCACTGGCTGCCGCAACGGGCTTTCGAATATTCGTGCCGATGCTCATCATGAGCGGCGCGGCCTATACCGGGCATCTCCCGTTGGACGACAGCTTCGCGTGGCTCGCCACGCCATCGGCGCTGATCATGCTCAGTGCCGCAGCGCTCGCAGAAATCCTGGCCTATTACATTCCGGTCGTGGACAACTTGCTCGACACCCTGGCCGCACCGGCCGCGCTCGTCGCCGGGACGATCGTCTCAGCCGCAGTCATGACCGACGTTCCACCAATGGTGAAATGGACGGCGGCCGTTATTGCGGGAGGCGGCATCGCCGGCCTCACGCAAGGCGTTACCGGGATGCTCCGGGCGCATTCCACCGTCTTCACGGGCGGTCTTGGCAACCTGGTCATAGCAACGGCGGAGCTCGCCGGCGCACTCCTGGTGTCCTTTCTCGCACTGGCTGCACCGACTGCCGCAATCGCGTTGGTCGTCTTGTTTCTATGGCTGGCAATACGTCTGCTCCGCCCGCTGTTCAGAGGAGCGCGCCCATCGGATTGCCCGAAATAGGGGCGGGCGCCGTTTGTCGAACGGTTTCCGAGGTCAACCACCGCTGAGTCCATCTAAACCTTCGTAGAGGTGCGCTAGGCCATTGTGATGACTGGTTTTCGGCCAGTGTGGAATAGGCCGGCCAGAGGGACCGTGGTTAACTTTCCGTTACGGTCAATGAGCCGAACGGGGAGCAAGTCATGAACTCGAAAATTGGAAGACGACCCGGTCAGCGGCCACACCATGCGATCGGTCGGTGCGCAGGAAGGGATACCCTGGACGACAGCCTGGTCGAGCGCATTGCCGCGGGTGACCGGCTTGCGATGCAAGTGCTCTACACGCGCTACAACGTGCGCGTTTATCGATTTGCACTGAACATTGTTCACGATGCAGGAGCGGCCGAAGACCTCGTCCACGAAGTGTTCCTCGATGTTTGGCGAGAAGCCGGCAAGTTCGAAGGGCATTCGCAACTATCGACCTGGCTCCTGGCCATTACCCGCCACAAGGCTCTCTCGAGATTGCGCACCCGGGCGACCGAGGCGCTCGACGAGGACAGCTACAGCTGCATCGAGGACCCGGCCGAGAATCCCGAGATCTCGATGCAAAAGAAGCAGAGGAGCTCGATCTTATCCGCCTGCCTCAGGAAACTGTCGCCGTCACATCGCGAGATCGTCGATCTCGTCTACTATCACGAGAAGTCGATCGATGAGGTCGCCTGCATCATCGCTGTGCCGCGAAACACCGTGAAGACGCGAATGTTCTACGCCCGGCAGCGGCTGGCGGAGCTGCTTGCCGCCGAGGGCGTCGGTGCAGCGTGACCGGTCGGTCGGTAGCCTCGATGCCGCGCACCCGGAGGAGCGACCCTTTCACCCGTCGAAGGACCTGCCGGACAAGGGGTCGCCGAGGTGTTGAAGCCCACAATTGATATGCTCAAAGCAAAGCTGGCGGTGTTGAGCGCCTGACGCTATGCTCGTCGCCATTGCCGCGGCCGACCAGCAAGGTTAGGAATTGCAATTCGAGGAGCAACCCCATGGCGGATAAATCGAGCTTCACACCCGACGAATGGAAGCTTCTTCTGGAGAGCGTGATGATGGCAGGCATGGCGGTCACGGCGGCCGAGCCGAGCGGGCTGTGGGGCCTGCTCAAGGAGAGCTTTGCCGCCGGCAGCCAGCTCGCGGCCGTCAAGACGAATACCGCGGCGAACCCGCTCATCAAGGCGGTTGCCGCCGACTTCGAAACGGCGCAAGGGCGCAGCACCACGCGGGACGGGCTGAGCGAGCAGCTCAAGGGCAAGAAGCCGGCAGAGATCACGGCCAAGTGCATCGAGACCTTGCGGCAAGCCGGCGCCGCGGTGGACGCCAAGGCGCCCGGCGACGCAGCCGCCTTCAAGGGCTGGTTGCGACAGATCAGTCAGCACGTAGCCGAGGCAGCCCCGGAGGGCGGATTTCTCGGTTTTGGCGGCGTGCCGGTGAGTGACGCCGAGAAGGCGACCCTCAAGGACATATCGAGCGCGCTCAAGCTGCCAGCGTGATCAGGTCGACGCATGTCAACCAAGGGCGCGCAGCGACGCTGACAAGCAGAGCGGCAAGCGAGCCCCCGATTGGCTATCACCAGCGCGCGCATCGAAGGGAGAGATTGCCATGCGCCTCGATGAACTGCCACAGAGCGACAACGTCGAGGATCGGCGCAGCGGTGGATTTTCCGTCGGTCGAGCCGGCAGTCTGGGCATCGGCACCATCATCCTGCTGGTGATCGCCGGCTGGGCGCTCGGCATCAACCCGCTCTACCTGATCGGCGGCGCGGAAATCCTTTCGGGACTGGGCGGCGGCTCGCAGCAGCAATCGCAACCGGCCCCGCAAGATACGCGCGCGAATGCACCCTCCGACCAGATGAAGCAATTCGTCTCGGCGGTGCTGGGAAGCACGGAAGTGCAATGGAGCGAAATTTTCGCCCGCGCCGGAAAGACCTATCAGCCGCCCCAGCTCGTCATGTTCTCGGGCATGACCTCCTCGGCCTGCGGCATGGCGCAGTCCGCGATGGGGCCGTTCTACTGCCCGCTCGACCGCAAGGTCTATCTCGACACCGCGTTCTTCCAGGATCTGGAGCGGCGGTTTCGCGGCTGCGACGTTGGCAGCAAGAGCTGCCAGTTCGCGCAGGCCTACGTGATCACCCATGAGGTCGGTCACCACGTGCAGAATCTGCTCGGCATCCTGCCCGAGGTGCAGGAATGGCAGCGCGGCATGGGCCGCTCGGAGGGCAATCAGCTGCAGGTCCGGGTCGAGTTGCAGGCCGACTGCCTTGCCGGGGTGTGGGCTCACCACGCCGAGGAAAAATGGCGGCTGCTCGAGCCCGGCGACGTCGAGGCGGCGATGCAGACGGCCTCCGCCATCGGCGACGATCGCCTGCAGCGGCGCACGCAGGGCTACGTTGTGCCCGACGCCTTCACCCATGGCTCGTCGGAGCAGCGGGTGCGCTGGTTCATGACCGGGCTCAAGTCGGGAGAGGTTGCAAGCTGCGACACCTTCAAGGCTGTGAATTGAGCGGAGTGGCAACAGAGGAACCCAGGAGGTAGACCATGAGCATCTTCGGCAGCATCGTTAACGCCATCTTCCACAAGGGCGCGGCGCCCGCGGCCACCGCGCCGGGTTCCGGCTCCGCCGGCACTGCGGCCTCAAAGGACACGACGACGGGCGCGAGAGCGGCCCCCGCTGCCGGCGGCACCCCGACTGCGGGCGGCGCCGCGACGACGACCGCAAGAGCGGCCCCCGCCGCCAGCGGCACCCCTACCGCGGGCGGCGCTCCCGCGAGCGGCAAGCCGATCAGCCGGCAGGACGTCGAGGCAATGATCGCCCAGATCGCGGCCAGGTCAGACGAGGATTACGACTGGAAGCGCTCGATCGTCGACCTGATGAAGCTCTTGAAGCTCGACAGCTCGCTGTCGGCGCGCAAGCAACTGGCGCAGGAGCTCGGCTACAAGGGCGAGCTCACCGGCTCGGCCGAGATGAACACCTGGCTGCACCAGCAGGTGATGACCAAGCTCGCCGAGAGCGGCGGCGTCGTGCCGGATAGCCTCAAGCACGCCTGACCGCGCGCGTCACCGCCCTCGACTTCGAGGGCGCCCGAAGATGGTGCACTTCCCCGGCGCTGCCGGGAAGGGGCGATCTTTGCTCGATGAGCATGGGAGGAGAGCCATGGCACATGACTGGGCACAGGACGTGAAGAAATACGTCGCCGATCCCGACAAGGCCGCCATCGAGGGTATCGTCAAGCACCTCGGCATCGCGCTGCAGAATCGCGACGCGCAGTTCGTCGCCTGCGGCGACAAGAAAGAGCGGGACCGGGTGCGCGATAGCTTCCTGAAGAAGAAGCTTTCGCTCGGCGAGCCCGACGCCGATCTGGAGACGGCGGTCATGGAGGTGTGCCAGAAGATGCACGGCGACCGGGACAAGTCGCGGGTCGCATTCTATTATCTGCTGGCGGAAAGATACGGAAAGCTCGCGGTGCTCCACTAGCGACGCTTTCCCGAGGCGCGAGCGTGCTGCCAGGCGTGCGGTAGCGCCCCACCCGCCCGCAAGCTTTGCGCGGGAACGCGAAAGCGCCACATCCGTGGCTGCGAGTGTTTCACCGCATTTCTGCGGCGCTCCCCGAGACGGTATTGAGGATATTCGCCTATTTCGTGTCGTCACGCGACGGTCGCGCGTTCCACCATTCGCGCAACAACCCGAGCATCTCCGGCGACAGCATCACATGGCGTGAGAGCGCTGACGTCGAGCACGCATTCAGCGTGGCTGTTCGCAGCAGAGGAGCGTCAGGCTGCAGCCTTGTTCTTGATTGCGCCAATGATCGCCGTGAGGATGGCGCCGCCGGCGCCCCCGGCGATCGCCTGGGAGATGATGCCTCCGACACTCAGATTGCCCGACTGCGCCGCGGCGGTGACCGCCGGCAGCAACAGAGTGACGATCTGCCCGAGAACGCCACCGCCGACCAGCCCGGAAATAATGTTGCCGATCATGCCCAGATCGAATGTCGGCGACGACTTTCCCGCGCCGACGCCACCAAGCGCGCCTGCTACGAGGTTGATCAAAATCTGTTCCATGTCGGCCTCCCGGCTCTGCAACCATTGCTTCGCAAGCCTAATCCCGCAATCAGGTCGGTGTCGAGCCTCCCGCCGCGGTTTTCAACCGTGGCGGCAGGAGCGCGGCTTTCCGGAGCCGGGAACCAGTTGGCGTCCTCAAGAATTTGGTCACTAGCTCCCCGTTCCTGAGTCGCGGCCCTGATTGGGGAGTACCGGCCCCCAGGCCATTGTCGTGATCGTGAACTATCGAGGTTGTCGAATGATTCGCCCGGATTACGCCTGGTTCTTTTTCACGGTCGTGCTGACCCTGGCCTTGGCGATGTCGATCCCGCAGCGAAAAGCGGAGCCGGACGGCAAGATCAACGGCTACGCGTTCGAGCAATCGATCCAGTAGGCGATCACGCAGACCTGCCGCCGGGTCGATCTTTCAGGTGCTGTTGCACTTCGGCAATCTCTATCACCTCAACGCCGAGGAGGAGCCGCAGATCGCGCGGCCGGTCGATTGCGCCGGGAGTGCTTCGGCGCACAGGGATGCGAGCCGCCTTTAGCGACCCCTGCGTGGAAGACGGCTTCCGGCCGCAGCAGAGCTCAATTCAAGATGAAATCCGATGCGCGCAAGCTGTTGAGCGAGACGCCCAACAATGTAACCGAGTGGTTCGTTCCCAGGCTGATGACCGTGTCGGCACCGACCTGCTGGCTCGCCGCCTGAACAGCCTGGAAATTGTGGAACACGGCGCCGTCGAACTCGATTTGATCGGCGTGGCTAAAATCGGTGATCACGTTGTTCCCGAAGCCCGGCCCGAATTCGAACAAATCAGCGCCGTTGCCGCCGGTCAGGGTGTTATCGCCGGTTCCGACCCGGAACGTGTCGCTGCCGTTTCCACCGGTCATGACGTTGTTGCCGTTGCCCACAGTGAGAATGTCATTGCCGTTGCCGCTGTCGAGCACGTTGTTGCCGTTGCCGGCATTGAAAACATCATTGCCGTTGCCCGAGATGACGCGGTCATTCCCGTTCCCGCTGTTGATCGTGTTACTCCCGTTTCCGGTAGTGATCAGGTCGTTGCCCGGGGTGCCCGTGACGATGCCGCTGCCGCTGCCGCCGCTGATGATCTGCCCCAGCGTCACGTCCGTGCCGCCCGCACCGTCGTCTGTCAGGATGAATGCCTCACCGGCGAAGCTTTGCGTCGGGTCGAACTGCAGCGTGATCGGATCCACCGCCCCGCCCGAGATCGTCAGCAGGTTGCCTGCCCCGAGCGTCGCGCCGGTGGCGAGCCCGATGCCGGCAAGGTCGACGGTGCTCGAATTGGTGAAGCCATCGATGGTGTTGGCGAAGAGGCCCGCCGACAGCGCCGACTGCTCGAGGCGGAGTGTTGCGCCTGCCGAAATCGTGACCCCGGCGCTGAAGCTCTCGACGTCGACGATGGTCCAGGTGCCGGCTTGCACATTGAGATCCTCGAAATCGAGGACGTCGGCGAGCGTCCCGGTTCCGGTCCCCAAGAGATTGAGCGTGTCGGTGCCGGTGCCGCCGTCGATTTGGCCGGAAATGCTCGAGCCGGTATAGAGACTGAGCACATCGTCCCCGCCGCCGGTGAAGACGCGGCCGAGGATGCTTCCCTGGTTGGTGATGGTATCGATGAAATTGCCGAAGCCGGCATCGATGGCAAAGCCGTTGGCGGAAGCGATCGTGCCCATATTGGTGATGGTCGAGCCCCCGAACGCGCCGATGCCGGCCCCGTCGCCGCCGGTGATGCTGCCGGAATTGTTGACGATGAGAGCCTGGCCGCCGGTTATGCCGTAGCGCGCGCCGGTGATGGTGCCGTCGGAGAAGTTGTCGACGCGGCCGCCCGCATGCGTGCCGAAGTCGATGCCGTCGCTGTTCACCAGGGTTCCGTCGAAGGCGATGATCTGACCGTGATTGGAGACTGTGGTGTTGGTGCCCGCCGCGATCGCGTCGCCGCCGGCCGCCCGGATGATTCCCGCCGCGCCGTTGTTCACCGTGATGGTGCCCCCGGCCGCGATCAGATCGCGCAAATCGATCGCGGCGAAGCCGTCACCGGTCGACTCCATCAAGCCGCCGTTGTCGATCAGCCAGGTTCCCGTGCCGTTGGCGTTGAGTGTCATCGCGGTGATCCGCAGGGCCTGCTCGGCCGCATGTATCGACGCACCCGGCTCGTTGGTCACGATCACCGAGGCATTGAGGTCGAAGGACACGATCTCCACGCCGATGCCGATCGTCGAGGTGATGGTGCCGGAATTGGTGACGGTGATGTCGGCCATTGCATTGCTCCTCAAAGCGTTCTGTTTTTTCCGATCGCGAGATCGAGGTCGATGTCAGGCCCGCGTGCCGCGCGCCGCCCTCGATTTGCGGGCGCAGGCGAGAGAGACTCTTGCGTGCAGCTTTGCGATTGCCGTGCCCATACCCTCCGTCATGCGGCGCCGGCATCGGCATCGCCTGCCGGCCCGCCCATCATGGCCGATCCGCGTCTACCCGTCGAGCCAATCGCAAGCCGGTGCTGCTCGATCCGGTCAGGATCATGGGCGATCAGGCCGCTGACGCGCATGCGATCAAGTCAAGCGGCATAGCTACCGGCCAGACCGGTCCGCCAGCAGCGACGAACGCGATGGGTAGCGATAGACCGCGGGAATGCAGCAAGCTGTTCGCTTTGCTGCCTTCGGATTGATCACGAGAGCAGCACGCGCGAGACCCGGCGCCATGTCCTTGAGCATTGCCAGCCACTTCCCAGAGAGGCCAGCCTCGAAGCTGTCGACAAATCCGGCGCCGACCGGATCGGCAACGAGAACGAGGATGACCGGCACGCTGCGGGTCGTCTCCCGCAGCGGTCGCAAGCTTGCGGCGCCGCCGATGAGGATGACGTACAGGTGCGAGCGCGACCAGTCGGCGGGCGAGAGCAGCGTGGGCGGCGCGGCCCTAACGAAAAGACCGCGTCCGCGGCGGGGGTCTCCGAGGTTCCGTCCGCATGATGGTACCGCGCACGGAGCGCCCCTTATGCGGGGGATGGCGTCCCATGCGTAGCCGGAAACCCTGGCCGCTGTCATCTTACCCGACATGTTACTTTACTACGGCCGGCGATCGACGCAGCCTGCCCTGCGGCGCAGTGCATTCAAGCGCATGCGGCATAGGGCATGAAGCTCTCGGAGGGCCGCATGCAGGCACGGCATTTGCGGTCTATCGTCGGCGCTGCTCGTTTCCGACCAGCAAGTGTATAGGAGGCCATGATCCTTACCGTTGTGTGGGCGTAGGTGCCGGCTCGTGTCGGGCGGCCAAGACGGAGGAACGAAGCATGATGAGGACTGTCTGGCTTGGACTCGTGGCGGGATGCGTTTCTGTGACGGCGGCGAACGCCCCGGCGACAGCGCAACAGCAGCAGCAACGGCCGCCCAACATTCTCGTGATCATGGGAGACGATATCGGCTGGTTCAACATCGGCGCCTTCCACCGCGGCATCATGTCGGGCAAGACCCCGAACCTCGACCAGCTTGCTGCTCAAGGCATGCTGTTCACCGACTATTACGCGGAGGCAAGCTGCACCGCGGGCAGAGCCAACTTCATAACGGGCGAATTGCCGCTGCGCACCGGATTGACGACGGTCGGGCAAGCCGGAGCCGATGTGGGCATCCCGGATGAAGCGGTGACGCTGGCAACGGCCCTCAAGTCGCTCGGCTATGAAACTGCGCAGTTCGGGAAGAACCATTTGGGAGACCTGAACAAGTATCTCCCGACGCTGCACGGGTTCGATGAGTATTTCGGCTACCTGTACCACCTGGACGCCATGTCGGACCCCTACTGGTTCGACTACCCGCAGGACTGGATCGACAAGTATGGGCCGCGCAACCTGGTGCATTCCTACGCCACCGATACCGACGATGCCACGGTGCAGCCCCGCTGGGGCAAGGTCGGCAAGCAGCGGATCGTCGATGAAGGCCCGCTCGCGCCGTTCCCCAACATGGCGGGCCGGCAGAACTGGCAGGCAAGCCGCCCGGCCAAGTACAACATGGAAACGTTCGACGAGGTGCTCGTGGAGCACAGCAACGGCTTCATGGACAAGGCCAAGCGGGACGGAAAACCGTTCTTCATCTGGCACAACACGACGCGCATGCATGTCTTCACCTACATCTCGCCGAAATACCAGGCGATGATGAACTATCAGACGAATTACGGGCTGGAAGAAGCGGGCATGGCGCAGCTGGACGACAGCGTTGGCGCCCTGCTCAAGCACCTGCAGGATATCGGTGAAGCAGACAATACCATCGTCATCTTCACCACCGACAATGGCGCGGAAGTCTTCACCTGGCCCGACGGCGGCATGACACCGTTTCGGGCCACCAAGGGCACCGTGTTCGAAGGCGGGTTTCGCGTGCCCTGCATTGTCCGGTGGCCTGGCAGGATCAGGCCCGGCAGGGTCGAGAATGGGCTGTTCTCCGGCCTCGACTGGTTGCCGACGCTGGCCGCTGCCGCAGGCAATCCCAACATCACCGAGCAGCTGCTGAAAGGCGTGAAGCTCGGCGACCGCACCTACAAGAACCATCTGGACGGCTACAATCAGATGGACCTGCTGCTCGGTAACGGGCCATCGAAACGGCACGAGCTGTTCTACTTCGGCGGACCGAGTCTCGGTGCCATCCGCATCGATGACTTCAAGTTTCAGTTCTACCAGCAGCCCTACGGCTGGCCCGGTGAGAAAACGACCACCGACATGCCGACGATCGTCAACATCCGCCAGGACCCGTTCGAGCGGACGCCGTCGATTCGCGGCGAGAACCTCAACCACCTGGGCGGCGGCTACATGAACGACTTCTATGCCCGCGAGTTCTGGCGCTTCGTGCTCGTGCAGCAGGAAGTATCCAAGCTGGCGCAGACGGCAGTCGAGTTTCCCC
>DASXAP010000109.1:0-19586 GCA_036406655.1 Xanthobacteraceae bacterium | reverse complement strand
GCCGGGAGCGCAGAGGCAACGGGCTGGAAGAATTGCCGATGCAGCTGCTCTGCCCGCTCGATCATCGCGCAGGCCTCAGCCCACATCCACTGTCTCGGGTCGGCGCCGGTCATGGATATTGCCCTTTTGCCGGAGCGGCCTGCCCGCGCCCCCGACAAGCCAACGCATTCGCGCATCGGAAGTTCGCGGCCGCGCAGGACGGGAGGACAGGCCCGGGAACGACGGCCGGCGGATACGGCCGTGGCCGCATCCATCCTCGCAAGTGCGGTCCTGGCCGCGGCATCAGCGGCTCACGAGCACGTTCAGGATCGAGGTCTTGCCTTCGCGCATGCTCGCGATGGCCGCCTGCAAGGCGGGCTTGACCTCGCCGGGCCGCTCCACGCGCTGGCCATGGAAGTCGAAGTGGCTGCCCAATCGCTCGTAATCGGGGCCGTCGATCTTCACCCCGAAATGCACGTTCTTGCTGACCGCAGCGCCGTCCGGATAGTGATGCACATGGCCCATGCCCATCGCGGCGTAGCTCCTGTTGTTCATCACCACGATCGTGATCGGCAGCTTGTGCTGCCTCGATGCCCCGAGCGCCTGGATGACGGGATTATACAGGAACGAGCCGTCGCCGACGATCAGCATCACCGGCCGCTGCGGCGCGGCAAGCTTTATCCCGAGCGCGGTGCCGATCCCCTGGCCGAGCCCGCCGGAGCCGCGGAAGAAGCTTTGCGGAGTCGTTTGCGGCAGGTGCTGGCGCAGGAGGCCCGAATGCGTGATCGTCTCGTCGACATAGATGGTATCGGCCGGCATCATAGCGCCGATCTCGGCGATGAGCGCCAGCGGGTCGATATACCCGGCAGCGCGTGCTTTCTGCTGCTCGGCCCGCAGTCCCGCGACGTAGCTGTCGTGCTCGCGCCGCCAGCGCTGACGGCGGATGTCTATCGCAGCGGCATCCAGCTTTCCCGCTCGCAGGCTGCGCGCCAGCAGCGCGAGCGAGGTCGCGGCATTGCCTTCGAGGTAGAGATCCGAATGCCAGTTCTGATAGACGAGATGCGCCTTGTGCGGGTTGTCGCCTATCGACACGATCTTGCCGCTCGTGGGCCGCCGCCGCGCCGGATACCAGGGTGCGCGACCGCTTACCAGGAGGACGATATCGGCCTCGTCCAGCGGCTGGTACCTTCCGACACCCTGATACAGCGGGTGGTCGGTGGGAAAGTTGGCATAGGCGCTGGCGCGTCCGTTGATCACCGGCATGGCGAGCAGCTCGGCGAGCTCGGCGAGGGCGGTGAAAGCCTTGGGATCGCGCCCCGACGCCTCCGCTACAGCCACCGGATTCCTGGCATTGCGCAGCAGATCGGCGACCTGGTCGATGTCTTCGGGCCGCGCCTGCAGCATCGGCGCCGGCGGCACCTCGCGCGCGGCCGTGGGCGGCGTCCAGTCGTGCAGCATGTCCTCGAGTGCGACGTTGAGATAGACCGGCCCCATCGGCACGCGCTGCGCCATCTCCCCGGCGCGTATGACGCTTTCATAGAGCGTATAGGGGCTGGTGACGGTGCGCGCCCATTTGGCGAACGGCTCGACGAAGCGCTCGATGCCGCCGACGGAGAGGCCGCCGTACCATTGCTGCTCGATGTCGAGATCTGGGTCTTCTCCCAGCGTATGCGATTCACCCGACATGACCAGCACCGGCACCTCGTTCTGCAAGGCGCCGTGCACTCCCAGGGCGCCCTGGAGCATTCCGACGCCCGCGTGCAGCAGAACCGCCTGCGGACGGCCGGTCATCAGCGTGTAGCCCGTCGCCATGTTGAGCGCGAGCGTCTCGTGCCAGGAGTCGACGAATGTCGGCCCCGGCTTGCGCTCGATCTGCTGGCGCGCCAGCGCCTCCCAGACCGGCGACCATTCGGACCCCGGCGAGGACATGATGTAGTCGATCTTGAGCTTGCGGAAGGCTTCGAGGATCGCTTCGCCGCCGTCCAGATAATTCTTCATCGCGTTCCTTCCTGCCGATGCCTTCCGCCGAGCCCCGCCGCGGACGAGAGCGGTCGGACCGTGCCGCCGCGCACCCAACACTGAAACCGCGGCTGCGGCAAGCGGAAGGCGCACACCTTCGTGAACCTGCTTGCGCTCCCTTGCATGCGGGTTTGGATTGACTTTCGGGCGCGAGGACATCATCAGCGCGCTCATCGGCGGACCGTGCGGTCCGCAGCAAGCGGAAACAGCGGCCATGAAACCCGTGCGCGAGTCATTGCGTAGCCCCGATGCGCTGATCGGCGCCGGCCTCGCCGCGCGCGAGCAGCGCGCGCTGCTCGAGAAGGTCGCCGCCCGATACGGGGTGGCGCTGACACCGCAGGTGGTCGATCTCATTCATCCCGGCGATGCCGGCGATCCGATCGCGCGCCAATTCATGCCCGACACGGCCGAGCTCGACGATCGGGAGGACGAATCTGCAGACCCGGTCGGCGACGACGTGCACAGTCCGGTCGAGGGCATCGTCCACCGTTATCCCGACCGCGTGCTGCTCAAGCCGGTCCATGTCTGCGCCGTCTACTGCCGCTTCTGCTTCCGCCGCGAGATGCTCGGGCGCCGGCCGACCCTTTCCCGCCGCAAGCTCATCGCGGCGCTCGATTATATCCGCGCGCATTCCGGGATTTGGGAGGTGATCCTCAGCGGCGGCGACCCGCTCGTTCTCTCGCCGCGGCGCGTTCGGGCGATAAGCCAGGCGATCGCCGCGATGGCTCATGTCAAGGTCCTGCGCGTGCACAGCCGGGTGCCGGTGGTCGAGCCGGCGCGGGTGACGCCGGCGCTGGTCAAGGCGCTCAAGGCTGCCGGCAAGGCGACCTATGTGGTGCTGCATGTCAACCACGCGCGCGAGCTCAGCCCGCAGGCGCGAGAGGCCTGTGCCCGGCTGATCGACGCCGGCATTCCGATGTTGAGCCAGAGCGTGCTGCTGCGCGGCGTCAACGATGACGCGGCGACTCTCGGCGCGTTGATGCGCATTCTGGTGGAATGCCGCATCAAGCCGTATTACCTGCACCACCTCGATCTTGCTCCCGGCACCGCGCATTGGCGCACCTCGATCGAAGAAGGCCAGGCGCTGATGCGCGCGTTGCGCGGGCGTCTCTCCGGCCTTTGCCAGCCCAGCTATGTTCTCGACATCCCCGGCGGGCACGGCAAATCGCCGATCGGGCCGAATTATCTCGTCCGGCCGTCCGGCACGAACGATGCTGCTCGCTACGAGATCGAGGATTTCAACGGTGTCCGCCACTCCTATCCGCCGAAGCCCACGACGTCGCCCACAGCGAGCCGTCGGCCTGCGGTGCAACGGCGCCCGGCGCGATCAACGCGAGCGGCCCCCGGCGCCGGTCATTGACACCACATCTCGCAGCTTCTTCGCCGCAGCACATTATAGAAGACGGCATACACGCAGCGACCGTGCCAGTCGCCGGCACGCAGCGTGATCGGCTCGCCTGCCGCCCAGGGCAGGCAGGCAGCGGTCATGGCGGTGAAGCGGGTGCCGTTGATGATGAAGTTGCCGCTGTAGGGGGGCGCCACGACCTCGATCACGTGCCGCTCGGGCAGGCGGTAATGGCGGTGGTAGCGGTAATGCGTGACCGGCATGCCGTCGGCGATGGCCAGATCGCCGAGCAGCAGGACGAACGCGAGCGCCGACCCGAGCTTGAGCATTTTTCGCCCCCAGTGTGGTGACGCGAGAATAAAGCCGTTCCGCGCCGCTGCCAATGGAACAGAAGCGAGGGCCCTGTGGCGGGCGGCCTTCTCGGCATAGGTCGGTGGCTGGCTTCAGAGGCTCGCAAAGCCGCGTCGTCTCTTGCCGTTCGAGGCGTACTCTGCGGCGAGAAAAAATCGTGACGCTGCGGAACGTTGAGCGCGCAGCCTTGTTCGACCGTGAGGCGCTCGAGGATCGGCGTGAGCCAGCAAATGCGAACGCGCAGGCGCGGGCTGCTTCAGTTCATTGTTCTCTACACGGCGCTCTATGCGGCATTCGGGCTGGTGTCGCCGTTCCTGCCCATATTCCTGTCGGAGCGAGGCTTCGGGCCGGAGCAGCTCGGGATTCTGCTCGGCCTCGGCACCGCTCTGAGAACCATCAGCGGTCCGGTCACGGGGCATCTCGCCGATCGCTTCCACGCATTCAAGCCCCAGCTCTCGGCTGCGGCGCTGCTCTCGGGAATATTGACGTTCATGTATGTCCCGGCCGGCGGGCTATGGACGCTGGCGGCGGTCAGCCTCTTGGGCGCCGTGACGCTCGCGCCGCTGGTGCCGTTGGCGGACGGCCTCACCCTGGCATGCGCTCGGCCGGCCGACGGCAGGCGAGGATTTGAATACGGCTGGGTGCGGGGAGCCGGATCGGCCGCTTTCATCGCCGGCGTGCTGGGAGCTGGTCAGATCGCTGCCGCCCATGGATTGTCTGCCGTCATCGTGAGCAGCGCCGGCTGTCTCGCGGTGACCTCGCTGCTCGTCTTGTCGGTGCCCGAGCGCCCGAAGCCGGAGGCGAAAGCAGCAAGTGACCGGACCGCTCACGAGTGGCGAACCCTGTTCCGGCCCTCATCTTTCCTCTGGGTCACGCTGGTCGCCGGGCTCGTCCTCGGCAGTCATGCGATGCACGATTCCTTCGCCGTGATCCGCTGGACCGCAGCCGGCGTAAGTGCCGGCACGAGCAGCTTGCTCTGGTCGGAATCGGTCGCCGCCGAGGTCGTGGTCTTCGTGCTGATCGGACCGACAATGTTGCGAGCATTCGGGCCTGCCGCCGCGCTGACGATTGCGGCGCTGGCCGGCGCCGTGCGCTGGATCGTGATGGCGCAGACCGCAGACGTTGCGGCGCTGCTTTCGATCGAGCCCCTGCACGGGCTCAGCTTCGCCTTGCTGCACCTGGCCTGCATGCGGGTCATTGTCGATGCGGTGCCCGCTGCATTGGCCGGGACGGCGCAGACCGTCTACGGGCTCCTCGGGGTTGGCGGGGCGACGGCGCTCATGACGGCCTTTTCGGGCTGGCTCTACGGTCGCTTCGGAGCGGAAGGGTTCTGGGCCATGGCGCTTCTCTGCGTCCTCGCCCTTCCGGTGATCTGGCTGTTGCGGATGTCGCTGCGTGCTCGCGTGCATGCCGCCCCGGAGGCGCCGCCTGCATTGGACCGCAGCCCGCAGCGGCGTACGAGCTTCGATTGATCGCGGCAGTCGCTCGTTCACTGATAAGGGCGAGAGCGATGCAGCTCGGTGGGAATTGGCATCGCTGGCGTCCCCTACGGGACTCGAACCCGTGTCTTCACCGTGAAAGGGTGATGTCCTAGACCGCTAGACGAAGGGGACGCTGGCTGCGCGCGGGCGACATATAGAGGCGTTTAGGAGGGGCGGCAAGAACGCGCCCTGGCAACGCACTTGCCCGCATTCTTAGACTGGCTCGGCGCCTCACCACTTCCCGGAGTTGGGCATGGAGGCCCACGGCTCCTTGGCTGGCAAGGGCGCCCCCTTCTGCAAGAGCTCGATCGAATGCTTGTCCGGCGAGCGCACGAAGGCCATCGTGCCGTCCCGCGGCGGGCGGTTGATCGTGACGCCGGCCGTCATCAGCCTTTCGCAGGTTTCATAGATATCGTCGACCTCGTAGGCGAGGTGCCCGAAAAAACGCGCCTCGCCGTAATCCTCGCCGTCCCAGTTGTAGGTCAGCTCGATCAGCGGCGCATCGCGGCCCGTGCGCTTGCTCTCCTCGACGCGCCGCTCGTCGTCCGGGGCGGCGAGGAAGACCAGCGTGTATCGGTTCTTGTCATCGACCCGACGACGCACCTCTTGGAGGCCGAGCCTGTGGCAATAGAAATCGAGCGCCTGATCGAGGTTGCGCACGCGCAGCATGGTGTGCAGATATCTCATGGTGTGGCCTCTTTGCATCGCCTCGAAAAAAAGATGAGGGGGAGAATACATGATCGCGCCCGATCTGGAGACCGCAATCGAGGAGCTGCGCCGCCTGATCGCAACCGCGCGGGTGATCGCCCCCTTCACCGGCGCCGGAATATCCACCGAGTGCGGCATTCCCGATTTTCGCTCACCCGGCGGCCTTTGGACCCGGAACAGACCGATCCCCTTCGACGAGTTCCTCGCCAGCCAGCGGATGCGCGACGAAGCCTGGCGGCGTCGGTTCGCCATGGATGCGCAGTTTTCCGACGCGCGGCCAGGCCGTGGGCACCTTGCGCTGACTTCGCTCTATCGCTCGGGCAAGGCGCCGGCGGTTATTACGCAGAACATCGATAACCTTCATCAAAGCTCCGGAATTTCAGCGGAACACGTCATCGAGCTGCACGGAAACAACAGCTATGCCGCGTGCCTGAGCTGCGGCCATCGATACGAGCTCGGCTGGGTTCACGAAGCATTCGTCAAGGCGGGAGAGCGCGCTCCCGATTGCGATTGCGGCGGGCACATCAAGGCTGCGACGATCTCTTTCGGCCAAGCCATGCCCGAGCGCGAAATGCGCCGCGCCGAGCAGCTCACGCTTGACTGTGATCTTTTCCTCGCAGTCGGCTCTTCATTAGTGGTCTGGCCGGCCGCCGGTTTTCCTTTGCTGGCGAAGCGAAATGGGGCTCGTTTGGTGATTATCAACCGCGAAGCGACCGAATTCGATGGAATTGCCGATCTTGTCGTTCGCGAAGACATTGGCTCCGTGCTATCTCCCTTCATCGTCCACTGATTCGGGCGAGTGTTGAAGATTTGCACAGGCTTCGACTCTTTCGGCGCGGGCATGCATTTTAATCTTTCCCGTTTCTTGCCGGATGGTATCTTCTTGGCGGGAGAGATTCGGAAGCGCACGCAAGAGGCGCCAGGACTGAGCGGCGGCGTTTGGGGCGTCATGACGTCGGACGAAATTGGACCGAAGGGGCCGGGCAGCGGTTTGGGGATCGACCGCGCCGCGGGCACAGAGATCGGTGACGAGGCCGCGAGCGTCATAGAGCTTGCCGGCGTCATCAAGTGGTTCGATGTCTCCAAGGGCTACGGCTTCATCGTCCCGGACAACGGGATGCCCGATGTGCTCTTGCATGTGACCTGCCTGCGACGCGACGGCTATCAAGTCGCCTATGAAGGTGCGCGGGTAGTAGCCGAGGTGCTGCAACGCCCGCGCGGCCTGCAGGCGTTCCGGATCCTGTCCATGGACGAGTCGACGGCGGTGCACCCGGCGCAGCTGCCGCCGCCGCGCACCCACGTGACGGTCACACCGACCAGCGGCCTCGAGCGCGCGCAGGTGAAATGGTTCAATCGGCTGCGGGGTTTCGGCTTCCTGACCCGCGGCGAAGGCACGCCGGACATCTTCGTCCATATGGAGACCTTGCGCCGCTATGGCCTGACAGAGCTGCGCCCCGGCCAGTTCGTGATGGTCCGCTTTGGGCCGGGCCCCAAGGGGTTGATGGCGACGGAGGTGCGGCCGGAAGGGGCCTTGCTCGGCCCGGCGTCGCACTGAACCCTATTCCTGCAAGGCGGTCGGCGGGCGAGGCTGTTGGGCGCAGGCGCGAGAGCGGTCCCGCATCGGCGCATCACACGCCGACAAGGCGGTTTCCTCCTCGACGACAGGACGCGCGATCCGCCTCATCGGCCAGCGGACCTGCCTGGACGGCATTTCGACGACACGCCCCGTGCGAGGTGCTGAGCAGTCGTCCGGGGTTGCAAGCATCGGATCCAAGCCTGATAAGGTGCGCAGATTGGTTGAGGTTCCATCATGCGTCGCCGTCCGCGTGTCTTGCCCGCCGTGCTGCTCTCGCTCGCCTTGCCGCTGACAGCACCCGCTCGGCTCCCCGCCCAGCAACTGCAGGAGCTCGAGATCCTGAGCAAGACCGGCGCGCATGTCTTCGGTGTCGAGATGGCGGTGACGCCCGAGGAGCAGGCGAGGGGCCTGATGTTCCGACGGGAGCTGCCGGAGATGCAGGGGATGCTGTTCGACTTTCATACCGAGCAGCCCACCAGCTTCTGGATGAAAAACACATATATCCCGCTCGACATGATCTTCATTCGCGGGGACGGGCGCATCCTGCGAATTGCCGAGAACACGGTGCCCCTCTCGGAGGCGATGGTCCCCTCCGGCGGGCCGGTGCGCGCGGTTCTGGAAGTGATCGCTGGGACGGCCAGGAAGCTCGGCATCGCGGCGGGCGACCGGGTCTCACACCCGATCTTCGGCCGGCGCTAGCATTGCGGGCGCGGAGCATGCGCCTTGCTGGCCGGATTCGAACGGTGTAATCCAGGCCGCGCACGGCTTGAGCCTCCGGGGCATAGCGCAGCCTGGTAGCGCGGGAGTTTTGGGTACTCCAGGTCGCAGGTTCGAATCCTGCTGCCCCGACCAGCGACACACAGGAATCCAACCCGGCCGAGAGCAACTCGGAGCGCCTGCATGATTGCCCGCATCTACAAGCCCGCCAGGAGTGCGATGCAGTCCGGCAGCGCCAGGACCAAGGAGTGGGTGCTCGATTACGAGCCGGAGCAGCCGCGCGAGATCGAGCCACTGATGGGGTGGACGAGCTCCGGCGACATGCGCCAGCAAGTGCAGCTGCGCTTCGAGACCGCCGAGGAGGCGATCGCGTATTGCGAACGCCACGGGATCGCCTACCAGCTGTTCCGACCCCCGCCCGTCACGCGTCGGACGATCTCTTACGCCGATAACTTCTCGTTCAAGCGCCGTGATCCCTGGACGCATTGATTTTGGCAATCGCGATTGAGGTGGCCGCTCGCCCAGCGCAAAGGCGGCGGTCCGAAAGGGGTCCGATCCGGCTGCGGGCGGTTTTCCCGCGGTCGACGGCGCAAGGGAGAAACTGAATGAGAATAATGCGATTCGCGCTCGCATGTGCGTTCGCCTTCATCAGCTCGGGGGCATCGAAGGGCGAGGAGGGGCTGGAGAAGATCAAGACCATCGTCGTGATCTATGCCGAGAACCGCAGCTTCGATCATCTGTACGGGTTCTTCCCCGGCGCCAATGGCATAGCCAACGCCACCGTCGAGCAGAGCACGCAGCTCGATCACGACGGCACACCGCTTCCCTTCCTGACGATCTTTGCTGCCGACGGCAAGCCCGACCCGCGCTTCCCGCGAATGCCGAATGCGCCTTTCCGGATCGATGCGCCGCCCATCAATCTGGGCCTCGACAAGATCACGCCGAGCCCGGTGCACGCATTCTTTCAGAACCAGGAGCAGATCAACGACGGCAAGAACAACATGTTTGCTGCAATCTCGAACGTCGGCGGCTGGGTGATGGGCAACTTCGATGGCAGCAGATTGCGGATGTGGCAATGGGCGAGGGACTACGTGCTGGCGGATAATTTCTTCATGGGCGCGTTCGGAGGCTCGTTCCTCAATCATCTATGGCTGATCTGCGCCTGCACGCCGACATTTCCGGGTGCGCCCGAGGCGATGCGCACTCGCCTGGAGGTCGATGGCAGGCTGGCCAAGCGGCTCGGCTCCCCTTCCGCCCGGGAGGCAGCGGTGCAGCTCCTCTCGCCGGGAACTTCGGGCCAGCTCACTCCGGACGGGTTTGCCGTCAACACCATGCAGCCGCCGTATCAACCGAGCGGGATTCCTCCGGAAGCGGGCGGAGACGCCAATCTCGCTGATCCCGGTGGGACCCCGCAGCGCGGATTGCCGCTTCCCCCGCAAGCAGAAAAAACGATCGGCGACACCATGTCGGACAAGGGCGTGACTTGGGCATGGTACGCCGGCGGCTGGAATCTCGCTCTCAGCGACGGACGTCAGCCGCCGACAGAGCCGCGCAAGGTGATCTATTCGAAGACCGGCGGCGAATTCCAGCCTCACCATCAGCCATTCAATTATTTCGCGCGGTTTGCGCCGGGAACTGCCGATCGTGCCACTCACCTCAAGGACGAGGAGGATCTGCTGCGCGACGTCGACGCGGGTACCCTGCCTCAGGTGAGCTTCTACAAGCCCATGGGTCACTTCAACCAGCATCCCTCGTACACCGACCTCGTCAGCGGTGATATCCACATAACCGATCTCCTCGATCGATTACGCAACAGTCCGCAATGGAGCGGCATGGCGGTCATAATCACCTACGATGAGAACGGCGGGTTCTGGGATCATGTGCCGCCGCCGCGAGGAGCGGGCTGGGCCGACCGCTGGGGACCGGGCTCGCGCATCCCGACCATGATCGCCTCACCTTACGCGCGACGCGGATTCGTGGACAAGACCTCCTACGACACCACCTCGATCATCAAATTCATCACGCGCCGATTTGGCCTGGCGCCGCTGCCCGGAGTCCGCCCGTTCACCGGCGACCTGACCGGAGCGTTCGATTTCGGGCATTAGGCGATCCCGCAAAGCACGGTTGTGCGAAACCGCGCGAAACGATACCATCATCCCCGATCAGCGCTTCGGTCCGGGGGCTTGCATCATGCCGTCCAGGTCTTCCATCGCTTCCAAGCGACGGTTCTGCCTCGTGCTCGTGAAGACCACCCACTATTGCGACGACGGCTATCCGATCCGCTGGTTCCGGTCGCTTGTGCCGTCGAATTCTCTGGCATGTGTCTACGGCATCGCCCAGGCTTGCGCCGAACGCAACGTTCTGGGGGAGGACGTCGAGATCGAGATTCACGCTCTCGACGAATCGAACACCCGCATAAGGCCGGACCGGATTGCCCGGCTGATCAAGAGCGCCGATGCGGGAATGGTCATGCTCATCGGGGTCCAGTCGAACCAGACGCCGCGCGCCCTCGACATCGCCCGGCCGCTGCGTGCGCTCGATATCCCGGTTGCGATCGGCGGCTTCCATATGTCCGGCGTCATCTCGATGATCGATGGGGACGACGCCGCGTTGCGTGAAGCACAAGCCATGGGCCTGTCGGTGTTCGCCGGCGAAGCCGAAGAGCGTCTGGATGAGGTGTTGCGCGACGCCTATGCAGGACGCCTCAAGCCGCTCTACAACTACATGAAGGATCTGCCCGCCCTGGATGGCGCGCCATTTCCGATCCTCGAGCGCGAGCGCGTCAAGCGTACCCTGGGCGCTGCGACCAGCTTCGATGCCGGCCGCGGATGCCCGTACCAATGCTCGTTCTGCACGATCATCAACGTGCAGGGCCGCAAATCGCGGCGGCGAACTCCCGATGACATCGAGAAGATCGTTCGCGCGAACGCCGCGCAGGGGATCCACCAGTATTTCATCACCGACGACAATTTCGCACGCAACAAGGACTGGGAGCTCATCCTTGACCGTCTGATCCACCTGCGGGAAGTCGAGAAGATAAAGCTCGACATGATCATCCAGGTGGACACGATGTGTCACAAGCTGCCGAACTTCATCGACAAGTGCCGTCGCGCCGGGATCCGCAAGGCCTATGTCGGAATGGAGAACATCAATCCGGCCAACCTCATGGCCGCCAAGAAGAAGCAGAACAAGATCACCGAATACCGCAAGATGTTTCTCGAATGGCAGAAAGCGGGCATTCTGGTCTATGCCGGATACATCTCCGGATTCCCTCACGACACCGCGGACTCGATCCTGCACGATCTCGAGGTCATCAAGCGGGAGCTGCCCATCGACGTGCTCGAGGTCCACTGCCTCACGCCGCTGCCGGGATCGGAGGACCACCAGAAGATGTTCCGCGCCGGCGCGTGGATGGATCCGGACCTCAACAAATACGACCTTCACCACATCACCTGCGAGCATCCGCGGATGTCCATGCAGGAATGGGCCTACGCCTACCGGGAGTCATGGAAGCGCTACTACTCGCTGGAGCATTGCGAGACGGTGATGCGGCGGGCCGCGACGTTCGGCTCTTTCAGCGATGTCCTGATCACGTTGACCTGGTTCAGGGCTTCTTTCGAGCTGGAAGACTGTCACCCGGTGGAGAGCGGCATCCTGCGGCTCAAGTCGCGGCGAGACCGCCGCCCCAGTCTACCGCTGGAGCCGATCTGGCGGTTCTATCCGAAATACGTCGCCGAGCTGGCCCGCAAGACATTCGGCTGGGCGTGGATGTATCTCCGGCTCCGGAGGATTTACCTGCGAATCAAATACGACCCGAAGCGCTACGAATACTCTGATCTTGCAATTTCGCCGGTCACCGACGACGAAGTCGCGACCCACGAGATGTTTCACACCGACGCAGCGCGGGCGTTCGTGGACAGCGAGCGTCGGCTCGAGCAAATCCGCCGAGGCGTGGCGGCGTAATTACCGGATCCCGCCCGCGGGCATCGCTCTCGTCTGCCCTTGCGACTTCATTCCAGCTTTTGCCGATGCCGCGAGCGTCGGGTTTCATCCCCGCGTCATCAAGACGAGTCGTCTCGGCAGCCCGCGACGTTTCGGACCGTGCCGGCCGGTCCGGGCGTTCCCCGGTTTCGTGCAGCGATGAAGATGCTAGTATGGCGGTCGTGCCGGAGAGAGCGCGTGGGCTCCGGCGCGCCGGTGAACAAAAAGGAGTGCCCCGCATGACGTCTTCGAGTGACTGGGAGCTCCCGGCTTCCGTCCAACCGAAGCCGGAGAACTACGGCTATGATCTCGATGCCGCGCTGAACGCGCTGGTGGGATTGCGGGCAATCATTCCAGCCGATGCCTTCACCGCCGAAACGCTCGGCACCGAGCGCTCCGGGAACGGCGTCCTCATTCGCGATGGCGTGGTGCTGACGATCGGATACCTGATCACCGAAGCGGAGACCATCTGGCTGCATCTGGCCGACGGCCGTCCGGTGCCGGGCCATGTTCTGGCTTATGATCAGGAAACCGGCTTCGGCCTGGTGCAGGCTCTCGCCCGGCTCGATCTTCCGGTGCTGCCGATCGGCCAGTCCAAGTCAGCGAGGATCGGGGATGCGGTCGTGGTGGCAGGAGCGGGCGGACGCAAGCATTCGATCGTCGCGCGGATTGCCGCCAAGCAGGAATTCGCCGGCAACTGGGAATACGTCCTCGACGAAGCGATCTTCACCGCCCCGGCGCATCCGTTCTGGGGGGGCACCGCGATGATCGGACGCTCGGGCGACCTCCTGGGCATCGGCTCTCTGCAGGTGCAGCAGCTGCGGGAAAGCGGCGCTCCGGAGCCGCTGAACATGATCGTGCCGATCGACATCCTCAAGCCTGTTCTGGACGACCTCCTCACGCTCGGGCGCCCGCGCCATCCGCCGCGTCCCTGGCTCGGGCTCAATGCAACGGAGATGGACGACAAGGTTGTGGTTGCGCGGGTATCCACCGGCGGACCGGCGAAGCGCGCCAATTTGCAGCCGGGCGATGTGGTGCTGGCGGTTGCCGGCAGCGAGATCGACGACCTGGCGGCGTTTTTCCGCAAGGTCTGGTCGCTCGGCAAAGCCGGCGTCGAGGTGCCGCTGAAAGTTTACCGCGACGGCCGCACCTTCGAGGTGCGACTGACGTCGGCTGACCGCAACCGATTTCTGAAGGGGCCGAGCCTGCACTGACCGGTTGCGGCTCAGAAGAACTCTTCCGGACAGGGGTCCACCATCGTCCAGAGCGCGGGGCCGTTCCTCACTTTCTTCATTTCCGGCGTGAGCCCCCCGTTTCGGCCGATCCACTCCTTCACCGTCTCCGGATAATACGACATCAGGTCGGCCGTCCCGGCGTAGCTCGTCACCTTCACGCCGAAAGTGGATGCCTTGTCGTAATAGGCCATGTGGAAGCCCAGGCTCGCCCGCGGCGTCACACAGATGCGGTTGAGCGGCACGATGCCGAGCACCAGCGTGCAGGCCGAATTGCAAATTCCATCGATGATGACGCGCTCGCCGCGATCGCGAATGAGGGCGTACCTGGCCTTGTATTCATGCACCCAGCCGCCGAAGTCACGGGTGATCCGATAGTCCGCCGGCGCGGAAGAGCTGCCGAGCACGACAAGCGCAACCGACAATCCCAGCGCAAAGCTGCGCATTGCCCCCGGACCCCAGCCGATCCCCGAGCTGACCCTTCCTCACCCGCTGCCGGGAAGGACAGGAACAGCGCGGCCTCGATCACATGACTAGCCGGCGAAAATTAGGCCGCCATTGTTTTCAATTCATTAAGGGCAACGCGGTCGTGAAAAGACACGGCCGGCCACCTTCTGGCCGCAATTTCTCCACCGGCTGGGCTGCGGAATTGATGCGGAATTCGCAAAAGCAAGGGGCGCGGCGAGCCGCGCCCCTTGCGGAGCCGATGTCGCCCTCAGGCTCTCGGCTGGGGCACGATCCTGATGTAGGGCCGCGGCGCCTTCCAGCCCTGCGGATACTGCTTCTTGGCCTCCTCGTCGCTGACCGACCCGGAGATGATCACGTCTTCGCCCGGCTTCCAGTTCACCGGCGTCGCCACCTTGTGCTTGGCGGTGAGCTGGAGCGAGTCGATGACGCGCAGCACCTCGTCGAAGTTGCGGCCGGTGGTCATCGGATAGACCAGGATCAGCTTGACCTTCTTGTCGGGGCCGATCACGAACACGTTGCGCACGGTCTGGTTGTCCGCGGGCGTTCGCTTGGCCGGATCACCGGAGATCGAAGCCGGCAGCATGCTGTACAGCTTCGAAACATTGTAATCGCTGTCTCCGATGATGGGATAGTTGGGGGCGTAGCCTTGCGTCTCCTTGATGTCGTTGGCCCAGCCCGAATGCTGATTCACCGGGTCGACCGACAGGCCGATGATCTTGACCCCCCGCTTGTCGAACTCCGGCTTGATCTTTGCCATGTAGCCGAGCTCGGTGGTGCAGACCGGGGTGAAGTCCTTGGGATGGGAGAACAGAACCGCCCACCTGTCGCCAATCCAGTTGTGGAAGCGGATCTTGCCCTCCGTTGTCTCAGCTTCGAAGTCCGGGGCCGTGTCGTTGATCGCGAGAGCCATCACTCACCTCCATCGTGCGGGACCGTTTCTGGGGAACAGAACTAATATAGCAGGTCGGACTCACAGCCAAGTCCGTACGGAGCCCGCAGCGGGCGCAGCCGCCCGCCGGAGTCGTTCTCCCCAAAAGGGCTTTTCCCCAAATCGGCCAGAGAGCGAGCAAAAAATTTGCCGAACCGCTTTGCGCGCAGGAATCGCTGCTGTCGCCTCCCGACGCGCTCCCGGTCGCATAGGCTGCACCCGAGGCGGCGCGGGCTTCGCCTGTTGCAACCTTGCCCGGTCGGGGAGGCTGGGGGAAGAGCTCCAGAGAATGCGGACCCCCCGTGGCCGGCAACGGAAACTTTCAGCTCGGCGCGGCGTTGAGTGCACGGGAGTCCCCCGATGATGACCCGACGATGCATTCAGGGTCTGCATGCCGTGGTCGCGGCGATCCGATGCTCACCGATCGTGCCCGTCCGGCGCTCGGGGCAATCGCTGCTGGCACTGCCTTGGGCAAGCGTGCGCAAGTCGCCGGATGTGGATGCGTACATTCTCGCCTGGATCGCGAGCCACAGCGCCTCGCGGCCTCCGCGTTCGGTCATGTGATCCTGCACAGGATACGGCGCCGGCGCCTGACTGGATGCGGCGCCGTTGACATTTGTGCTGCCCGCAAGCAAAGGCTACCCGCGGCTCGCGGGGGTCCCATCGGGAGATGTTCAAGCGTATCCTGATCGCCAATCGCGGCGAGATTGCCTGCCGGATCATCGGGACGGCGCGCCGCCTGGGTATCGAGACGGTTGCCGTCTATTCCGCAGCCGATCGGGACGCCTTGCATGTGGAGATGGCCGATGCGGCGGTGCTGATCGGCCCACCGCCTGCATCCGAAAGCTATCTGGTCATCGATCGGATCATAGACGCCTGCCGCCGGACCGGCGCCGAGGCCGTGCACCCCGGCTACGGCTTTCTTTCCGAGCGCGAGGCCTTTGCGCGGGCGCTCGGCGAGGCCGGGATCGTCTTCATTGGACCGCACCCCGAAGCGATCGCCGCCATGGGCGACAAGATCCAGAGCAAGAAGGTAGCGGCGAATGCAAAGGTCTCCACCGTCCCCGGTCATCTGGGCGTGGTCGCCGACGAGCAGCAGGCAGTGCGGATCGCCGAGGACATCGGCTATCCGGTGATGATCAAGGCCTCGGCCGGCGGCGGCGGCAAGGGCATGCGGATCGCTCATTCCAGCGCCGAGGTGGTCGAGGGACTCGTGCGCGCACGCTCGGAGGCGCGATCGTCTTTCGGCGACGACCGGGTTTTCATCGAGAAGTTCATCGTCGACCCGCGCCATGTCGAGATCCAGGTGCTGGGCGACAAGCACGGCAACGTCATCCATCTCGGCGAGCGCGAATGCTCCATTCAGCGTCGCAACCAGAAAGTCGTGGAGGAAAGTCCGAGCCCGCTCCTGGACGGGCCGACCCGCAAGGCCATGGGGGAGCAGGCGATCGCGCTCGCCAGGGCGGTCGGCTACGACTCGGCGGGCACTGTCGAATTCGTCGCTGCGCAGGATCGCAGCTTCTATTTCCTCGAGATGAACACCCGGCTGCAAGTCGAGCATCCGGTGAGCGAGCTCGTCACCGGAATCGATCTGGTGGAGCAGATGATACGGATCGCGGCCGGCGAGAAGCTCGCGATCCGGCAACGCGATGTCGAGCTCAAAGGCTGGGCGATCGAAAGCCGCGTATACGCCGAGGACCCCTCCCGCGGCTTTGTGCCCTCGGTCGGCCGTCTCGTCCGCTATCGCCCGCCGGCTGAGACAAGGACTGAACGAGCGACGGTGCGCAACGATACCGGCGTGTACGAGGGCGGAGAAATCCCGATCTACTACGATCCGCTGATCGCAAAGCTCATCACCCACGCGCCCGACAGAAAGACAGCTATCGAGGCGCAAGCCGATGCGCTCGATGCCTTCACGATCGAAGGCATTCGGCACAACATCTCTTTTCTCTCGGCGCTGATGGCGAACGAGCGCTGGCGGGCAGGAAAGCTTTCAACCGCATTCCTCGCCGAGGAATTTCCCAACGGCTTCCGTCCGCTGGTGGCGGAAGGTGAAAGCCTGCGGGTGCTGGCCGCGGTCGCTGCCGCGGCCGATCACGTGGTGGGCGAGCGAAAGCGTCGAATCTCCGGGCAGCTGCCGGGCCGGACCGTCGTACGCGAGCGGCGGCGGATGGTGCGGGTTGCCGACCGCGACATTTCGCTGGAGATCAGGCGCGACGGCGAGCAGCTCGCAGTTCGGTTCCTGGAGAACGGGCCGGACCCGCCGTTGCGGCTGTTGAGGTCGTCCTGGGGACCGGGGGATCCGGTCTGGTCGGGCACCATCGACGATCGCCGGATCTGGGTGCAGGTGCGGCCGGCGCTCAACGGGTTCGAGCTTTGCCATCGCGGGATCGAGGCCACTGCTTATGTCTACACCGAGCGCGAGGCGGCGGCGGCCCGGCTGATGCCGGCAAAGAAGCTTGCCGGCTCCGACCGGGCGGTGCGCTGTCCGATGCCGGGTCTGGTTCTCTCGATCGACGTCGTCGAGGGCCAGGAGGTGAAGGCCGGGGAGACTGTCGCCGTGGTGGAGGCGATGAAGATGGAGAACGTGCTTCGCGCCGAGCGGGACGGGGTGGTGAGAAAAATCCATGCCCGGAAGGGCGACAGCGTCGCCGTGGACGCTGTCATTCTGGAATTTGCCTAGCCCCGCCGATCGCCGGCATGACCCTGCATTTTGCCTATGGATCGAACATGAGCCGCGCGCTCATGGCGTCGCGCTGCCCGGGGGCGCAGGGGCTTGGCATCGCCACTCTCCTCGGCTGGCGTTTCGTCATCAACGGCGAGGGCTTCGGCTCGATCGCGAGGGACCGGGGAGGGCGCGTGCTCGGGGTCTTGTGGCGGTTGAGCCCGCGGGATGTCGCCGCCATCAATGCCTACGAAAGCGTCACGACCGGCCTCTATGTTCGCCGAACGTTGCCGGTCCGGTCGGGCGCCCGGCACACGACGGCGCTCGTCTACATGACGCGCCAGGGCGGGCAGGGGTGGGGGCGGCCGAGCTATATCGACCTGGTGGTTCGGGCGGCGCGGGAATGGGAGCTGCCGGAGGGCTATATCGAGTCGCTCGCTCGATGGTCGCCATCGGGCTGGCGCGGCGCTCGGGCCAAGGACACCGGGGAGGTCGGATGAACGTGATCCGGCATGTGGTCATCCGCGGCCGCGTGCAGGGCGTGGGCTATCGTGCCTGGACGGAGTACACGGCGGTCAGCCGGGGTCTGGAAGGTTGGGTGCGCAACCGGCGCGACGGGTCGGTCGAGGCGGTCTTTGCCGGTCGCGCGCAGGCGGTCGCGGCCATGGTCGCGGCCTGTCGGCGTGGTCCACCCGGCGCGCGGGTCGAGGCGCTGGATGAGCGTCAGGCCTCGAACGATCTTCTGTCGACGCGGCAAGCCGGGGAGCGCTTTTCGGTGTTGGCGACGTTGTGAGCATCGGCTGCGCAGGCCCTCGCCCGCTCGAGTGTCCGACGAGGCGTGCCTATGGCGGGACCGACCCGGCGCTCTCCGTCGGCAGTCGCGTCTTGCCGAACAGGTGCTCGAATTCGCTGCGCAGCGCCGTGTCCAGCCGCGGAATGCTCACCGGCAAGCCGAGGTCAGCGAGGCTGGTGACCCCATAGCGCGGCTCGCGGATGCCGCAGGGCACGATTCCCGCGAAATGCGACAGGTCGCAGTGGACGTTGACCGCCATGCCGTGCAGGCTCACCCAACGCCTGACCCGGACGCCGATTGCGGCAATCTTGTCCTCGTGCTGCGGCCCCTTGTCGGGGCGGCGCACCCAGACCCCGATGCGATCCTCGCGCCGCTCGCCGTTGACGTCGAAGGCGGCGAGGGTGCGGATGATCCACTCCTCGAGGCCGGCAACGAAGCGGCGGAGGTCCGGCCCGCGGCGCCTCAGGTCGAGCATGGTGTAGACCACGCGCTGTCCCGGCCCGTGATAGGTGAATTGGCCCCCGCGCCCGCTGGAGTAGACCGGAAACCGCCGCTCGATCAGTTGCTCCGATCCGGCGCTGGTCCCGGCAGTGTAGAGCGGGGGGTGCTCGAGGAGCCACACGAGCTCGGGCGCGGTTCCCTCGGCAATGGCGAGGGCTCGCGCCTCCATCACCTCGACGGCGGTCTCGTAGGGGACCAGCCTGTCGCTGACGCGCCATTCCGCGGCGGCATCCCCGCGGGGGTAGGGACCGACTTTCAACCCGCTGCGTGCGTTGGCCACCCGGCAACCATAGCATGCCGAGCCTGGATCGGCCGCAGCCGGCCAAGGAGCTTCCTCGTGCCCACCCTCGACAACGTCGCAAGCAGTTGCTGCGGCGGGTTTCGGGCCTCGGTTGAGCGCGGCATTCGCCGGCCCGGGATTTCCGACCCCCGTGGAAATCGCGCGCTCTTGTTCCGCCCCGGTTCATTTGTTAGATCGAGCCCATGCTCGCGGCCCATCCGGGTCCGCGGTTCCCCACCTGCGGTCGTGGCGGAATTGGTAGACGCACTAGCTTGAGGTGCTAGCGGGGCGACCCGTGGAGGTTCGAGTCCTCTCGACCGCACCACTCCGAAAAATCAGCGTTGATTTTACTTGGGTTTTCGCCCTGGCTCCCTCACCTTGCCGGAAGGTGAGGGAATAGATGTTCGCTCGTTGTTCATGAGCAGCATATGCGCAGCCTCGCGCGCCAATCGGCGGCGGTTGGCTTCCTCGGTGTAGAGCTGCGCCATCGCTGGCGATTTCCATCCGAAGATCGCCATGAGCTGATGCACGGTCGCCCCATTGTCAGCCGCGCGGGTCGCCG
>DASXAP010000108.1:0-3553 GCA_036406655.1 Xanthobacteraceae bacterium | reverse complement strand
TCTCGAGATGGTGGCCGACCTGGCCGATCGCATCCACGTGCTCGATTACGGACGCACGCTGGCGGAAGGCGAGCCGATGCAGGTGCTCGAGGACCCGCAAGTCATTTCGGCTTATATCGGCCGTCCACCTCAGAGCCCCGCCTCAAGGTGATGGGGGGCTGTGGAGACGCTTCTATCTGTCGCCATGGTCACTGATTATCCTTGTGCGTGCTCCGGCCACGCATTCTTGCTCGACCCAACCGAATCTTAACGGTTCCTTGCTACGCGTGCCGCCTTCCAGCCACGCGCCGTCCAGACCCGACGGCGCGAAGCCGCGGAGGCGGATTTGGCGTTCACCAGCTCCGAACCGGCATGTCGATTGCCGAAAGGCCCGGCGTTGCCCGGTTCCTGGTCTCGGCTCAAGGCACGCCTCCTCGATGCCGAGCACCTCATCGCGCAGCGTCTCGCCGGCACGGTTTTCCTGATCCGGGTCGTCAGTGCGGTCCTCGCCTTCGGCTCGCAGGTGCTGTTCGCGCGCTGGATGGGCAGCTTCGAGTTCGGCGTCTACGTCTACGTGTGGACCTGGGTGCTGCTCCTGGGACAGGCGAGCGACCTCGGTCTCGGCACCGCCGCGCAACGATTCATCCCCGAATATCGCGACCGCGGCATGCTCGCGCTGCTGCGCGGCTTCGTGCTGGGAAGCCGGTGCCTCGCCGCCGCGGTGGCCGTCGCGATCGCCGCGCTCGGCGCCGGAGTGGTTCGCACGATCGAGCCGTGGCTGGACCCCTACGCCGTCATCCCGCTCTATCTTGCCTGCCTCACCTTGCCGTCGTTTGCGCTCGCCAATGTCCAGGAAGGCATTCTGCGCAGCTATGACTGGGTCGGGCTGGCGATGCTGCCGGCCTACATCGTCCGCCAGCTGTTGCTCACGCTGCTGATGGCCGCGTGCTGGCTTGCCGGCCTGCCGATGGATGCAGTGACCGCCATTACCGTGACCGTCCTGTCGATCTGGTTGCCGACGCTGTGGCAGCTTCTGCTGGTTAATCGCCGGCTTTCCGTTCGGATCGAGGCGGGCATCAGGACCTATGACTTCAAGCGGTGGCTCGCAACCGCGATGCCGATCCTGCTGGTCGGGGGCTTCTATTCGCTGCTCACCTATGCCGATGTGCTGGTGCTGCAGCATTTCCGGCCGCCGGATGAGGTGGCGGTGTACTACGCCGCCGCCAAGACGCTGGCGCTCGTCTCCTTCATTCATTATTCGGTGGCCGCGACTGCTGCGCACCGGTTCAGCAGCTACCACGTCGCCGGCGATCGAGCCGGACTGTCGGCGTTCATCGCCCAGTCGATCAAGTGGACGTTCTGGCCCTCGCTCGCGTCCACTGGCCTGCTTCTGCTGTTCGGGCGCTCCGTGCTCGGCCTGTTCGGTGCCCAATTCACCGATGGCTATCATTTGATGTTCATCATGGCGATGGGGCTCTTGGCTCGCGCGGCGGTCGGTCCGATCGAGCGACTACTCAACATGCTGGGCGAGCAGCGCCTGTGTGCTCTGGTCTATGCCGGTGCTTTCGCGGTCAATCTGACGTTGTCCGTCGTCTTGATTCCGCCGCTCGGCGGCACCGGCGCCGCGATCGCGACCGCGAGCGCGCTCATCCTCGAGTCGTCTCTGCTCTTCTTCGTCACGCGCAGTCGACTCGGCTTTCGCGCTTTCATCTGGGGCCATTGACCGTTGCACGGCACGATCGACTCTCAATTGACCGTCGAGTGGCGGCCGCTCGCCGCCCTTTCGTCAATCGCAGCGCAATGGAAGGCGCTCGCCGATCGGGCGCTCGCACCCAATGTGTTCTATGAGCCTGCCTTCGCGCTCGCGGCGGCCCCGGCGCTCGGGCGCGATGTCGGCGCTGCACTGGTCTGGTCGCGCTGCGGGGAGCCGCAACTGCTCGGGCTTTTTCCTGCGTGCATCGATCGGCGCCGCTACGGGGTCCCGGTTGCGGTGCTGTCCGGCTGGACCCATCCCTACGCTCCCCTCGGCGCCCCCCTGATCGAGCGTGAACGGGGGGAAACGGTTATCGGCAGCTGGCTCGATTACATTTCCGGCAATCCGCGACTGCCCGATATCGTGCTGCTGCCTTTTCTGCCGCTCGGCGGAGCCTTGGCGTCGGCGCTCGAGGCGGCGATCGCCCGGCGTGGCGGTCATAGCAAGGCATTCGGGCGGCATTGCCGCGCCCTGCTCGACCCGGCGGGCACCCGCACGGGTTATCTGAATGCGGCGATCGGCGTCAAACGGCGCAAGGAGCTGCGGCGGCTGCGCAACCGGCTCGGCGAGTCTGGCGCGCTCGGCGTCGAGCGGACCAGCGACCCCGTCGCGGTCACGCGCGCGCTCGACCATTTTCTCGACCTGGAATGTCGCGGCTGGAAGGGGCGCGCCGGCACCGCGGCGCGGAGCCGTCCCGAAATCTGCGGATTCATGCAGAGCGCGGTGACCGGGCTCGCCGCCGAGGGCCGGGCACAGGTTGATTGCCTTCACCTCGACGGCCGGCCAATCGCCGCGACGGTGACGCTGCGGAGCAGCGGCTCGGCCTGGGTCTGGAAGATCGCCTACGACGAGAGCTTCGCGCGGTTCTCGCCCGGCGTGCAGCACATGCTGGGGTTGACGCAGGCGATGCTCGACGATCCCGGCATCACACGCGCTGATTCCTGCGCGACCGCTGATCATCCGATGATCGACCACATCTGGCACGAGCGCTTGGTTGTGGCCGACGTCCTGCTCTGTCCGAGCGCGGCGTCTTCTTCTCGATTCGCGCTCGCCTGCGGGCTGGAAGGCTTGCGGCGGGCAGGGATCCGCGCGGCCAAGGCCGTGCGCAAGCTGGGGCGCTGAGATTTGATTCATGCCTGCTGGCGCAGCAGCCTGCGGATCACCTTGCCGGTCGTCGTCATCGGCATCTGCTCGATGAAGGCGACCTCGCGCGGATATTCATGCGCGGAAAGCCTGGTCTTGACGAAGCCCTGAATCTCGGCGGCGAGGGCGGCGGAGGGTGCATATCCCGACTTGAGCACGACGAATGCCTTGACGATCTCGGTGCGCAGTGCATCCGGCTTGCCTACCGCGGCGGCCAGGGCCACGGCGGGGTGCGCGATCAGGCAATCCTCGATCTCGGTCGGACCGATGCGATAGCCGGCCGAGGTGATCACGTCGTCGTCGCGCCCGATGAACTGCACGTAGCCTTCCTCGTCGGCGAGCCCCTGATCGCCGGTGGTCATCCAGTCACCGATGAACTTTTCGCGTGTGGCATCGGGATTGCCCCAATACTGCAGGAACATCACGGGATCCGGCCGCCTGATGGCGATCTGTCCGAGCTCGCCCGGGCCGCAACGCGAGCCGTCGGGCCGGATTACCGCCACGTTGTGGCCGGGCACCGGCTTGCCGATCGCATCGGGCCGTGACACCCCGATCGCGGCGCAGGAGGAGATCACCAGGTTGCACTCCGTCTGCCCATAGAACTCGTTGATGGTGAGACCGAGCGCTGTGCGGCCCCATTCAAAGGTCTCGACGCCGAGCGCCTCGCCGCCGGAGCCG
>DASXAP010000107.1:0-16635 GCA_036406655.1 Xanthobacteraceae bacterium | reverse complement strand
GTGCTGCGGGCGCCGGCGTCGCTTGCACGGTTCATCGCGCCGAAGGGCTCGGTTGCGTTGGATGGAGTGTCGCTGACCGTCAACGGAGTTGCCGACGATACGTTTTCCACGCTGATCATCCCGCATACGCTCCAGGTGACGAGCTTCGGAACGATCGCCGCCGGCAAGGAGCTCAATATCGAGGTCGACCTGATGGCCCGCTACGCGGCGCGGCTGATGGAGCGATCGTAAGAGGCGGGGCGGCCTGCTTGCCCCAATGCCTTGCCCCCCCGGCGATCCGCTTGCTACGACCGCGGGAAGGCGGAGGAGGGACGATGGCCGAGCCGCGCCGGGCGATCGAGAGCGATTCGAGCATGCTCGCGGGTGCTCGCGTGCTGGTCGTTGAAGCGCGGTTCTATGCCGATATCGCCGATGCACTGCTTGCCGGGGCGACGCGCGCGCTGCGCGAGGTCGGGGCTGCTTTCGATCGTGTGAGCGTGCCCGGCTCGCTGGAAATCGCCCCCGCGATCGCGCTTGCCGCCGACGCCGCAGAGCAGGCCGGCAGGCCCTACGAGGGCGCAGTCGCGCTCGGCTGCGTCATTCGCGGCGAGACGTTGCATTTCGAGATCGTTTCGCAGCAGTCGGCGCGCGCCCTGTTGGACGTTTCGCTTGCCCGCGGCCTGCCGGTCGGCAACGGCATTCTCACCGTCGACACGGAGGCGCAGGCCTGGGCGCGGGCGCGGCCGGAGCAGGGCGACAAGGGTGGTGACGCCGCGCGTGCCGCGCTCGCGCTGGTGCGGCTCAAGCGCCGCCTCGCCGTGAGCTGATCATGGGTCGCCAGCCCCGGCCAAGAGCCAACCGCCGCAGCGCCGCCCGACTGGCCGCCGTGCAGGCGCTCTATCAGATGGACGTCGCGGGAACGGCGCTGCCGGACATCCTGGTCGAGTTCGAGAGCCATTGGATCGGTCGCGAGCTGGAAGGCGCGCAATATCCGCCCGCGGAGGCGGCGTTCTTTCGGGATATCGTGGGTGGCGTGGTGCGCGAGCAGCGCAGCCTTGATCCCCTCGTCGACGAGGCGCTCGCCCGCGGATGGCCGCTCAAGCGCATCGAGGCGGTCCTGCGCGCCGTGCTGCGGGCAGGGGCCTACGAGCTCGGGCATCGCAGCGATGTGCCGGCGCGTGTGGTGGTCTCCGAATATGTCGACATCGCCCATGCCTTCGTCGACAAGGAGGAGACCGGCATGGTCAACGCCGTGCTCGACCAGCTGGCGCGCCGGTTTCGGGCCGGCGAGCTCGGGCCGGCCGCCCCGCCGGCGCATCCGGCCAAGCCGGCTTCCTAGCCGATCGCGAACGGCAGCGCCGCCGGGCTGCGGAAGTTGGACGACGAATTCCAGATGATGCTGCTCCCCGTGAGATGATACTCCGGCACCCGCTCGAGGAACCGCTGCATGGCCGTTTGCGTCACCTGCCGCGCCATCTGGCTGCCGAGGCAGAAGTGCTTACCGGCGCCAAAACCGAGATGACCCTGCGGTCGCCGCTCGATGTCGTATACGTCCGGGTCGGGGAATTTTCGCCAATCGCGGTTGCCGGAGCCGAACGCCAATACCACCCTGTCGCCGGCGCGCATGCGCTGGCCGTGCAGCACGGTCTCGCGCATGGCCGTCCGCTTGAAACGCTGAGCCGAGGTGTTGAAACGCAGGGATTCCTCGATCGCGGGACCGATCAGCGTGGGATCGGCCACGATCCGTCGTCGCGCGTCGGCATGGTCGTGCAGGTTGAGCGCGAGCATGCTCATGAAGCTCGACAGCGATTCCACTCCGGCCATCACGAATGTCGCGGTCGTGAGCACGACTTCGCGCTCGGAAAGCCGATCGCCGTCGATCTCTGCCTCGGCCAGATGGGTGATCAGGTCGTCGGTCGGGTGCCTGCGCCGCGCCGTCACCTCGGCGCTGAGAAAATCGCTCAGCTCCCTGAAGGCGGCGATATGCTCGGGATTGCGCCCCTTGACCGACTTGTCGGTCGAGACGGCGAGAATGACCTTGCGCCTGATCTCGGCATGATCCCGCTCGGGCAGACCCATGGTGCGAAACAAGAGACCGACCGTGATCTGGCTGGAGAAATCGTCGATGAACTCGAACTCGCCGCTTTCGCGGATGTGGTCGAGCGCGCGGTCGGCGATTTCGAGCGTGGGCGCCGTCAGATGCTGCAGGTGCTTGCGCGAGAACGCGGCTTGGCTCAGCGCCCGCAGCCGGTCGTGACGCGGCGGGTCGGTGGTTCCGAGCGTCGCCCCCGCCCGGCCGGGCAGCTCGTCGATCAGGTTGCCCTGCGAGGAGGAGAACGTCTGCCAGTCCTGCGCCGCCGCAACGATGTCGTCGTACCGCGACAGAATCCAGAGCTTGCCGCCGTCGCTCCAGTAGCAGGGATATTGCTCGCGCAGCACGGCGTAACAGGGAAACGGGTCGGCATCTATCAGCGGGGAATAGAGGTCGAACGCTTCCATGCGCTCCGGAATATTTGCCGGGTGGACAGGCGGGAAGGGTATCATGTCCGGCGGGCGCGGGTCACTCGACCTGCTCCGAATGGCGGCAGAGCATGACGGTCGACGAGGCGGGATCGCAGTCCGGCGAAGATCGCCTGATCGCGCGGTATTTCAAGCCGCTTGCGAAGCATCCGGGCGCGTTCGGGCTCGTCGACGATGCCGCCGCGATCGAGCCGCCCGCGGGTTGCGACCTCGTCCTCAAGACCGACGGCATCATCGGCGGGGTGCACTTCTTTCCCGAGGACCCGGCCGAGACCGTTGCCAAGAAGGCGTTGCGGGTCAACCTGTCCGATCTCGCGGCCAAGGGAGCGCGGCCGCTCGGCTTTCTGCTCACGCTCGCCTTGCCGAAGGAGCTCGGAGACGCGTGGCTCGCCGCGTTTGCGCGCGGGCTTGGCGAGGATGCGGAGCTGTTCGGCTGCCCGCTCCTCGGGGGTGATACCGACTCCACTCCGGGACCGGTCACGATCTCGATCGCCGCCTTCGGCTCGGTGCCGCACGGCAAGATGCTGCGGCGGGTGGGGGCGAGGCCCGGCGATTGCGTCGTGGTGACCGGGACCATCGGGGACGCCGCCCTAGGCGTCATGCTGCGCGGCGATCGGAGCAACGCCGCCCGCTGGGAGCTCACGCCTGACCAGCAGCGGGCGCTCGAGGCGCGCTATCTGCTGCCGCAGCCGCGCATCGCGATAGCCGAGTTGCTGCGCGCGCAGGCGTCGGCGGCGATGGATGTTTCCGACGGCTTGGCGGGCGATCTTGCGAAGCTGTGCCGCGCCTCGGGGGTGGTGGCCGAAATCGAAGTGGCGCGCGTGCCGCTCTCGGCCGCCGCGCGCGCAGCCCTCGGCAGGGACCCGAAGCTGATGCGAGCCATTCTCACCGGCGGCGACGATTACGAGGTTCTGGCTACGATGCCCGCCGGCAAGGTCGAGGCCTTCCGGCAGCAGGCCGCGGCGGCGGGCGTGACGATCACCGCGATCGGCACGGTCGTGGCGGGGCAGGGAGATGCCCGGTTCATCGCGGTTGACGGCAGCCCGCTTGCCCTCGACCACCTTTCCTACAGCCATTTCTAAGCGGCTGGCTGCGCGCAGCCGTGGGCTATAGGCTCGAGGAGGGGAGGGCACACGCCGTGCACGATACGCTTCCCGCGCCGGCAGGATCGGTTGCCGCCGAGAGTTACCGGCCCACTGAGAATGCGGGCTTTGCCAGGCTGCATCGCCGTTTCCCCACCGTCGCGTATCTGCGCCGGCGCGCTCGCCGCAAGCTGCCGCACTTTGCTTTCGAATATTGCGACGGCGGGGCAGGCGCCGACGGAGGCATCTCCCGCAATTGGACCGCGCTCGATGCCGTCGAGCTCGTGCCGCGCTACGGGGTGACCACCGCGTTGCCGCCGATCGGGGTCGACGTCCTCGGCGGGAGCTATTCGGCGCCGATCGGGGTTGCGCCAATGGGCGGGCCGTCGCTGGTGTTTCCCGGCGCCGAGCGCCTCCTCGCCGCCGCCTGCCAGCGGGCGAAGCTTCCCTACACGCTCGGCCTGGTCGGGGCGATGACGGTGGAAGAGGCGGCCGCGATTGCGCCCGACGTGCTCTGGTTCCAGCTCTATCGCTGCTCGCGCAACGAGCACGCCATCGGCTTCGATCTCCTCCGGCGCGCGGCGGCATGCGGCGTGCAGGCCCTCATGCTCACGCTCGATGTCCCGGTGCGCACCACGCGGTCGCGCGAGGTGGCGGTCGGCATCACCTCCCCGTTTCGTCCCGACCTGCGCATGCTCGCAGCCATCCTGTGCTCGCCCGGCTATTGCTCCGCGCTGCTGCGGCACGGGCAGCCGCGCTTCGGCAACCTCAAGCCTTACACCAAGAACGACGCCGACGTGAACGAGGTCGCTGCCTTCGTCCGCCGGGAGATGGGCGGCGCCTTCACCTGGGACGAGATCGCCCGTTATCGGGAACGCTGGAGCCGTCCGCTGATCTTGAAAGGCGTTCTGCATCCTGCCGACGCCGAGAAGTGCGTGGCGCTCGGGGTGGACGGGATCGTGGTGTCGAACCACGGCGGGCGGCAGGTGGAGGGCTTGCCCGCCTCCATCGATGTGCTGCCCGCCATCGTGCGCGCGGTGGGCGGCCGAGCGACGGTGATGCTGGATTCGGGCGTCCGCTCGGGACTGGATGTGGTGCGGGCCGTCGCGCTCGGCGCCGACATGGTGCTCGCCGGCAAGGCCTTCCTGTGGGGCCTGGGCGCGCTCGGAGCCGAGGGTCCCCGCCATGTGATCGATCTGATGATGGAGGAGACGGCAGCGGTTCTGGGCCAGATCGGCGCCCGCTGCCCGGCGGACGCACGTTCGGTCGCGATTCGTCACCCCGGGGCGCTGACGCTCTGATCGGCCGGATCGGTGCGCTGCGCGCCCGCTGCCGCAGCACTTGCGCGGCGTCGATGCGTGTCGCCCACCACGCGGGCTCGAGCTATCGGGCGGCTTTCCCGCTTTGCAGCCCTGCGTTTGCGGCACTGGTTTCGCTGCAATCCCCTCGCTACGAGGCTTGCGGAATCTTCTGCGGGAAGGCGCATGTCTGCTGTTGCCGAAGACGCCGTCGACTGGGCTGCCGGCGACCGCCTGGCCCGACGCAACGCGCTGGTCCTGGCGATCGCGCAGGCGCTGGCGGGCGGCAACAACACGGTGCTGGTCGCAACCGCGAGCATCGTCGGCACCATGCTCGCCTCCAACAAGAATCTTGCGACGCTTCCGGTCAGCATCTTCGTCCTCGGCTTGTGGATCGGTGCGCTGCCGCTCGGCATGCTCGCGCGGCGATTCGGGCGCCGCAACGCGCTGCAGATCGGCACCGTCTTCGGTGTGCTCACCGGCTTGATCTGCTGCACCGCCGTGCTGCTGGGGTCGTTCGTCCTGTTCAATATCGGGGCGGTGTTCAGCGGCTTCTACGCCTCGGCCCACAACTCGTACCGGTTCGCCGCCGCCGACACCGCCAGCGAGGATTTCCGGCCCAAGGCGATCTCGTGGGTCCTGTTCGGCGGCGTGCTTGCCGCGGTGGTCGGAGCTCAGCTGGTCATCGGCACCAAGGACCTGTGGCCGCCCTACCTGTTCGCCGCCACCTATATCGGCCAGTCCGTGCTGGCCCTGATCGCGGCGGCGGTCCTGATGCTCCTGAAGATCCCGCGGCCGCCGCCGCGCTCGGCGGGCAGCGAGGGCCGTCCCCTCGTGCAGATCGCCGGCCAGCCCCGGTTCATCATGGCGGTGGCGTGCGGGGTCGCCGCCTATTCGATGATGAACATGGTCATGACCTCGGCCCCGCTCGCCATGATCACGTGCAACCACTCGGTCGCCGAGGCGACGCTGGGAATCCAATGGCATGTGCTCGGAATGTATGCGCCGAGCTTCGTCACCGGCAGCTTGATTATCCGCTTCGGGATCGAGCGCATCACCGGACTGGGGCTTGCTCTCATCATCGCTGCCGCCGCGATCGGCATTGCCGGCATTTCGCTCTGGCATTTCTGGACCGCGCTTGCGCTGCTCGGGGTCGGCTGGAACTTCGCCTTCATCGGCGCCACCACCATGGTGACGGCGTGCCACCGGCCGAACGAGCGCAACAAGGTGCAGGCGTTCAACGATTTTCTGGTTTTCGGCTCGATGGCGATAGGCTCGTTCTCCTCGGGCGCCTTGCTGGCGAGCTTCGGCTGGAGCACGGTCAACCAATTGGTGTTCCCGGTGGTCGTCGCGGCGGGCGGCATGCTCCTCTGGGGCAGCCTGCGCACGCGATCGCAGCTCGCGTGAGGGGGCAGGCAATCCATCGGCCTGCTGATCCAGCGGATCTCGATTTTCCAAGCGTTGCGCCGAGGCGCGGTTTTTGGCTATATCCGCGCAACTTTCGGCAGGGGCTTCGCGGCAACGGTCGGCACGGCGCCGTCAGCCGGGCAGGGCTTCCCCGGCGCGCTCCATCAATTCGGGATCAAATCCATGGCAGCTCTCTGGCTGATCGTAGTTTGTGGCGCGCTCGCCATCGTCTATGCGGTGTGGGCGATCCGATCCGTGCTCGCCTCTGACGCCGGCTCGGCCCGCATGCAGGAGATTTCCGCTGCAGTGCGCGAGGGCGCGCAGGCCTATCTCAATCGGCAATACACGACCATCGGCGCCGTCGGCATCGTCATCTTCATCATCGTCGGCTTGCTCCTGGGCTGGACGGTCGCGTTCGGCTTCCTGATCGGCGCCGTGCTTTCGGGGGCGGCCGGATATATCGGCCTGAACGTGTCGGTGCGCGCCAATGTCCGGACGGCCCAGGCGGCGATCGGCTCGCTGGCCGGCGGGCTCGAGCTTGCATTCAAATCGGGCGCCATAACCGGGCTTCTGGTCGCCGGGCTGGCGCTGCTCGGCGTCACCCTCTATTTCATCTTCCTCACCGGCGTGCTCAAGCATGCCCCGAACGATCGCATCGTGGTCGACGCCCTCGTCGCGCTCGGGTTCGGTGCCTCGCTCATCTCCATCTTCGCCCGGCTCGGCGGCGGCATATTCACCAAGGGTGCGGACGTGGGCGGAGACCTGGTGGGCAAGGTCGAGGCCGGCATCCCCGAGGACGACCCGCGCAATCCCGCCACCATCGCCGACAACGTGGGCGACAATGTCGGTGACTGCGCCGGAATGGCCGCCGACCTGTTCGAGACCTACGCGGTGACGGCCGTCGCCACCATGGTGCTCGCGGCGATATTCTTTGCCGGCAACGCGCTTCTGCTTCCGATGATGACGCTGCCGCTGGCCATCGGCGGGATCTGCATCATCACCTCGATCATCGGCACGTTCTTCGTCAAGCTCGGCAACAGCCAGTCGATCATGGGGGCGCTCTACAAGGGCCTGATCGTGACCGGTCTGCTCTCGCTTGCGGGCGTGGCGCTGGTCACCTGGCTTCTGGTCGGCTTCGGCACGGTTGCCGGACAGGCCTATACCGGGGCTGCGCTGTTCGTCTGCGGCGTGGCCGGGCTCGCCGTCACCGGCCTGATCGTGTGGATCACCGAGTACTATACCGGGACCCATTTCCGTCCCGTGCAGGCGATCGCGGCGGCCTCGCGGACCGGCCACGGCACCAACATCATTCAGGGTCTGGCAGTCTCGCTCGAGGCCACGGCGCTGCCGACGATCGTCATCATCGCCGGAATCCTCATCACCTATAAGCTCGCCGGGTTGTTCGGGATTGCCATTGCGGTGACGACGATGCTGGCGCTCGCCGGCATGATCGTGGCGCTCGATGCCTTCGGGCCGGTCACCGACAATGCCGGCGGGATCGCCGAGATGTCGGGCCTGCCCAAGGACGTCCGCAAGGCCACGGACGCGCTCGACGCCGTGGGGAACACGACCAAGGCGGTGACCAAGGGCTATGCGATCGGCTCCGCCGGTCTCGGTGCGCTCGTGCTGTTCGCCGCCTATAACCAGGACCTGCAGTACTTCATCGCCAATGCAAGCCGCTATCCGTACTTCCAGGGGATCAGGCTCGATTTCTCCCTGAGCAATCCGTATGTGGTGGTGGGACTTCTGTTCGGCGGGCTCCTTCCTTATCTGTTCGGCGCGCTGGGGATGACCGCGGTGGGGCGCGCAGCCTCGGCGATCGTCGAGGAGGTGCGCCGGCAATTCCGCGAGAAGCCCGGGATCATGCAGGGCAGCGACAAGCCCGACTATGGCCGCGCCGTCGACATGCTCACGCGCGCCGCCATCAAGGAGATGATCATCCCCTCGCTCTTGCCGGTGCTCTCGCCGATCGTCGTCTACTTCATCATCTACTGGGTGGCAGGCGGCGGCGCCGCCGGTAAATCGGCGGCATTCTCGGCGGTCGGGGCCATGTTGCTCGGCGTGATCGTCACCGGCCTGTTCGTCGCCATCTCGATGACCTCGGGCGGGGGCGCCTGGGACAACGCCAAGAAATTCATCGAGGACGGCAACTACGGCGGCAAAGGGTCGGACGCCCACAAGGCCGCGGTGACGGGCGACACCGTCGGCGACCCCTACAAGGACACGGCCGGACCGGCGGTCAATCCGATGATCAAGATCACCAATATCGTGGCGCTGTTGCTGCTCGCCGTGCTCGCGCACCGCTGAGCTGATTTGGGTTGCGATGACTGCAAGACAGCTTCCGCGGTCATGGCCGGCCTTGTGCCGGCCATCCCGATCCTGAATCGGGATCGCCGGGACGAGCCCGGCGATGACAGCGACAAAGCTTGGCGATCATACATGGCTGACGCGTCGCGCGCAGCCTTGCAAGCGAATGACCCGACAAGAGCTAGAAGATCTTGAACATGGCGTTGATGTAGGCGTAGTCCTTGCCGCCGGTGGGCGTGGTGCGGCTCACGAAATCGAACAGCCTGCCGTCCCGCATCCCGTAATTGGCGAGCCGTTCGACCCGGCGGTTCTTGTCGAAATAGACGGCGATCACGCGCTGGTCGACGACCTGCTGCGGCATGAAGCCGATCGAGCGCTCGGCGCGCTGGGAGATATAATAGAACGCCTCGCCGCTGACCGTGGCCACCGTCGAGGGCGTGCCGAGCACGATCAGCACCTGCTCCTGCGTCGATCCCATCGGAATCTGCTCGAGCGCGCCGTCGGGGACGATGTAGCCGCGCTGGTAGGTCTCGGAAAAAAAGCAGCCGCCGAGCAGGAGCCCGAGTGCCACCACGGTTGCCGCGACTCTGGCGGCAACCCAGCAAGGCGGGCCGGCCGGTCTTTTCATGCGGTTCCAGTCCCCCATATCAGGTTGCGCCGCGCCGGCGCCCTTCGCGCTGGCCGGCCGTCGCATCCTCGCCCGGGGCGTCCCGTCCCGCCGCCGCGCAGCGCCGAGCTAAGGCGATGAAATTTCGCTTGTTTCGCCCCAACCCGCACGACCCCATCATCGCGGCGCTCTATGGCACGATCGTGGCACAGGCGCGCAGTCCCGCCTTCTATGGGCGCTATGGTGTGCCGGACACGGTTCAGGGCCGCCTCGAGATGATCATCCTGCACACGGTGCTGCTTCTGCGGCGGCTCGAGCAGGACGCGGAATCGTTGCGGGAGCTCGGCCAAGCGGTCTTCGACCACTTCTGCCGTGACATGGATGCGAGCCTGCGCGAAATGGGCGTGGGCGACGTGACGGTACCGAAAAAGATGCGCGGCATCGGTGAGGCCTTCTACGGCCGTCAGGCGGTCTACGCGGCGGCGCTAGCGACGGCGGATGTCGGCGTCCTGGCAGGAGCACTTGAACGCAACGTGCTCGCTGGGCGGCGGGTTGGACCTGCGCGGCTCGCGACCTATGTGCTCGAGGCGGCAGCACGGCTTGCCGACCAGCGGGACTTCGAACGTGGCGAGCTGGTGTTTCCCGATCCGGAATCGATCCAGCAGCCCCCATGACGGTGTCACGGACGAGGAGATCGGAGCGCATGCCCGGGCGCAGCACCAGAATGCGCTGGAGCGTGCCGGTTGCGGTTGCCGACGTGCCGGAGAGCGGACGCCACTTCGATCTCGAGGCCGATGCCGCAGCTCGCGCCGCGGTGGCCGATCTCGCCGGGCTCAGCGCCTTGCCGCGGCTTCACGCCAGCTTCGACGTCACGCTGCATGGGCGAGAAGGACTGCACGTGACGGGCCGCGTGTCGGCGACGGTGGGCCAGATCTGCGTCGTGACGCTGGAGCCCATCGAGAACGAGGTCGTCGAGCCGATCGATATCGTGTTCACGCCGGCAGCCCTGCCGTCGCTCGAGGTCGGCACGGATATCGACGTGCCGCCCGAGGATGGGCCGGAGCCGCTGGAAGGCGGGGCAGTCGATCTCGGAGCGCTTGCCACCGAGTTTCTGCTGCTCGGCATCGATCCCTACCCGCGCAAGCCCGGTGCCGTGTTCGAGCCTCCGGCAAGCGGCGGCGCGGCCGAAGCTCCCTTCGCAGAGCTCACAGCGCTGCAACGACGCCGAAGGCAGCGTCAGGGCGACCAGGATTGATCTTCCTGTTGTGTCCGCCTCCCGAGCGGGTATTGTCGCCCCATGCCCCATAAAGTGCGCATCGCGCTCGACGCCATGGGGGGAGACCATGGGGCAGGGGTGGTGGTTCCCGGCGCGGAACTGTCGCTCGCCCGCCATCCCAGCATCGAATTCATCCTGTTCGGCGACCGTGCGGCGGTCGATCCGCTGCTCGAGGCTCGACCGCTGCTTCGGCAGACGGCGCGGGTGGTGCACACCGACATCGCCATCAAGATGGACGACAAGCCGAGCCAGGCGTTGCGGAAGGGGCGCTGGAAATCCTCGATGTGGCTGGCCATCGATGCGGTGAAGAAAGGACTCGCGGACGTTGCGGTCTCGGCCGGCAACACCGGTGCGCTGATGGCAATGGCCAAGTTCGAGCTCAAGACCATCGCCGGAGTTGAACGGCCCGCCATCGCCGCGATCTGGCCGACGCTGAAGGGCGGATCGATCGTGCTCGACCTCGGTGCCTCGATCGGTGCCGATGCCGGACATCTCGTCAATCTTGCCGCGATGGGCAGCGCCATGGCCCGCATCCTGTTCGGGCTGGATCGCCCGCGAGTAGGCCTGCTCAATATCGGGGTCGAAGAGGCAAAGGGACTCGAGGAGGTGCGCAAGGCCGGACGCTTGCTGCGCGAAGGTCGCTGGCCGCATCTCGAGTATTGCGGCTTCGTCGAAGGGGACGACATCGGCAAGGGGACGGTCGACGTGGTCGTGACCGAAGGATTCACCGGCAACATCGCCCTCAAGGCGGCCGAAGGCACCGCCCGGCAGATGCGTCACCATCTCGAGCAGGAGATCAGCCGCAGCTGGATCAGCAAGCTGGGCTACCTCTTGGCACGCCCTGCGTTTCGCGCGCTGGCCGACAAGATGGATCCGCGCAAATCCAACGGCGGGGTGTTCCTCGGTCTCAATGGAATCGTGATCAAGAGCCACGGCGCCACCGATGCCGAGGGTTTCGCCTGCGCCGTCGACCTCGGTCACGACATGGTGCGCCAGGATCTGCTCGCCAAGATCGGGCAGACGCTTGCCGGCCAGCAGCACGATATCCCCCGCGCGATCGGGGGAGCGGCATCGTGAGCATGACGCGCTCGGTCGTGCTCGGCTGCGGCAGCTATCTGCCGGCGCGGGTTCTCGACAACGCCGAGCTGTCGCGGATGGTGGATACCTCCGACGAATGGATCCAGCAGCGCACCGGCATTCGCCAGCGGCACATCGCCGCCGAAGGAGAAACCACATCCGATATGGCGCTTAGGGCAGCGCGCGCCGCGCTTGCCGCGGCCTCAATCGATGGCCAGGCGATCGACCTGATCGTGCTCGCCACCTCGACGCCGGATCATACCTTTCCCGCAAGTGCGGTCTCCGTGCAGTGCGGCCTCGGCATCACCCGCGGCGCCGCCTTCGATCTGCAGGCAGTGTGCTCGGGCTTCGTGTTCGGGCTCGCGACCGTCGACGGCCTGCTCAAGACGGGTGCATTCAAGCGCGCGCTGGTGATCGGCTCGGAGACATTCTCCCGGATCCTCGACTGGAGCGACCGCACCACTTGCGTTCTGTTCGGTGACGGCGCCGGTGCCGTGGTGCTGGAGGCGCAGAGCCAGCCTGGCACGCGCGAGGATCGCGGCATCCTGGCCTCGCATCTGCGCTCCGACGGCCGTCACAAATGCAAGCTCTACGTCGATGGCGGCCCCTCGAGCACGCAAACCGTGGGGCATCTGCGGATGGAGGGGCGTGCCGTGTTCAAGCATGCGGTGGCGATGATCACCGACGTGATCGAGGACGCCTTCAAGGCGACCGGTTACGGCCCCGACGACATCGACTGGTTCGTTCCGCACCAGGCCAATCAACGCATTATCGACGACAGTGCAAGAAAGCTCGGTATCGCGCCGGAAAAGGTGGTGAGCACCGTCTCCGGGCACGGCAACACCTCGGCAGCCTCGATACCGCTCGCATTGGCGGCGGCGGCGGCGGATGGCCGTATCAAGCGCGGCGACCTCGTATTGCTGGAAGCCATGGGCGGCGGATTTACCTGGGGCGCGGTGCTGATGCGCTGGTGAAGCAATTTCTGCTCGCCGGCGGACGCGGCTGCCCGGGCCGGGAGGTGCGGAGCGCCGGCGGCATGCTCGCCGGCACGCAGCGCGCCGGAATGCTCGAGCCGCGCCGCCCCAGGGTGCTGCCCGGCAACCGGCCGCGCCCCGTTGACCGTAGCAGGCCAACCTAATATCGTCTGGAAATTCAGAGGGATATGTTGATCGCCTGATGGCGGGGCTGGCGATGAGCGGCAAGACGGTCACACGTGCGGACTTGTGCGAGGCGGTCTATCAAAAGGTCGGGCTGTCGCGGACCGAATCGGCCACGCTGGTGGAGCTGGTGCTGAAGGAGATCACCGATTGCCTGGAGCGGGGCGAGACGGTGAAGCTTTCCTCCTTCGGCTCCTTCGTCGTGCGCAAGAAGGGGCAGCGGATCGGGCGCAATCCCAAGACCGGCAAGGAGGTCCCGATCTCGCCCCGACGGGTGATGGTGTTCAAGCCGTCGGCGATCCTCAAGCAGCGCATCAACGCCGTCTCTGAAGGGCAGCAGTAACGCCATCGAGGGGGCCGCGAAGGAATACGATGGCGGTGGAAAAGGCGCCCGACGCGTTCCGCACGATCAGCGAGGTGGCGCAGGATCTCGACGTGCCGCAGCACGTTCTGCGGTTCTGGGAGAGCCGCTTTCGCGAAATCCGACCGATGAAGCGCGGCGGCGGCCGCCGCTACTATCGTCCCGACGACATCGCGCTTTTGCGCGGCATCCGTCATCTGCTGTACGGACAGGGCTACACCATCCGCGGGGTCCAGCGGCTGTTGCGGGAGCAGGGCGTCCGCTTCGTGCAGTCGGCCTGGCAGCACGCTCCCACCCAGCCCGTCGCGCAGGCCGCAGAGGGAATCTCGGATGGAGCCGGCGAGCGCCTCGATGACGGGGAGCACGACCACCCACCGGCTCTGCCGTCGATCGGAGGCGGCGAGGGGGCCGAGCCCGCGCCGCAACGCCTCTCCTCGTCCGGCGCGGCATCCGCCGCCGCTGCGCCAAGCTCGAGCCTGCCGCGCGAGCACGTGCAAAGACTGCGGACGGTTCTGCACGAGCTTTCCGAATGCCGGCGTCTGCTCGACGCCGCGATGAGCGAAGGCAGCGCGGACGACAAGGTCGGCGAGGAGACGAGCCTCTCTTCCGCGTGAAGATCGCTGCCGCGGCGGCCGCACGCGCCGCAGGCGGCGACGCTGTCACCGGCTCACGCGCATTCGCAAAGGCGCGCTCGCGCGAAGCAGTCCTTTATTGCTCCGTATCGGGCGTGCAGGCGATCGGGAACTCCGCTCGAGCCGGGAAAGATTCGCTGCCCGCGGCTGCCAATCGCCCTGTTCTCGCCGTGATCGGGTTCCAGCCAATGCATCTCCGCTGGGTGCCCGGGGTTGTGATGATGCTGTGGCGGATCGGGACGGCCGGTTGGGGAAGAGGGGGTCCGCGGCTGGAGCGGTTGCGGCTATTCGCGGCGGTGAGCCTCGCATGCGCGCTCGCCGGCTGCGCTGCCCTCTCCGACAACGCAGCACTCGACGCGGGCGACCTCGCGGTCAATCCGACATTGCTGGTGGCTACCGATCGCAAGCCGGTGGACGGCGCCCGCGCGCAGCCCTGGTTCGGATCGGAGCGCGCGTCGGCGCTCAACTATGCGCGCGCCAGGCTCTCCCCGCCCGACGGGGGCCGCTTCTCGCGCGCTGCCCTGGGATTGAGCGACTGGCGCATCGAGGCGGTCGAGCCGGCGCAGAGCGTGGACGAGCTGCTCCCGCGCGCGGCGATGACCCGCGACGTGCTGCTCTATGTGCACGGATTCAACCAGACATTCGAGACGGCGGCGCTCGATGCGGCGCGGCTTTCCCAGGGCATCCATTTCCACGGCGAGACGATGGTGTTCTCCTGGCCGTCGAAAGCCAAGCTCTTCGACTACGGCTATGACCGCGAGAGCGCGTTGTGGTCGCGCGATGCGCTCGAGCATGTGCTCTCGGGCCTGATCGCCAGTCCGATGACCGCGCGCATCCATCTGGTGGCGCACAGCATCGGCAGCATGCCGGCCATGGAGGCGCTGCGCCAGGCTTATGCCCGCCAGGGCCGCGCCACCGCCGAACGGATGGGTGCGGTGGTGTTTGCCGCACCCGACATCGACATGGACGTGTTCGCCTCCTCGATCGAGCGCCTCGGGCCGCTGGCCAGGAAGATCACTGTCATATCCGCCACCAATGACCGGGCGCTTGCGGTGTCGAGCTTCCTCGCCGGTGGGGTGAGCCGGGTCGGCGCCGCCGAGCAGGAGAAGCTCAGGCGGCTGGGCGTGCACGTGATCGATGCGTCACGCGAGGGCTGGGGGCTGATCAACCACGATCTGTTTCTTTCCAACGTCCGCACGCGCCAGGTCATCAGGGATGCGATCGAGGGTCGCGCGCCTTCGGGCATTCGAGCATCACGATGACGCGAGCATCACGATGACGCCACGAACCGTCGGTAATGGACCACGGTCGATCGCGCCGGCCGGACCGAACCTGCGCCGCCTGCCGTGCCTGACGTGATAGGTGGTCTCGATCGAACCCCCCGAAGGAACGAGCGGGACTGCCCGGGGCTCCGGCGATCAACCTCCCCGGAGCCCCTTTTCTTTGCTTCTCTCGTCATCGAATGGTCATATCCCGCGGGCATGCTGCACCCGCCGAGTGGGGAACGCGTCAGTCACGTAATTTTGGCGTAAAGGGGGGCAGCATGCGATGCATATTATGCGGCGCCGAGATGCGGCTGGTTCAAGCAGCGCGCGACGAGACGATGATGGTGCCCGGCTATGAAGACCAGACGCTCGAATGTCCGGAGTGCAACGAGATCGAGCGCCGGCGGGTCTTCAATGGCGAGCGCGCGCGGGTGACCGGGGCCGCAGTGCCGGCAGCAAGCGTGGCCGAGCAAGCCTTTGCCGCCGCTTCGGCGGCGATCCAGGCTCTGTCGAAGCAGCAAGCGCTGCCGGATTCCCCGGCGGAGGCCGCCGCGCCGGATCTTGCGCCAATCACCTCCATGACAGCGGACGGAGACGAGGAAGTGGACGAGGCCGAGGAGCTGCTGCGACGTGCCATCGAGATGGTGCGAGCCCCGATCGGAGGTCCGAAGCCGCTCCGGGGCCTGACCGACGACCTCAAGACTGCAGCGGCACCGCCGCCATCGGCGCCGGAGAGAAAAGTCGGGACCGGTCGCGTCGTGCAGATCCGTCATGATCCCAGCTACGATGCCGCTTATGCCGCCAAGGACATCAAGACCGGCCTGGTCGTGCTGCGTCACCAGGACAACGCACGGCTGCGCGCGATGTGCGATCGGCTCGGCTGGCAGGTGATGGAGGATGGCGCGCCTCTGGCAGAAGGCTGACCACCGATCGGCGCGGCAAGGCGCGCAGCCTGCCGCCGCGCTTCTCCAGGCGCTTGATCTACCGAGCGCGAACCGCGCCCTCCGTGCCCAGCGCCGTGCCGCATCCTACGCGATGTCGAACGTACGCAAGAGAACGGAGCCGTCCGGCTCACGCTCACCGTAGAGATACTTGCGGCGCGCGAAGGCCTCGATCTCCTTGCGGTGCTTCTTGAAAGCCGCCTCCGGCTTGAGCTTGTCGCCGTCGGAGAAATGGTCGCCCAGCGCCTCGCGCGAGATGCGACAGTGGATTCGGGTGTTGCCGTCCTGGCCCCAGAAGGTGATGGCATCGCCTGCGTTGCGGGCGAACTCCTCATCAGTGAAGACCAGCGTGCGTCTGTCCGTCAAGCCGAGCACCTCAAGGAGGGCAAGAGCCGAGGATAGCTGAAGGTCCTTCTCGTTGCTCTCGAAGCGCGAGACGGTCGGCGTGCTCACCTTGGCGAGCGCGGCGAGCTGCTTCTGCGTCAGCTTCATTCCTCGCCGGCGGCGGATTGCTTCTTCGACAAGAACTGGCCAATTGAGCCGAAACTTCCATTCCATCGGCGTTCCATCAGGTCGAGCAGGTTCTTCCCCAGCGCTTCGTCGCCTACGCGCTTGGCGGCCTCCGTGACGACCTTCTCCCCAGCCTTGCGGTTGCCATCGAGCTTTTTGACCGTGTCGGCAAGCACCGCGGCATCGAGGCCGTAGGACTTGCCGAGCGCTACGAGG
>DASXAP010000106.1:0-9165 GCA_036406655.1 Xanthobacteraceae bacterium | reverse complement strand
CCCCTGCACCTCGGCGCTCGGGCTCTTCACCCGCAGATATTCGGCGCTGAGATCGAAGCTCGCCCCGTCGTCGAAGGAGACGGTCAGCGTGCGGCGGTCCTTGTGCAGCCGCAGCTCCACAGGCCAGGGCTTTCTCGGCTCGCCGGCGTTCATTCGCGTCTCTCCTGTCGGGCAGCCGCAGGACGGGTGGAGCGCGTCTCCTGCGTGGTCCCATATAAGCCGATGCAAAGCGCGCGGGCCAGCGGCCGCTTTGACGCTCCGCATGGCAGGCTCTAAGAAATCCGCATGGACGGGCGTGGGCGGCGGGAAACGGAGACGGACGAGCAGCCTGCGCCAAAGGTCCTGTTCCGGCAGGCGGCGAGCACGCTCGCCGCACGATCGCTCGCCATCGTCGGCGCCTCCGAGCGGGCGCGCTGGCCGAGCGAGATCTTCCACAACCTGCGCGCGTTCGGCTATCCGGGCACCATCGCGCTCGTCAATCCGCGCCAGGCGCGGGTATTCGGCGAGCCGTGCTATCCCTCGCTGCGCGAGCTGCCGCGGCCGGTCGAGCATGCTCTCGTCATCGTGCCCGCGGCCGCCGTGCCCGCCGTGCTCGGCGACGCGGAAAGCGCCGGGGTGAAGTCAGCCACCGTCTATGCCTCGATGATCGGCGACGGCGAGGACCCGCAATCGCAGGCGCGCGGAGCGTGGCTCGAAGGCTTCGTCGCGAAAAGCTCGCTGCGGGTGGCCGGGCCCAATTGCATGGGCGCCTACTCCTTCCGCGAGCGGCTGTTCGGCTATCCCAACGCCGACCTCTGCCGGCTCGCCCCGGGCCCGGTCGCCTGCATCTTCCAGTCGGGCGGGCTCATCCAGTTCTGGATGAAGTCGGCGGCCGACCGCGGCCTGCGCTTCTCCTACTGCATCACCTCGGGCAACGAGCCCGACCTCGGCCTTGCCGACTACCTCAACTTCGTCATCGACGATCCCGAGACCCGGCAGGTGGTGCTGTTCATCGAGGGCATCCGCCGCCCGCAGGCCTTCATGCACGCGGCCGCGCGGGCGCTCGCCATGGGCAAGCCGGTGCTCGCGATCAAGACCGGCGCGACGGCGAAATCCCGCGCCGCCTCGCTCTCCCACACCGGCGCCATCGCCGGGGACTGGGAAGCCTATCTCGCGCTGTGCGAGCGCTACGGCATCGTCAACTGCCGCTCGCTCGACGACCTCGTGGAGACCGCGCTCGCCTTCGACGGCGGGCGGCTGCCGAAGGGGCCGCGGATGGCTTTCGTCACCACCTCGGGCGCGACCGTCGACCTCCTCTACGACTACGCGGAATGGGAGCGGGCGGCGGTGCCCGACTTCGCGGAAGCGACCAGGACGGCGCTGCTGCCGATGATGCAGGCGGGAATTCTGCCGCGCAATCCGCTCGACGTGGGCATCCCCTCGACCATGCAGACGGCGGCCGACCTCTGCGCGACCGCGGCGGCGGATCCGGCCGTCGACATGGTGGCGTGGGCGGCACCGATGCCGCGCAGCGGCGAGGGGCTGGGCGACATGGGCCCGATGCGCGCGCTGCTCGGCCGCACCGACAAGCCGGTGATCGGCTTTGCCCGCACCATCCAGCAGGTCGACGAAGGAATGCTGGCGGCGCAGACGGCCGCGGGCTTTCCCTTCCTGCAGGGAATCCTGCCGACGGTGCGCGCGCTCAACGCGCTGTGGTTTCACGCCGCGCGCCGGGGCAGGCTGCCGGCACAGCCGCCGCCGGCGAAGCCGAGCGAGCTCGGGCCGGCAAGTCTCGAGGCTGCGCTCGCGGGCTGCGGGATCACGCTGCCGAGGAGCCGCGCCGTGCGCACCCCCGACGAGGCGGTGGCGGCGGCGAGCGAGCTCGGCTATCCGGTCGCGCTCAAGCTCCGCTCCCCCGACATCGTGCACAAGACCGAGGCGGGCGCCATCGCGCTCGAGCTGCGCGGGGCGGATGCGGTCGCCGCCGCCGCCGCGGCGCTGACCGAGCGCGCGCGGCGCGCCCGCCCGGGCGCGCGCATGGACGGCTTCCTGGTGCAGGAGATGGTCGCGGGCGTGGAGGCCATCGTCGGCGCCCGCAGCGATCCGCTCTACGGGCCGCTGCTGCTCGTAGGCTCGGGCGGGGTGCTGGTCGAGCTCATGGCAGACGCGGCGCTGCGGCTGCTGCCGGTCGAGCCGGCCGAGGTCGCGGCGATGGTCGACGAGCTCAGGCTCGCGCGGATCCTAGCCGGCTTCCGCGGGGCGGACGCGGCCGACCGCACCGCGCTCGAGGCCACAGCGCTCGCGCTCGGCCGCTTCTTCATCGCCCACCGCGCACGAATATGCGAGATCGAGATCAATCCGCTGATCGTGCGGCCGGCGGGAGGCGGCGCGGTCGCGGTCGACGTGCGGGTAAGCTGGAGGACAGAGGTCAGAGTTCAGATGTCAGATGACAGAAAACGGACGACCCCGCCGTAGGGTGGGCAAAATCGCCTCGTGATGCCGCAAAGGCGCCGAGCCGTACCGGCGATTTTGCCCACCGCTGCCCGCGATGGCGGTGGGCCAACGCGCACCAACCATTCGACCGGCGGAGAGATCGGGCGGACGCGCCCCGGTGGGCAAACGCGCGCAGCGTGCGGGTGTGACCCCGGGACCTCGTCCGGCGCGTTTGCCCACCCTACGGACTCACGCCGCAGGGCAGGCAAAAGGCGTGCAGCCGGATGCTCAGCCGGCGTAAGCGGCCCGCTTCTGCTCGCGCGCTTCGGCTTCCGTGACAGGCTTCGCCGGCAGCTGCAGCACCGTCGCCTCCTGGCCCTCGCAAAGAAAGGTCAGCAGCAAGGTCTGCCCGTCAGGCAGCTCGAGTGCGTCATGGTGCATATGCGGCTGCTCGAAGTTGATCTGGCGGAAGATCGCCGTCCTGTGCCGCGACTGGCTCGGAGCGCCGTATACGGTGATCTCCGTATCGAAGGCGAGCTCGGTCCCGGGAAGGACGCAGACTGCGGTGGTGGGATCGCCCGGCGCGGCAAAGCCACGCGTGCCGGTGCCGAAATTGGTGGTGCGCAGCTTGTCACCTACGCTCGCCGGCCGCGACCTGACATGCATCAGACTGTAGTCGCACATTTGCACTGCTCCTGTGTTCACCGTGCGTTAGCTTCTAACGCGCGGACAACACCCCGGGTTCATTCGGGCGGGCCGGCGCAATGTCCGGCATGGGACCGCCGGCGGGCGGCATGGCCTGATCCCGGCGGATGCAAAGGTCTGCGCAGGCGCGTGCGCCACATCGTCATACCGCCGGACGCCGTCGCTGTGGACAATTTCCCCCGTAGCGGCCGGGAGCGGCGCCCGCGCTGTCGATATGTCATATTTCGCCCACGTTTGCCGCTCCAACTCGCAGCGGGGTGGACGGAGGGGTGTGTGTATGAGTGTTGTTGCGTATGTTGCGTGCGTGAAGATTGCCGATCATGCGCCGGCGCGCGTGCGCCGTCTTGGCAGCAGGATGCCGGCCGCGCGTGCCGGTACGCGGCAGCAGCGAGCGCTGCGCCGCGCGCAGGCCTCGCTCAGCAACGCAAGCAGGAAATCGCAGCGGGCACCGTCGCCGGTCGCCACGACTCGGCGAGCGCGGGTGCGATCGCGCATTGCCTGAAACGGGATCGAGCTTCGCGTCTGTCGGTCGAGACGTAGGTCCTGTGTTGCGCAGCCGTGTTCAGGGTGCGCATGTTCCTGCGATAGGCGCGTTGGGAAGCTGCATGGTCAGGAGCCCCCCGGCGTAATTGGGGCAGTGTCTCGAGCCATGCATTCCCCGAGCTCGATGCTGCCTGCGCCCGCGGGCGCATGCTGCGATCGAGCGGGCTCGCTGCGTCATTGCGGGACAAGCGCGCAACGCGATCGAGCAAGAGCGCGCAAGCGCCGCACTCGGCGGCTTCTACCTCCTTCGCTCCCCTTTCCGGGGCATCCGTGTGGCTCCGACGATGATCTCGGCCGCCCGCCGTGCGAACAGGCCGTAGTCGACCGGGGCAACCTCGTCGTTGCGCATCGCGGCAATTGCTCCCTCGGGATCCCTGGTCATCTCGGTGACTCGTCCCGGTCTTTTCTGCTTCTTCTGCACGGCTCCGCCAAATCGTCGATCAGTCGATTGAAAGCATAACCTGGGCCGGATCGCACTGGTTCCATGTCATGCGTTGTGCGGCGCCCTCGCCACCCGGCAGCCGCCCGGACACGCAAAGCAGGGACGAGATCAGGTTCGTTCAATCCTGTGCCAGCGCACATCGGTGCAACGTGAGCGATCTGCTCCCTCCCCCGGCATAAGCGCGTTTACGCGCGTCTTCGACGCGCTATGCGGGGGAGGGGACGCTGTCGGGTCACCGTGGTTCAAATTCATCGAAACGTGCTCAAGATCCGGTCGCCTCGGCGCGGCGGGAGACCCGGTCTCGCGGGCATTCACGTCTTCTTGTACGGTATCTTCGCGGACGTGGATAACCGGGATCCCGGGATCAGCCCGGCCCCGGCCCGGAAATGTGTCGAGCTGCATCAATCCCGACTTGACCGATGTCGACCTATCGACTCGACAAGCTGTTCGCGCCGCACTCGGTTGCCGTCGTCGGCGCGAGCCCGCGCGCAACCTCGCCCGGCCGCGCCGTGCTGGCGAACCTGCGCGCTGCGCGCTTCAACGGACCGATCGGGCTCGTCAATCCCCGCTATCCCGAGATCGAAGGGGTGGCGGCGGTCAAGAGCGTCGGCGATCTGCCGGCGCCGCCCGAGCTCCTGGTGATCGCCGCACCCGCGGCCTCGGTCCCCGATATCGTCGCCGCGGCGGGCGCGAGAGGCACCGCCGCCGCCATCATCATCAGCTCCGGGCTCGGCCACGGCACGGGCTCGCTCGCGGAGGCAAGCGAGCGGGCCGCGCGGCGGACCGGGCTGCGCCTCGTCGGCCCCAACTGCCTCGGCGTTCTCGTGCCCCGCTCGGGCCTCAATGCGAGCTTCGCCGCCGGGATGCCGCCCCCAGGCGACCTCGCGCTCCTCTCGCAGTCGGGCGCGATCGCCGCCGGGCTCGTGCAATGGTCGCTCGCGCGCGGGATCGGGTTCTCCGCCGTCGTCTCCCTCGGCGACAAGATCGACGTCGACTTCGCCGATCTCCTCGACTTCTTCGCCCTCGACGGCAGGACCCGCGCAATCCTACTCTATGTCGAATCGATCAGCGGTGCGCGCAAGTTCATGTCGGCCGCCCGCGCCGCCGCCCGCGTCAAGCCGGTGGTGGTGGTCAAGTCCGGCCGGCAGGCGCAGGGGGCGAAGGCCGCGCAGACCCATACCGGGGCGCTCGCCGGCGCCGATGCCGTCTACGACGCGGCGTTCCGCCGCGCCGGGCTGCTCCGGGTCCTCGACCTCGACGAGCTGTTCGCGGCGGCGGAGACGCTGGGGCGGGTGCGGCCGTTTGCCGGCAAGCGGCTCGCGATCCTCACCAACGGCGGCGGGCTCGGCGTGCTGGCGGTCGACCGGCTGGTCGATCTCGGCGGGGCGCTCGCGGCCTTGTCGGAGCAGACGCTCGCACGCCTCGATGCGGTGCTGCCGCCGATCTGGTCGCGCGGCAACCCCATCGACATCGCCGGCGATGCCGACGAGTCCCGCTACACCGCCGCGCTCGAGGAGCTCCTGGGAGATGCCGGGAACGATGCCGTCCTCGTCATGAACGTGCCGACCGCGCTCGCCTCGAGCGAGGCGGCGGCGCGATCGGTCGCCGCCACGGCAGAGGCGCACCGCAGCCGCTGGCTGCGCCCCAAGCCGGTGTTCGCGGTCTGGCTGGGCGCCTCCGACGCGATCACCTCGACCTTCGAAGCGGCGGGCATACCGAATTATTCGACCGAATCGGAGGCGGTGCAGGGCTTCATGCACCTCGTGCGCTGGCGTGAGGCGCTCGATGCATTGTCGGCGACCCCGCCGAGCCTGCCGGGCGACTTCGCGCCGGATGCCGCCGCAGCGCGCGCGGTGGTGGCGGGCGCGCTCGACGAGGGGCGCGCCTGGCTCGATCCGATCGAGGCGATGAAGCTCCTCGCCGCCTATGCGATTCCGGCAGCGCCCGCCTTCTTCGCCGCCGATCCGGATGCGGCGGCGAAGGCGGCGGCACCCATGCTGGCGCAGGGAACGGCCGTCGTCGCCAAGATTCTCTCCCCCGACATCGTCCACAAGTCCGAGGTCGGCGGCGTCCGCCTCGACCTGATCAACGAGAAGGCGGTGCGCGAGGCGGCAGCCGACATCCTCGCCCGCGCGCGCGCGGCGCGGCCCGACGCGCGCATCCGCGGGGTCACCATCCATCCCATGGTGCTGCGTCCCAAGGCGCGCGAGCTGATCGCCGGGGTGGCCGACGACCCGACCTTCGGCCCAGTCATCGTCTTCGGCCGCGGCGGCACCGCCGTCGAGGTGATCGGCGACAAGTCGCTGGCGCTGCCGCCGCTCGACCTCGAGCTGGCCCGCGCGCTGATCGCGCGCACCTGCGTCTCGCGCGTGCTCGCGGCCTATCGCGACGTGCCGGCTGCCGACGTCGCGGCGATCGCGCTCCTTCTGGTCAAGCTCGCGCAGATGGCCGCCGATCTGCCCGAGCTGCGCGAGCTCGATCTCAACCCGGTGCTCGCCGATCACACCGGCATCATCGCCGTCGATGCGCGCATCGCGGTCGCCGCCGTCGCGCCCTCCCGGCGCCGCCCGTCCGGCAATCCGCGCTTCGCCATTCGCCCCTATCCCAAGGAATGGGAGCGGCGCACCAGCCTGCGGGACGGCACCGCGCTGCTGATCCGTCCGGTGCGCCCGGAGGACGAACCGCTCTACGGTCCGTTCTTCGCCGCGGTGTCGAGCCAGGACATGCGGCTGCGCTTCTTCGCCCCGGTGAAGGAGCACGGCCATGCCTTTGTCGCCCGGCTGACGCAGATAGACTATGCGCGCGCCATGGCGTTCCTCGCCATCGCCGAGGCCTCCGGCGAGCTTCTCGGCGTGGTGCGCATGCACTCCGACGCCGACTATCGCAACGGCGAATATGCGGTCCTCGTTCGCTCGGACCTCAAAGGCCGGGGGCTCGGCTACCTGCTCATGCAGACCATCATCGAGTACGCCCGCGCCGAGGCGCTTGCGGTGATCGAGGGCCAGGTGCTGCGCGAGAACACCACGATGCTGGCGATGTGCCGGGAGCTCGGCTTCTCCATCGCGCCCGATCCGCACGATGCCGACACCTGCCTCGTCAAGCTCGTCCTCGCCGGCTAGAACCATCCAGCCTGCTCGAGCGAGACGACCGGAGGAGCCGCATTCATGGGCAATGTGCCGCAGCAAAAGCTCTGTGCGATGGCCTGGATCGACGGCGATCGGGCGCGGATGTCGGAATTCCACCTGCGGATTTGGAATTACGCCGAGACCGCGTGGCGCGAGTACAAGTCGTCGCAGGCCTATGTCGACCTGCTGCGGGCGGAAGGTTTCGAGGTGGAGCACGGCTCGGGCGGAATGCCGACCGCGTTTGCGGCGAGCTGGGGAAGCGGCAGGCCGGTCCTCGGCAGCCTTGCCGAATACGACGCGGTGCCGGCGAATTCACAGAAGCCGGTGCCCTACCGCGCCCCGCGCGACGGGCTGCATCCCTGGGCGCCCGGCCATACCGATCCGCACTCCTCGCTCGGCACCACCGCGCTCACCGGCATCCTCGCCACCAAGGCGGCGATGCAGGCGTTCGATCTGCCCGGCACGCTCAAGCTGTTCGGAGAGCCGGCGGAGAAGGTGTGCGGGTCGAAGGCGGTGCACGCGACCAAGGGCTATTTCGACGGCTGCGACGCCTTCGTCCTCTACCACCCGAAATGGACCAGCACCGTCCTGCGCGACATGCAATACGGCTCGTACTGGAGCGTGGTGTTCACCTTCGAGACGCCGCATCCCGAGCGCTGGAGCGACCGGCGGCTCGCGCCGGTCTCGCACGGCCACGGCGCGGTGCGCTGCCCCGGCGCCATCGATGCGCTGTGCCTCATGTACACGAGCACGAAATACACCAAGGAGGCGATGTTTCCGCACACCGGCTCGTGGAGCGTGAACGAGTTCATCATGACCGGAGGCGATGCCACCTCCGACAACCTGCCGCCCCGGTTCAGCCAGATCCAGTATTCCTGGCGCTCGCCGACGCTGGGAATCCAGCAGCAGATCTACAATATCCTCGAGAGCAACGCCAGGCACGCCGCCGCGATCGCCGGCTGCCAGGTGTCGGTGCGATGGATCGCCAAGACGCGCACCGGCATCGTCAACCACGCCATGGCCGATCTCGCCTTCGAGAACATGAAGCTCGTCGGGCCGACGTCGTTCGGGCCGGAGGCGCGCGAGTTCGCGCGCAAGATCCAGGAGGACCTCGGCATCCCGCCGATGGACAATCCGTTCCTCGACGAGTGCGAGCAGCTCATGGATCCGCGCGAGTACGACCGCCGCATCCGCCTCACCATGCCGCCATGGCAGACCAACTTCGCCGCCGACGATTATGTGGAGTACACCTGGCATGCGCCGACTGCGCGCATCTTCTCGACCGTCCCGGTGCTGAGGTCGCCAGACCCCGCGTTCAGCTATCCGGCCTGGGCGAGCAACGCGCTGACCGGCATACCGGCCGCCATCGACCCGGGCATCTGGGTCGGATCGAAGACGCTCGCCGCGACCATGATCGACCTGCTGACGGAGCCTTCCACGCTGGCGCGCGCGCAGGAGGAATTCCGCGTGCGGACCGGCGGCGGCGTCGGCGGGGAGAAATGGGTCGCCCCGCTGCTGCCCCGGGATTTTCAGCCGCCCATCGACCTGCGCTGGCCCGAATACGTTCACACCGCCCGGGGCGAGGAGTGGTGCCTTCCCACCCCCGCGCTCGGGACCGGTGCCGGACAGCTCCTCGCCTGAGGCTGCCGCGTCGAGGCGGTGGACCTCGTGGATCGGTCTGCCCGGTCGGAGCTCACAAGGTGCTTGGAGTCGCGGCAGCGCATGCTACCTTCAATTATGGCACGTCCGGTGGAATTGATGCGCGATGGTGCGACAACGTTCCCTCCCCCGCTTGCGGGGGAGGGACAGGGAGGGGGCGCAAACGGCGTGAGCCGTAAACCCCCTCCCCACCCCTCCCCCGTGTACGTGCTGGAGACATCGAAGACAGGTGTTCGGAGACATCGAGGGCACATTGATTTGCATCGTTCAATCTAATTG
>DASXAP010000105.1:0-23689 GCA_036406655.1 Xanthobacteraceae bacterium | reverse complement strand
GGCTTCGGCGGCGATGGCGGCAGCGGTCATCGGATTGTCGCCGGTGATCATGACGGTGCGAATGCCCATGCGACGCAGCTCGGCGAAGCGCTCGCGGATGCCGCCCTTGACGATGTCCTTGAGGTGAATGATGCCCAAGAGTCGGCCGTCCCTGGCGACGGCGAGCGGGGTGCCGCCCGCCTTGGCAATACCCTCGGCGATGGCGTTGACCTCCCGGACAGTTTCGGCGCTGACGCTCGGCCGCAGCACCTGGACCGCCCCGCTGGGGCCGACCGAAGTCGCTGTGGCATTGAGATAGTCGAGGATCGCGTCGACTGCGCCTTTGCGCACCCAGGAGTGACCGATCTCCACCCCGCTCATCCGGCTTTGCGCCGTGAAGGGGATGAAACGGGCGCGCAGCTCTGCCAGCTCGCGGCCGCGAATGCCGTATTTTTCCTTGGCGAGCACGACGATCGAGCGGCCCTCGGGGGTCTCGTCGGATAACGAGGCGAGCTGGGCGGCATCGGCCAGCTCCTGCTCGCTCACGCCATGGACGGGCCTGAGCTCGGTTGCCTGCCGGTTGCCCAGGGTGATGGTCCCGGTCTTGTCGAGCAGAAGCGTGTCCACGTCGCCCGCCGCCTCGACGGCGCGGCCGGACATGGCGAGCACGTTGAAGCGCACGAGCCGGTCCATGCCGGCGATGCCGATGGCCGAGAGCAGCGCGCCGATGGTGGTCGGGATGAGGGTGACGAAGAGCGCAACCAGAATCACCACCGGCACCAAGCCGCCCGCGTAGGTGACGTAGCTCGGGATCGTCGCGGTCGCGAACACGAAGATGATCGTGAGCCCGACCAGCAGGATGTTGAGCGCGATCTCGTTGGGCGTTTTCTGCCGCTCGGCGCCCTCGACCAGCTTGATCATGCGGTCGAGGAAGGTCGCGCCCGCCGCCGCGGTGATGCGCACCTTGATCCAGTCGGACAGCACCTGGGTGCCCCCGGTGACTGCCGAACGGTCGCCGCCCGACTCGCGGATCACGGGGGCGGACTCGCCGGTAATGGCGGCCTCGTTGACCGAGGCGATGCCCTCGATCACCTCGCCGTCCGAGGGGATGATGTCGCCTGCCTCGACCAGGACGACGTCGCCTATCTTCAGGCCCGTGCCGGGAACCTGCCGGTAATCACGGCCCGATCCGGTGAGCAGCTTGGCCTGCGTCTCGGTGCGGGTTCTCCGCAGCGCGTCGGCCTGCGCCTTGCCGCGACCTTCCGCGACAGCCTCGGCAAAGTTGGCGAACAGCACCGTGAACCACAGCCACAAGACGATCTGAAACTCGAACAGAACGTGCTCGCCAGCCGTGACCAGGTCGCGCAGCAAGATCGCCGTCGTCAGCGCGGTGACGACCTCGAGCACGAACATCACCGGATTCGACATCAGGGTGCGGGGGTCGAGCTTCACGAAAGCCGAGCCGATGGCGGGAACGACGATGTTCGGATCAAGCAACGCCGTTACCGGCATGCGCTTGCGGATAACCGAGGTTTCCGTAGGACCAGCTCCGATCAATTCGCTGCAAACGTCGTGCCTGCATGCATTGCGAGCTGCTCGACGATCGGACCAAGCGCGAGCGCGGGGAAGAAGGTCAGCCCGCCGACGATCACGATCACCCCCACCACCAGGCCGACGAACAAGCCGCCGGTGGTCGGGAACGTGCCGGCCGATGGCGGCACCGATTTCTTCGCAGCGAGCGAGCCGGCAATTGCCATGGCTGGGATGATCATCCAGAAACGGCCGACCAGCATCGCGCAGGCGCCGGTGAGGTTGTAGAACATCGTGTTGCCGGTGAGGCCCGCGAAGGCAGACCCGTTGTTCGCGGTCTGCGAGGTGTAGGCATAGAGAACCTCGGTGAAGCCGTGCGGACCGGGGTTGGCCATCGAGGCGACGGCCGACGGGATCACCACCGCAACCGCCGTCCAACCCAGGTACATCAGCGGCAGGATCAGGATCGCGAGCATCGCCATCTTCACTTCCTTCGCCTCGATCTTCTTGCCGACATATTCGGGCGTGCGGCCGACCATCAATCCGGCGACGAAGATCGCCAGGATGACGAACAGCAGCATGCCGTACATGCCGGCGCCCACCCCGCCGACGATGATCTCGCCGAGCTGCATGTTGATCAGCGGGACCATGCCGCCGAGTGCGGTGAAGGAGTCGTGCATGGCGTTGACGGCGCCGCACGAGGCCGCGGTGGTGACGACGGCGAACAGCGCGGAAGCAACGATGCCGAAGCGGATCTCCTTACCCTCCATGTTGCCGCCGGTCAGGCCCATCGTGTTCAGGATGTCGTTGCCGTGGGCTTCGGCGGCGTAGCAGACGATCACGCCGGCGATGAACAGCACCCCCATCACCGCGAGAATGGCCCAGCCCTGACGCTGGTCGCCGACCATCCGGCCGAAGACGTTGGTGAGCGCGGCGCCGATCGCGAATATCGACAGCATCTGCACGAAGTTCGACAGCGCGGTCGGATTCTCGAACGGATGGGCGGCATTGGCATTGAAGAAGCCGCCGCCATTGGTGCCGAGCATCTTGATCGCAACTTGCGAGGCGACCGGGCCCACCGCGATCGTCTGCCTGGCGCCTTCGAGCGTCGTTGCCTCGACATAAGGCCCGAGCGTCTGCGGCATGCCCTGCCAGACCAGGAACAGCGCGTAGACCACGCAGATCGGCAGGAGGACGTAGAGCGTGCAGCGGGTGACGTCGACCCAGAAGTTGCCGACGGTCCGCACCGAAGCGCGCGCGAAACCGCGGATCAGCGCCACGGCGAGCACGATGCCCGTCGCGGCGGAAAGGAAGTTCTGGTGCGTCAGGCCGAGCATCTGCACCAGATACGAGAGGGTGCTCTCCCCACCGTAGTTCTGCCAGTTCGTATTGGTGATGAAGCTCACGGCGGTGTTGAAGGAAAGGTCCTGGGTCACCGCCGACTGCTCGGCCGGGTTGAGGGGCAACAGCGCCTGTGCACGCAGCAAGGCGTACAGGATCAGGAACCCGCCGACATGGAAGAACAGCATGGCGACGGTATAGGTGATCCAATGCTGCTCGCGTGTTTCGTCGACGCCGCCGATCCGATACAGCGCGACCTCCATGGGGCGCAGGAGCGGCGACAGGATCGTCCGCTCGCCGTCGAACACCCGCGTCATGTAGCTGCCGAGCAGCGGGGTGACGGCGACGAGGATCGCGCAATAGAGCAGAATCTGACTCCACCCGATGACGGTCATGGTCGTTGTGCCCTCTCAGAACCGCTCGGGCTTGAGCAAGGCGTAGGTGAGGTAGAGCATGAGCCCGACCGTGACGAGGGCGGCGAGCGAATAGTCGAAGATCATTGCCGTTCTCCTCAGAGCCGGTCGCAGGCGACGGCGTAGCCGACCGACCGCGCAAAAAAACCAAGCCCAATGACAAGCATGACGACGTCCAGCATCGGAAGGAGCCCCCTGCCTGAATAGCCGGCATGAGATGCTGTCGCGCGCGGTGGGATATTGACTTGGGTCAAACGCGCGAGTTCTGCCAGCCCTGAGCCCGGCAGACAGATGTCACGACCGGCATATGTTTTCGAGGTGGAGGCAAGCACAACGATATAGGAATTCCATATAGATGCAGAGGTGCTTCTCTGCCTCGTTTCCGGTATGGCCCAGGCGGATCTCTCGTCAATCAGAGCTACCAAGCCTGACGATCTTTATATCGCACTTATGAATCTCGGTCGGCTTCCCTCTCGAATTCATACGCCGCGATAAGCACATTGACGACATCAGGCAAGTAAGCCGAACGGGACCTGACTGAAATATTCGCGGTGACCGTCAACGAGGATTGCATCTGGTCCAATCGCGCAACGTCAAGCATGGGAAGAGACTTAGATGACCGGTCTCATGTTGAAAGGCGAACCTCCCTCTACCGGCGAGCAGAAGAACTTGCTCTTCCTGGTGGGCAGGAACAGTTGCGGCAACTGGGTCGCCCGAGACCAGAAAGGCCTTTGCGGCGGTTTGTTCATCGGCAGGGCCGAAGCAGTCAAGTTCGCGATGTTCGAGAATGGCCATCACCCCGAAGCCGTGGTCATGGTCCCCAGCGTGCTCGAGCTGGATATCAGCAATCGATCTTCCGATCGGATTGATTCAGGCTGCAAACCCCAGGGCAGATGCGCGGGCGGCCTAGGCATTTGGCATCAGCACCTGCGCATCCGAGACGAAAGGACAGTGATACCGTCATGCTCCGGCCCGGTCTCCCAGTTGCAAGCGAACGCATCATCGAGCCGATGATCACGCTTGCGCGTTTCTCGAAGCGCGAACGCATCCTCGTGGCGGGCGCGAGCAGCGCGGAACTCATGTTGGAGCTCAATCGCCGCGGTTATGGGCGGGTGACGACGACTGCGCATTGCGGGCTTCCGGCAGGACAATACGACGCGGCGCTGGTGGATTGGCGCGGGCACTCGATCAAATCGCTCGCGACGACCTTGGATTGGCTGGCCGAGTTCCTCGGGCCCGCCGGGGTTCTGATCGTCGGGCTCGCTCCGCAGGACCTTGCGCCAAATCGGCTCGCAAACGTGTCAGTGCACTACTTCGCCATGCAAGGCGAGGTCCAGACCTTCGCGTTCCACCTCGTCGCTCACTCGGAGGCCCACGAATATGTCAACCAGCTTGAGGATGATCAACGAGACGACAGCATCATAGACGAACACGATGACGATGCCCGCGATCTGGTTGATGACCTGCTTCGCATTGCCCTCGATCAGGCCGGGGGTGCCGCCGTATTGCTCGATGGCGAATACCCCCGTCAGCAAGGCTCCGGCCATGCCGCCGACCGCGTGCACACCGAAGGCATCGAGCGCATCATCATAGCCGAAGAGATGCTTCAGGCCGGTGCAGCCCCAGTAGCAGACAATCCCTGCGGCAATGCCGATACAGGCCGACCCGATAGGCCCGACGAAGCCCGAGGCAGGCGTGATGGCGACCAACCCTGCGACCGCACCGGTACAGATGCCGATCACCGTCGGTTTGCCGCGCGCGATCCACTCGACGATCATCCAGGTGAAGGCGGCAAAAGCCGTGGCCATATGAGTGACCAGCATGGCCATTCCGGCTTGCATGCCGGCGCTGACAGCTGAACCGGCGTTGAAGCCGAACCAGCCGACCCACAGGAGAGAGGCGCCGATGAAGGTCAGCACCATGTTGTGGCCGGGGCCCGTATCCTTGCGCCTGCCGAGCACGAGGCAGACCATCAATCCGGCAACGCCGGAATTGATGTGCACCACGGTCCCGCCGGCGAAGTCGAGCACCTTGATCCAGGCATCGGAGTTGCCCGACGCAAGGAAACCGTCTGGACCCCAGACCCAATGCGCTACGGGAGAATATACGAAGATCGCCCAAAGCCCGACGAACCACAGCATCGCCGAAAACTTCATGCGTTCGGCAAATGCGCCGGCGATCAATGCGGGAGTGATGATCGCGAAGGTGAGCTGGAAGCAGAGATAGACGGTCTCCGGAATGGTAGGCGCAAGCGGATTGGGATTGCCGATTCCCTTGGCCGGGTCGCTCAGGATCCCCTGCAGAAAGGCGCGATCGAGGCCGCCGATGAACGGCGATCCTTCGCGGAACGCCAGGCTATAGGTGCCGGCGAGCCAGAGAATGCTGACAAGGCAGGTAATCGCGAAGCTGGTCATGACGGTATCGCCAACGTTCTTCTTGCGCACCATCCCGCCGTAGAACAACCCGAGGCCCGGAATCGTCATCATCAGCACCAGCGCCATCGAGGTCAGCATCCAGGCGGTGTCGCCTGGATTCGGCGTGCACTCCTTGAGCACTGCCTACCTTTTTCGGATCGGGATTTCCGGCACAGGCCGGCGGCCCTGCGTCGGCTGCCGCGGCCTGCGCGGCGGCTTCCTGCGCCCAGGAGGCTTGGTTGAAGGTCGGAAGGCTGAGGACGATGCCGAGCAGCAATGCAAGCACGAGCGCCACGAGCCCCGCGCGTGTTGGTTTATTGAACATCACAATTTGCTCCTGTCGCGAGAGGTTTGCGGCAAGGGTGCTCAGAGGGCCGCCACATCGATGATAGCCAGCTTCATGCGCTGAGCTCCGTGCTTGCTGCGGCTCGAAGGCAGCTTCATTGATGGCGCGAAGGTTGCCTTCCCCGGCAGCGCCAACCCTCAATCAATCGCCGTGCCAAGTCCGCTCGGCTCAGGCAAACCGGGGAATTTCTACAAATCTGGAAAGCTGCGGCACCGGTCGCCGAAAACCTGGGCATGCTGCCTAAATAACAGCCGGCCCGAGAGCGCTGTTCAGCGCAGCCGCGGACATGACCCCGAGGCACGCGTGCGCGGGTGGCCTAGACACTTGGCAGCTCGAGGAGCTAACACCCCGCCGTGGCGCTCCTCAGGCTCGATGAGAGCCCAGGCTTTTTCGAAAACTGCGTGGCGCTCCTGCAACAGGAATGCCGAATTCGGTCCAATTTTTATATCTTTGCCGGCCAATCCACATCGACTTTTTATGCGGCCTCGATCCACCGTCGGGCGCAACGGCGCGAGCACAGCGGCTAGCGCCGTGAAACGGTCCGAAGTTGGGGGGCGTCTTGAAGAGCTTTCTGTCAACCGGGGTAGTCGTCTCTGCGCTATTGCTCAACGCGGACGCGCAAGCGGCCGACGTGTCGATGGTTGTGAAGGCGCCGCCGCAAAATCAGCAGCAGGCGTCCCTTCCGCCCCATCCGAAGGATTGGGACAAGCGTCTGGGCGATGATTTCTTCACCCGCCTGATCAGCTACTATGCCCTCGAATGGGGTCGCACCGAGGCTCCGCCCGATGCGACCGCACCCCCGCCGCGCCGCGTCGGCTGGTCGCCGGCCCCGGTGACGACGCCGCCGTATCCGTTCAGCGAATGGCCGTACGGCGGGGCGACCAGCATCGGCGTGACGAGGCCCAATTCGGTTGATAGTCCGCTCATGGTGGCGCTGTCGGGTACCGAGCTCGGTAAGGCAATGAACGCTGCTCACATTCAGGTCTATGGCTGGGTCAATGCCGGCGGCAATCTCAGCACCAACAGCGTCACACCCGGCGGTAACTGGCCGGCAGCCTACATGTACACCCCGAACACCGTGCAGCTGGACCAGGCCGTGATGTACATCGAGCGCCTGCCCGATACCGTGCAGAAGGACCATGTCGACTGGGGCTTCCGCGTCTCAGGCTTGTACGGCGAGAATTATCGTTACACCATCGCTTATGGCTTCGCGAGCTACCAGCTGCTGAGCCATAATAATGTCTACGGTTACGACTTTCCGATGCTCTACGGTGAAGTTTACATCCCGTTTGTCGCCGACAGACTGCTGGTGCGCTTTGGCCGCTATCTCGCATTGCCTGACATCGAATCGCCGACTGCGCCGAACAATTACATGTATTCCCATTCAATGCTCAACACCTTCGACAATTATACGCATGAAGGGGTTCAAACGACGCTCGCTCTGAATAAGAACTGGTTGGTGCAGCTCGGGGTAGTAATGGGCACTGACACCGGGATCTGGAATTACCGAAAAACGGTTCCAAATCCGTTTCCGAACCCGATCTTTCCGGGCACTACCATGTTGCGGGACCCCGGCAACCAGCCATCGCTTACTGCATGCGTGCGCTATCAGACCGACAGCGCCGATGACAACGTGTACGCTTGCGCGAACGGCATCAATAACGGCACGTGGGGATACAACAATCTGCAGGCATATGGGCTGACATGGTATCATAAGTTCAATGATCGGTTGCACTTCGCCTGGGAGACGTTCACCTACAGCCAGAACAACGTGCTCAACGCGGCCGATCCGGCCGGGATCATCGCGAATGGCGGGTACCCATTCACTCCCGCCAATGGGATCAGATTCAACGCACCCGGCTTCGCTCAGTGCAGTGATCCCAATGCACTGGCTTGCACCGCACGCGTCTTCGCTTCGGTGATGTATTGGAACTACAGGCTTACGCCGCTCGACAATCTTACCCTGCGGCTCGAATACTATGACGATCAGCAGGGTCAGCGCACCGGCACCAGGACACGCTATTCCGAGATCGGGTTCGGCTGGCAGCACTGGTTCTCGCCGCAGGTGGAAATTCGGCCGGAGATCGCCTACTACCGCTCCTGGGACGCGCCGGCTTTCAACGGCAACTTCAATGCGACACCGGTGCCGATCCCACCCGACAGGTCCTACATGTGGCTCGCTGCGATGGACCTGATCTGGCACTATTGATTGCGAGCATAGCCCGGACCCGCACTATCCACGGCGCAGGACGGCCGCGCTAACGGCCGGCAATGTGCCGCGCCGCGAACGCGTCGAGCTCGGCGAGGTGGCGCGCGCGCTCGGCCGCCGGCAGCCAGGCGCCGGCGAAGGCGTTGCGCATCAGCTCGATCATGTCGGAGGGGCTGAACCCGCCTGCCGCCGCCACCGGCGGGAGCATCGTTCCCAGCGTGCCGCTGGCGAACAGCCCCGGATCGTCGGTGTTGAGCGTCACCTTGAGCCCGCGCTCGTGCATGATGCGGATGCGATCGACCCGGCGCGGCGCGCGGTCGATCGCCCGCCAGGTCGGGCAGGGGGTCATGCAGACCGCGCGCTCGCGCAGCGCCTCGACCAGCCGGTCGTCCTCGATCGCGTTGATGCCGTGGTCGATGCGCTCCACACGCAGCATCTCGAGGCAGTCGCGGATATGCGACACCGCGTCGGCCTGATCGACATCGCAGTGGGCGGTGAGGCGATAGCCCTCGGCGCGCGCCCGCTCGTACAGGTCCATGAATTTGGCCGGCGGGTTGCCTTCCTCGATCGAGTCGATGCCGAACCCGGTTATCCGCTCGCGATATCGGCGCGCCTGGTCCATCGCCGCCCGGGCGCTTTCCAGGCTGCGGTCGCGGTTGATCGAGAGGATGAAATTGCAGCCGACCCCGTACTTTGCCTTGCCCTCGCGCCGCCCGGCCTCTAGCCCCTCGAACAGTGCGGGAAAAGGGACGCCGCGCTCCATGTGCGGCTGCGGATCGAACATGACCTCGGCATAGCGGACATTGTCCTCGCGGCAGCGGCGCAGATGCTCCAGCATGATGTCGCGGAAGTCGCGCTCGGTGCGCAGCACGTCCATCCGCTCGTAGTAGGTGGCGAGGAACTTCCGCAGATAGCTCGGCGCATCCGGCGCCTCGTAGGTCTGCGCCGCCTCGATCTCGGCTATGCCGGCATAGGGCAGCCGGATCCCGTTGCGGGCGGCGATCTCCCATTGCTGGCGCGGGGTGATCGTGCCCTCGATGTGCACATGCAGCTCGGCCTTGGGCATCGCCGCAAGGAAGGCGTGGAAGGGCGCCGGCACATCGGGAAACGTGTTCGTGGATTCAACCATCGTTTCACCCGCTACTGAAACATTTCCGATCCGATCGAATCCAAAGGGTCGTCATGGCCGGGCTTGTCCCGGCCATCCACGCCTTTTTCATCAGTGAAGACGTGGACGCGCGGGACAAGCCCGCGCATGACGGTGGGGAGCAGTTCCATGAGGCCACTGCATCATCTGCCGCCGAAGACGTCGAGCCCGATGGTACGCTCGATCAGCACGAAGAACGCGAGCGTCAGCAGCATCACGATGGAGGAGGCCGCCGCCGGGGTGGGGTCGGGCAGGTATTCCATCTGCGACATCAGCTCGACCGGCAGTGTGCGCACGGTCGAGCCGACGAGGAAGATCGCGACCGTGATATCGTTGAACGAGAAGGTGAAGGCGATGATCGCCCCGGCGACGATGCCGGGCAGGATGCCCGGCAGCGTCACCCGCCAGAAGGTCTGCACCGCGGTTGCGCCGAGGCTCTGTGCCGCCTCCTCCAGCCGGCGGTCGAAGCCCACCAGGCTCGACCAGATCGACCGCAGCGAGAACGGGACGGTCACCACGGCATGCCCGAGAACGAGGTTGAGGAGCGCGCTGTCCTGCAGCCCGACCATGAGCGCGGCGTTGAGGAGCGCGAAGCCGATCACCACGCCCGGGATGATCAGCGGGCTCAGCATCGCGTATTCGAGCAGAGCCCGGCCGCGGAAGGAGCGGCGTGCCAGGAGCAGCGCGCCGACGAGCCCCATGCCGATCGAGGCGACGGTCGCCGCGGTCGCGACGACCGCGCTGACCAGCAGCGAGCCGGTGAACCAGGAGAACCCCAGCACGTGCCGGTACCAGCGCAGCGACAGGCCCGGCGGCGGAAGCACCGTGTACTCGGCACTGGTCAGCGAGATCGCGAACGTCACCACGATCGGCGCGAGCAGATACACGAGCCAGAACGCAACGATCCCCAGCAGCAGCGCGTGCCCGACCGCCGCCGCAAATCCGCGGCGGGGTTTCACGGGGGAACGCGCCGCCGCCGGCGTCCTCACGTCATCACTCCCTGCCGCTCGAGCGTGCGGCGGCTGAGCCGGCGGTGCAGCACCATGAACGCCGAGCCGATCAGCAGCAGCAGCACGGCGATGGTCGAGGCGCGTGACCAGTCGAACACGGTGAAGGCATAGCGGTAGAGCAGCGTGGCCAGCACCGGCACGGTGGGCCCGCCCAGCATGAACGGTGTGGCGAATGCCGTCATCGCCAGTGCGAAGACGAGCAGCGTGCCGGTCATCAGCCCGGGCATTGTCAGCGGCAGCATCACCCGGAGGAACACCTCGTGCGGCCGCGCGCCGAGGCTCTGCGCCGCCGCCGAGAGATTCGGATCGATCCGGTCGATGACCGCCAGCAGCGACAGCACCATGTAGGGCAGCAGCAGATGCGTCTCGCCGATGACGATCGCGGTCTCGGTCTTGATCAGCCGGATCGGGCTGCGGAGAATTCCGCTCGCCACGAGCAGATTGTTGAGCACACCGCGGTCACCGAGGATCATGTCCCAGCCGTAGGCCCGCACCACCGCCGAAAGCAGGAACGGGAAGATCAGAACAGCGAGCAGGAGCCCGCGCCAGGCCGGGCGCCGGCGGGCGATGAAGGAGGCGAGCGGATAGCCGGCAACGACCGTGATGGCGGTCACGGAGAGGCCGATGCGGAACGTGCGCAGGATCGCCTGCTGGGCCGCCCGGCTTTCCAGCACGGTCGCGTACTGGGCGAACGAGATCCCGCCGCTTGCTCCCTGCGGCAGCAGGCTCTGCGCCATGAGCGCGAGACAAGGGGCGATCACGACCGCGAGCATGACCAGCAGGAGCGGAGCGGCGAGCAGTCCCGCCGAAGGGGGCCGTGCGGTCATGACGGCGCGGCCGGCCCGGGAGCAAGCCGCATCAGCCGCTCCGGCGGCAGCCGCAGGGTGACGCGCTGGCCGCGCTCAAGCTCGAGCTCGGTGCTGACCACCAGCGGGCGATCGGACAGCGGCGTGGCGACCTGGTAGACGATGTCGGCGCCGCGGTAGTTGATCTCGCCGACCGTGCCCGGCACCAGGTTTGGACCCGCGACCTCGTCGGTGGCGACGATCGCGATGTCGTGGGAGCGGATGCCGACGACCAGCCGGTCGCCCGGGCCGGCGCCGGCATCGGCCGGCAGCACGAGCCCGGCGCCCGACCCGTCGATGCGTGCCGCATCGGGAGCCGATGCGGTGGCAGGCAGCAGATTCTCGACGCCGAGGAAATCGGCTACCAGCCGGCTGCCGGGCCGCTGCCAGATCTCGCGCGGCGCGCCGGCGGCGACCACCAGCCCCGCGTTCATCACCACGATCCGGTCCGACAGGGTGAGCGCCTCCTCCTGATCGTGGGTGACGAAGATGGTGGTCACCCCGGAGGCGCGTTGAATGCGCTTGAGCTCGAAGCGCATCTCCGAGCGCAGCCTCGCGTCGAGATTGCTCAACGGCTCGTCGAGCAGCAGCACGCGCGGCTCGATCACCAGCGCGCGCGCGAGCGCAATTCGCTGCTGCTGCCCGCCGCTCAGCTCGGATGGATAGCGCCCGCCCAGCTCGGGAAGCCCGACCAGCGCCAGCGCGTCGTGCACGCGCCGGCTCAATTGGGCGCCGCGGACGCGCCGCCGGCGGAGACCGAACGCGACATTCTCGAACGCGGTCATGAACGGGAACAGGGCATAGCTCTGGAAGACGACGCCGAGACCGCGCCGCCACGGCGGCGTCTCATTGATGCGGCTTCCGCCGATGGCGATATCGCCGCGTTCGGCGGTCTCGAACCCGCCGATGAGCCGCAGCGTCGTCGTCTTGCCGCAGCCGCTCGGCCCGAGCAGGCTCAGAAAGCTGCCGGCCGGCGCGTGGAAGCTCGCGTCGCGCACCGCCCAGGTCTGCGCGAACCGCTTGCTCACGCCGGCCAGCCGCACGTCGCTCATGGGCGACGGCGCCAGATTACCTGGCGACTACGCGCTCCTGGAACAGCTCGTTCCACTTGGGCAGATTGCGGGCGATGACCTGCGGGTCGTAGAATTTCATCGTCGACATGCGTTCCACCGGAACGATCTGGTAGGGAATGTCGGCGGGAATGCGCGCGAGCTTGTTGACCGGGGTCTCGCCGAACGTCCTGGCCGATTGCGCCTGCGCTTCGGGGGAGAGGTAATAGTCGAGGAACGCCTCGGCATTGCGCTTGTTCGCCGCCCCCTTGACGATGCATCCCATGTTGACGACGCCGATCAGCCCGTCGTCCGGGAAGGTGAAGGCGAGCGGCACGCCGGGGTCGTTCTTGACGAAGATGTTGAGCATCGGCGCCACCGACACCTCGCCGCGATTGATCCAGTCGAGCACCTCGAACAGCTTGAAGAAGCGGGCGCGCTCCTTCATCTCGGCCATGACCTTGAGCCCCGGCTCGATGTCGTTGATGCTGCCGCCGTTGAGCTCGGCGAGGTGCACCAGCACCGACGGTGCGACCGAGAACGACAGGTCCATGAAGGCGACCGGAGCCGGCAGGTCGCGGCGCTGCAGCACCTTCCACGATTTCGGCGCTGCCGGCAGCTGCTGGCGGTTGTAGGCGAGCCCGGTGCCCAGCAGCACCACCGCCGGGCACATGCCGCCGCCGAACGGGTCCCTGGCGAAATCGTGCAGCTCGGCGAGATGGGGAATGTTGGCGGCGGTCACCGGCTCGAGCAGCCCGCGCTGATTGGCGATCGCCATCTGATGGTCGGTGAGCAGGATGAGATCGGGGCCGCCGCGCGCCGCCAGGAGCTTCGACAGACGCTGCGCCGAGGGGCCGGCGTCGACGGTCACGTCGATGCCGGTCTTCTTGACGAACGGCTCGAGCACCTCGTGCTTCCAGGTCTCGCCGTATCCGCCGCCCCACACCGAGATCGTGAGCTTGCCCTGCGCCGCGGCGCCGCCTCCGGCGAGACCGAGAGCGGCGGCGACGGCCAAAGCGGTTGCGAAGAACGTGCGCATGACCTTCTCCTTCTTGCGGCATCGGCCCCCTCGGGGTCGGGCCGAGCAGCCCATTTATCTACGTAATCGGGCGCGCGTCAAAATGCCCCTGCGGTTTCTTCGGCGCCGGAATTGTGCAAGAATTGGCCGCTCGCAGCGGCGTGACCGCTGCGCTTTCCCGCGGGGGTCATCATGTCAGAGCACGAGCACCACGACGAGCAGCACGACGCTCAGCATCACCATCACCACCATCACGCCTGCGCCAACCTGTTCGGCTGCGGCGACGAGAAGGGCACCGGCATCATCCGCGAGGACATCAAGGACGCCATCGTCGACCGGCGCGCCTCCGACCGGCTGCTGCACATGGACGAGGTGGATCAGGAGGTTTTCGACGGCTACCTGTCCACGCGCGGCCGCTGGCGCCGCAGCTTCCTGCAGGCGAGCGCATTCATGGGCGCGCTTGCCGCGGTCGAGCCGTGGTTCGCGAGATTGGCGCGCGCCCAGGCTCCTGCTGCGCCGGGCACGGCGCCTGCACCCGCCGGCGGCCGCGTGCACGTCGTCCCCTCGACCAAGCAGACGGTGCAGCTCGGCGTGTTCGACACCACCTTGCCGCCGATCGTCAGCATCGACTCAGGCGACATCGTGAGCTTTCCCGATACCTGGTCGCACTTCCTCAACGAGATGCAGCCCGGCGTCTCCGTCGAGACGCTGGCGCAGCTGCGCACGAGCAATCCGGGCAAGGGGCCGCATACGATCATCGGCCCGATCGCCGTGAACAAGGCCGAGCCGGGCGACGTGCTGGAGGTCCGCTACCAGAGGATTCGTCCCTACGACTGGGGGGCCGTCTTCAACAACCCCGGCTCGCTCGGCACCGGGCTCCTGCCGCAGGATTTTGTCCAGGGGCAGGTCAAGTACCTCGATCTCGATGTCGGCGCCATGACGAGCAAGTTCTCGCCGGGCATCACCGTCCCGTTGAAGCCGTTCCAGGGCACTTTGGGCGTTGCCCCGCCCGACGGCTATTTCCCGCCGCTGCGCCCCGGGGTCACCAGCTCGGTTCCGCCCGGCCCGCACGGCGGCAATATCGATCTCAACGAGCTGTCCGAAGGCTCGACGCTCTACATCCCGGTGTGGAAGCCCGGTGCCCTCATCTACACGGGCGACAGCCACGCCGTGCAGGGCGACGGGGAGATCGCGCTGACCGCGCTCGAGACACGCATGCGGGAGCTGCGCATCCAGGTCATCCTGCACAAGCAGAAGAACATGGCCTGGCCGGTCGCCGAGACCGATTCGCACTGGATCGCCATTGGCCTCGACAAGGACCTGAACGTGGCGATGGCGCTCGCTGCACGCAGCGCCATCAAGTTCCTGGCGACCAAGGCCAAGATCAGCGAGCTCGACGCCTACGCGCTGTGCAGCATCGCCGTGAGCTTCCGGGTGACGCAGGTCGTCGACATCGTGCGCGGCGTGCACGCGATGATCCCCAAGACGATCTTCGCCCCCGAGCTCCGGCGCGAGATGACGGTGGTGTGACCGCCGACGGCAGACCCGCGGGATTTGTCCCGCAGCCGCAGCCTGTCATCGCCGGGCTTGTCCCGGCGCCCCGCGACCCGTCATCGCCAGGCTTGTCCCGGCGATCTCGATTCAGGATCGGGATGGCCGGCACAAGGCCGGCCATGACTGTTGAGAGGGTACGGGGGCCAGCCAATCACCCCTTATTCCTTCTCGGGCGAGGCCACCGTCCACCGAATCTTGATGCCGGCCCTGCTTGCGTGCCGCAGACCGTTGCGCGGGCGAGGATTTGCTCCATCGTGCCGGTGGCTTCATTGACCGCAATTTCCGGCCATCGCATCATGTCCAGCCCTCACTCCCGGGGAGATGCCATATGCCTGCTGCCATCGGCACGGAAATCACCCGCCGCTCGATGATCGGTGGAATCGGCGGGGTTGCCGCTGCTTCCTCGTTGTCGCCGATTCTGGTGACTTTCGACGCGCATGCCGCCGAAGCGGTGAATCTGACGCTTCCCTGGATTCCCGAGGGGGAAGTGGCGTTCATGTACGCGGCACGCAAGCAGGGCTTCTGGGCCAGGCGCGGTCTCGACGTGTCGATCACGCGCGGCTTCGGCTCGGGCGAGGCGGCAAAGACGGTCGGGCTCAGCCAGTATGCCTATGGCCAAGCCGACATCGGCGCCATCATCAAGGCCGCCGGCGCGGGGCTGCCGCTCGTCTCCATCGCGATGGTGAACCAGCGCTCGCCGATCCTGGTCCTGTCCCTCAAGGGCTCCGGGATCACAAAGCCCAAGGATCTGGAGGGCAGGCGGCTCGGCGGGGCGTCGGCCGGCGCCGCCAACGAGCTGTGGCCGGTATTCGCCAAGCTGAACGGCATCGACGTGTCGAAGGTGAAGATGGTCTCGCTGCAACCGGGGCTCAACATCCAGGCCTTGACCAATCGCGATGTGGACGCGGTCGCGACGGTTTACCAGTCGAGCGCGCCCTATCTGATGGCCGACGGCGTGCCATTCGAAACGATGTTCTTTGCAGTGAACGGGCTCGACATCTACAGCCTGACCTTCGTCACCCAGCCGAGCCGGATCGCAGGCTCGCCCAGCCAGGTGGCTGCCTTCGTCGAGGGGGTCATGGAGGGGCTCAAGTTCTCCTATCTCGAGCCCGACGCCACCCTCGAGAGCTTCGTCGAAGCCATTCCCGAATCGGGCAAGACCGATCGCGACCGCAAGATCACCCGGCATTCGCTCATGATCAATACCGCCGAAGGATTGACTGAGGCGGCGCGCCGGAACGGCCTCGGCTGGCACGATCCGGAGAAGATGCGCTTCACCCTCGACACCGTGGTTGCAAACTCCAGGCTGGCAAAGCCCCCGTCCGCCGAGGCGATCTACACCAATCAGTTCGTGGGCAGCGTGAAGCTCAGCGACGCCGAATGGCAGCGGGCTCGTGATCTGGCCAAGGACTATCTGCTCGGTTGACAGTCCATCCCGGTGGCGGAGGGCGGTTCAGCCGGGCACGTCGTCGTCCGGGACGTCGGCAAGACCTACGCGGTCGACGGCGATGGAATCGAGTCGATACGGCAGGTGTCGTTCGAGCTCGAGCGCGGGGGTTTCCTCGGCATTCTGGGCCCCAGCGGCTGCGGAAAGTCGACGCTGCTCATGCTGCTGGCAGGGCTCTTTTCGCCCAGCACCGGAAGCATCCTCGTCGGCGGCACGGGCGTAGCCGGCCCGCGCCGGCAGACTTCCGTCGTGTTCCAGACCCCGGTGCTGTTTCCCTGGCGCAGCGTCATTGCCAACGTGCTGTTCCCGGTGGAGATATTCAGGGAGGATCGCACTGCCCATCTCGCCCGCGCCTTGAAGCTTCTGGAGACCACGGGACTCCTCGAGTTCAAGGACCGGCTGCCGGAGCATCTTTCCGGAGGCATGGCGCAGCGGGTCGGCTTGTGCCGGGCGCTGATCACGGATCCGGAGCTTCTGCTCATGGACGAACCTTTCAGCGCGCTCGACGCGCTGACCCGTGACGACATGGGCGTCGAGCTCCTGCGGGTATGGGAGGAGTACCGAAGCACGGTGATCTTCGTGACCCACAGCATCCGCGAGGCGGTGTTCCTGTCGGATCGGGTGATCGTTCTCTCGCCGCGCCCGGCAGTGGTGGTCCGCGAATTCTCCATCGATCTGCCGCGGCCGCGGCGGCTGGAGATGCAGGAATCCGCCGAGTTCAACCGCTTCTGCGCGCTGATCCGCGCCTGTCTCGCCCGATGACCACGCGCAAGCGCATCCGGCGTCTTGCCGCGCCGATCGCCGTCGTTCTCGCCCTCGGGCTCGCCTGGAGCCTCGCCGTGCACGTCTCCGGCGTGCTGCCGCTGCTGCTTCCCGGTCCGGCCGAGGTTCTCGGCGCGGCGATCGAGGACGGCCCGAAGCTCATGCGGGAGGCACGGGCGACGCTCTACGAGGTGATGGCCTCGGCGCTGCTCGCGGTGGCGGCGGGATTCTCGACCGCGATCGGTCTCGGCTCGATGCCCACGGCGCGCCGGATCGTGTTTCCGTACATCCTCGCGACCCAGGTGATGCCGAAGGTGGCGCTCGCGCCTATTCTCATCGCCTGGCTCGGCACCGGTGCGCCATCGCGCCTGACGCTCGCCTTCCTGATCGCCTATTTTCCGATGGTCATCAACACGCTCGCCGGCCTTGCTTCGCCCGGGGAGGCGGCGCTGCGCTATGCGCAATCACTCGCCGCCTCCGATTCGCAGATCCTGCTCAAGCTCAGGCTGCCGGCCGCGCTACCCTTCATCATGAGCGGGATCAAGATCACCGTGGCATTGAGCGTGGTCGGCATCGTCGTCGGCGAGCTCGTGGCGAGCGACGCCGGCCTGGGGCTGGTCATCATCGAGTCGATGGCTTCGATGGACACCAGCCTGGCGGTCGCCGCGACGTTCCTGATCGGGCTCATCGGCCTCGTGCTGGTTGCGCTGCTCGAGCTCATCGAGCGGCGTGTCGTCTATTGGCAGACCGGTTGATGGCTCCGCGGGCAATGCCAGGGCTGCTCGAGCCGCTGCGGCGGAGCCAGGGTGCGATCTGTCTGGGCCTTGCCCTGCTGATCGCCTGGGAGGCGGTCACGCGCGGGCTCGAGCTGCCGTTGAACACGTTTCCGCCACCCAGCCGAGTGGTCTGGAGCCTTTTCGTCCGCGTCGACCTCTTGGCCGGTCACGCTTTTCAGACCTTCGGCGAGACGCTGATCGGCTTCGCCGTCTCGGTGCTGGTCGGCATTCTCATCGGCTGGCTGATCGGCACCTCCGAGCTTCTGTTCGATGCGTTCTACCCCGTCGTCGTGGTGCTCCAGGTGGTGCCGAAGGAAGCGCTCGCGCCGCTACTCGTGCTGTGGTTCGGCGCCACCACGCTGTCGCGCATGCTGCTGGCGTTCCTGATCGCGTTCTTTCCGATGGTGATCAACACGATTCTGGGGCTGCGCAGCGTCAGCCTCACGATGCGCCGGTATGCCCAGAGCCTGGCGATGAGCCCGTGGCAGCTCCTGCGCCATGTTCAGCTTCCCTGCGCGCTGGCTTCGATTTTCGCCGGCATGAAGATAGCGGTGACGCTGGCGGTGATCGGCGTGGTTGTCGCCGAGATCGTCGCCGGCCGCAGCGGGCTGGGCTATCTCCTGCTGTTTGCGTCGAGCCGCCAGGACATGGGCTTCTCCCTGGCCATCCTCCTGGTGCTCGCGGCCTGGGGCGGCGCGCTGTACGGGATCGTCCTGCTGTGCGAGAGGCGCGCCGTCTTCTGGCGGCATTGAAGCATGTTCGGTTGCATCGAATGAGAGCTCTCAGCGGAGAGGCTGATAGATTCGGATCCCGATCGGACGCTTCTCCGGGCCCGAGGATGCACCGGGACAGGCGGAAATTGCGACGATGCAATCCATCTCGGCGTGAAGCTCCAGGTAATCACCCTTCTTCGCGTCCGGATCGACATAGAAGAAGCGGTCATCCGGACCAAGCCCGGTGGTCATGAAGATGTTGAAGGCGTCGTGCACGGATTCCGGCGGCAGGCCGAACTCCGCGATCGCGGCGGCCAGATTCGAATTGCAGTTCGGTGCCCGGGTCTGTCCCTTGACGACCTCGTAGAGCCGCTCGTTGCAGCGGCAATACATCAGGTCGTGGGATCGCGCGTTGCCCGGCAAGGGCTGGTGCGCCACCGTGTCGGCGATGATGGTGAACATCGGCCGCATCCGCGGCGGCGTCGACCACAGGCGATCGCCTACCGAAAGATGCGCGCGCTGCAGCAGACGCGTGCGGCCGGACCAGAACATCTCCTTCGGATCGTCCCGGTTGAACGCGTTGAAATCGGCGACCTGCGGCCCCTCGATGCAGGTGACGCGCAGGATCTGTCCCTTCTCGACGAGGAAGGCCTTGCCGCCGAGCCGCGGTACCACGAGCTCGGAGCGCAGTTCCCGGCGATCCGGCTCCTGCGCCAATCGAACGTAGTATTGCTTGTGCGCGTCGTCGATGCGCGGATAGGAGTACGGGGTTGCTCCGCTCATTGGCCTCTCCTCGAGTCGTGCGCGTGCAGCTTGCAGCAGCGCTCGACTATCGACGAGGCGCAGGCGGGAGACAACCGTGATGCTTGAGGGCAATCAGGCCCGCTTCATTTCCGAAACATGCTGCGGCGCGAGCCGGGATCCTCGACGGCGATGCCGCGCGCCACGAGGCCGCCCTGGTGATTCGAGACCACGGGCGCCGCGCACGGCACTTTCGAGGGGCCAGGCGCCTGGCCGCTTTCGACGGTGACGCCGTCCGCCGAGACCGACGCGCGCAGCGGCCCCCTGAGCGTCAGCAGGCGCTGGGTCTCGTAGTGGCAGATGACCAGCTCGCTGTTGCTCAGCACATCGAGCCGGGTCCGGTCCGGCACCGGATCGAGCGTGTCGAGGAGGACCGGAGCGCCGCGGGCGAGCGCGACCACCCGGCCGCTCACCGAGGCGACGTAGCCGACCTCGGCCTCCTGCGCGGAGCCCTGGGAGATTGCGGCCGCCGCGCAGGAGCCGATGGCCGCGACGAGCGCCACAGTCCTGGCCAATCCGGTTGTCCTCGAGCTGATTCGATCGCATGCACGATTTCCTGAGAATTCGTTTCGCATGTTCATCTCCTCAGAACGGTGCCAGCGCTGCTGTTGCTTGCCCCCCGCAGGGCCGGTACGAAATTCACTCCTCTCGGTTCAGGCCGGCGTGACATCGGTGCGCGCCGGTACGACTGCAATCTTGCCGCGTTCAGGCGCTCTCGAGCTCGTGCCAGAGGACCGGAACCACGAGCGGCATTGCGAGCGTGACGGTGACCACGACTGCGAAGATCAGCGCATCGATCATGGCCGTCTCCTTTGCTGGCCTGGGCCGATGTCACGATTAGCAGGACTCCGCCGGCACCCCCTATGACCCATTTCACAGGGGTTAAGAATTATTTAACGAGTATTTCGGAGGTGGCCGACCGCCTTCCGGGCTCCTGATGCCCCGGCTCTACGGGTCATTCAGCCAGCACATCTGCGCCTTCACGGGCAAAAGCTGTCGATGGGCCGCTGACGAGCCGGGATAAAGCCCGGCATGGCGCCCTGGGGATGCCGGCGGTTGCGCTCGACCGGGGATGGCATTACCCATGCCCGGCCGTTCGCTGCCGCCGAGGAGATCACGATGAAATGGAGGCCAATGCTGATTGCGGCGGCGGCCTTCTGCGCCGTGCCGGCAATCGCCGAGGCTCAGGACGCGGCCCCCGTCGCCGCTTTGAAAAGCGAGCTCGCCGGCAAGGTGCCGGGCAACTGGCAGGTTCGCGTGCGCTGGCGCGACGGCGCGGTGCTCGCCTCCTTCATGCCGCCGTTCCAGGAAGGGTTCGACCTCTGGTACCGGCCCGAGGTTCTCCTCGGCAGGATGCGCGATCTGTGCCCCGCGCCGGGGGACGGCATCTGGCACATGCTCGAGCCGGAGCAGGACATCGTCTTGGAGCCGACGGTCGGGGGAAAGTCGATGCTCGAGATGCGCGTGAGCTGTCGCGAGCTGATGCGCGCTCGGAGCTGAGCCCGCGGCCGCGCCGTCCACGGCGACCGCCTGAAGACTGCCGACGACTGCCGACGCCTGGCGTCCGCTCAGAGGGCGCCGCGCCAAAGGAAGTAAGCAGTCAGACCGGTGCCGAGCACGATCACGACAGCCTTGACCAGCCGCTGGTCGAGACGCTGAGCCCAGTGTGCAGCCGCATAGGAGCCGATCACCGAGCTTGCCAGCATTGGTAACGTCTGCGGCCAGCGCACGACATCGGCGACGATGAATGCAACGATGGCGGCGACCGTCATCAACCCGACGAGCGCCATCTTCAGGCCGTTCATCGCGTTGATGTCGCGCATCCCGAAGAGCGTGAAGGCTGCCAGCATCAGAAAACCGATGCCGCCGCCAAAGTAGCCGCCGTAGATCGCGATCACGAACAGCGCCGCCAGCGCGCCGCGCCGACCGAGCCTGATCCGCTGGATCACCTTGAGCGGCGCGAAGTTACCGGCGGCAAAGACCAAAGTCGCGAACAGGATCAACCACGGCACGAGGCTCGCGAAGATGCTGACCGGGGTGAACAGGAGCAGCAGCGCGCCCACAAGCCCGCCGACCAGGCTCAGCGCCAGAAATCCAGCGAGGCTGAACTCGGCAACTGTGAGGATGCTGCGGCGATAGGCCCAGGCGCCGGCGAAGGTGCCGGGAAACAGGGCGACCACGCTCGAAGCATTCGCATCGATGGGATTGAGCCCGGCGAACAGGAGAGCCGGAAAAGTCACGAGCGTGCCGCCACCGGCGAGCGAGTTCAAGGCTCCGCCGATGAATGCGGCGGCGATGAGAATGAGAAAGGTGGTCACGAGATATGGGCAATGAGGCTGAGAGGTGATGGGGGTCCGCGGTTGCTGAGCCTGGCGCGTGCAGTGCAACCAGCAGGTTTGCCAGAGTGACCGGTCATATTGCGCCGCGGCGAACGTGTCCGGCAAGGTCAGAGCCGCAGGACGGGAACAAACCCGACCGGACCGGCTTTACCTTGCAATGCGTGACCGAGCCGAACAGCGCCGCCGAACTGCCGCGGAGTGCCTCGCCCTGGTGCGGACGACCCCGGACCCGAGCACGCGATCCGCTCTGATCACGCTCGCGGAAGGACTGATGCTGTTGGCGGCCAACAATCCCGCACCGCATTTGGCCCCGTCGCGATCCCCCGGATCGGGCCCGCGCAAAAGGCCGGCGTTCTCATCCAAGCGGAATGACTTCTGCTTGATCCTGATGTCCGCGTTGTCGCGGGCTGGACGTCTCCTGTATTAGGAGCAGATCTCGCTCATACTCGTTCACGTCATGCGCGGGCAGAAGCGCGGCGCAGACGCGCGTGAACGCGCTGGTGTCCCGCGCATCCCGATTGACGGGGCACCATGGTGCCTCATGAATCGGGATGACCGGGACAAGCCCCATAGGCGCTAAGATAAGCCGCGGGCCGAGGTCATTTGCAAGTTTCTAACTCGTGGTGGTTCGGCCAATTGCCGTGTTCGAGTTGTGAGCATCAGCATCGTGGTCTCGATGTTAGGCGGCGGCCATATTGCGGCGAGCAGCGCGGCGGCGATGAGAATTGTCGTGCGCCAAAGTGAGATTTCCCGGCCTCGCATCCGCAGAGGGGGGAAAGGCACCGAGTTCGGCGCTGATCTCATCCAGGAGAAGAGCGAGCAGGAGATGAGCATAGAGCCAGGCGCGCGCCAATTGCGGATTTTTGGCCGGCAGCCGGTCGATTCGCAGGATCGACTTGAGACGCTTGATGGCAAGCTCGATTTGCCAGCGCAGCCGATAAAGTGCTGCGATTTGATTGATCGGGGACTCCTCACGCTTCAGTGACGTCAGCAGAATGACGAAGCCGGCACCGGCGAGTGTTCTGGGATCGATCCGGCGACGCTGATCTTTCTTGCTCGCGCGGCGCGCCTTGGCTCGGGCTTTGGCGGCGGCAGCGGGTGGCTTGTTGATGACCACGAGCCGCATATCGAGCGGCTCGAATTGGCTGTGCGCCTTGTGCACTCGGACCGGGATATCGATCGCGCCCTGCTCACTGGCCTGCTTGAACAGCTTCAGCCAATTGATGGGCTTGCCCTCGGCGCTCAGCTGCAGGCTGTTCCAGGTCAAGCGCACCAGCGGGTCGGCGCCCGAATCGAGAGTGTTTCTGAGCCCGCGGGGCTGCGGAAAACCCCGATCTCCCAAGCGTATCTCTCCTGGCGTAACGGCCAGCCGGTCAAGCCGTTCGCCTTCCTTCATTGTGGTGATGGCGGCGTCAGCGATGCGTGCACCGCCCGCGTCGTAGCATAGGTGCAGCCGCCAAACCCGGCCGCCAGGTCCTTCCAGTCGGCTACCATCGACGATCCGGATTGGCCGTTGCGTGATCGCAACGCCGCTCTCGGTTGCAAGCCGAGAAAGCTGCACCTTGCAGAGATATTCTAGCCAATCAGCCGCGCCTTTGAGGCGGTCGAGAACCGCTACATCCGAAACGTCGGCCAAGCCGGCGGCCGCTGCCATGGCGGCGACCGATCGCAACGAATGCCCTCCAGGGCCGTACAACAAGGCCAGCCGCAGCAAATCCTGCGCGCTCCTCACCCCACGCGCGCGCATGAAGGCCCCGTGCTCACGCGCCGACAGTGCCAGCGCCTCCGCCCCACCAAGACGCACAACAATGTGGGACCAATCCCGCGAATCAAGCTGTGCGCGTTCCATTCGCAGCTTGAATCACGTCCGCTGTCGACTGTCGCGACATTCAAGCAGCGTGGCGCGATCGAAGCCGCATCCGGCGAGACCCCGGATTCTAAACTTGCGGCGAATGCCCAATCCCGATTCTAATCTTGCGCAGAGCCGCTTATCTTA
>DASXAP010000104.1:0-8925 GCA_036406655.1 Xanthobacteraceae bacterium | reverse complement strand
CCTCGGGCTGCTGCCCTGGCCGGGCGGCGGCCGGGGCCGGCTTCGCCGGCGCCGCCGCGCCTTCCCTGATCTGGCCGAGGAGGGCGCCGACCGCGACCGTGTCGCCGTCGTTCGCGGCGATGTCGGCGAGCACGCCGGCGGCCGGCGCCGGCACCTCGATCGTCACCTTGTCGGTCTCGAGCTCGACCACCGGCTCGTCGACGGCGACCGGATCGCCCGGCTTCTTGAACCACTTGCCGATCGTTGCCTCGGTCACCGATTCGCCCAGCGAGGGCACGCGGATCTCAGCCATGGGGGATTCTGCTACTGCAGCGCCTCGTCGAGCAGCGCCTTGAGCTGCTTCAGGTGCTGCGACATCTGCCCGGTCGCGGACGCCGCGGCAGCGGCCCTTCCGGCATAGGCGATTTTGCGCCTGCCGCCGAGCTGCTCGGCCACCCATTCGAGATAGGGCTGCATGAAGGCATAGGCGCCCATGTTGCGCGGCTCCTCCTGGCACCACATCAGCTGCGCCCTGGGAAAGCGGCCGAGCTCGTGCACCAGCGCCTTGAGCGGCACCGGATAGAGCTGCTCGAGCCGCAGCAGGTAGACGTCGTCGATGCCCCGCTTCTCGCGCTCCTCGTAGAGGTCGTAGTAGACCTTGCCCGAGCACAGGACGACGCGCCGGATCCCCTCGTCGCCGACGAGCCGCGTCCGCTCGCCGGCGAGGAGCTGCGCGTCGTCCCAGAGCAACCGGTGGAAGCTGGTGCCGGGACCCATCTCGTCGAGCCGGGAGACCGCGCGCCGGTGGCGCAGCAGGCTCTTCGGGGTCATCAGGATCAGCGGCTTGCGGATGTCGCGGTGGAGCTGCCGCCGCAGGATGTGGAAATAGTTGGCCGGGGTCGTGCAGCTCGCCACCTGCATGTTGTCCTCGGCACACATCTGCAGGAAGCGCTCGAGCCGCGCCGAGGAGTGCTCCGGCCCCTGCCCTTCGTAGCCGTGCGGCAGCAGGCAAGTGAGCCCCGACATGCGCAGCCACTTGCGCTCGCCCGAGGAGACGAACTGGTCGAACACCACCTGCGCGCCGTTGGCGAAGTCGCCGAACTGCGCCTCCCACAGCGTCAGCGCATCGGGCTCGGCGAGCGAATAGCCGTATTCGAACCCGAGCACCGCCTCCTCCGACAGCATCGAGTTGACCACCTCGAACCGGGCCTGGCCGTCGGCGAGATGGTTGAACGGCAGATAGCGGTCCTCGTTCTCCTGATCGATCAGCACGGAATGCCGCTGCGAGAAGGTCCCGCGCTCGCTGTCCTGGCCGGAGAGCCGCACCGGGTGGCCTTCGAGCAGGAGCGAGCAGAAGGCGAGCGCTTCCGCGGCGGCCCAGTCGATCCCGCTGCCGGCGGCGATCGCGTGGCGGCGATGCTCGAGAAAGCGCTGGATCGTGCGGTGGACGTGAAAGCCTTCCGGGGCGGCGGTGATCTTGTCGCCGATGTCGTGGAGCATCGGCAAGGGCGCGCCGGTGGTGCCGCGGCGCGGCTCGTCGACATCGCGCGCCGCCTTGATCTCGGCCCAGCGCCCGTCGAGCCAGTCGGCGCGGTTGGCCTTGTAGCCCTGGCTCGCTTCGAGCTCGGCATCGAGCCGCGCCCGCCAGTCGGCGCGCATCTTCTCGACCTCGCCGGTGGTGACGATCTCCTGCTCGACGAGCTTCCCCGCGTAGATCTCGCTCGTCGGCGGATGGTTGCGGATCGCCTTGTACATCAGCGGCTGGGTGAAGGCGGGCTCGTCGCCCTCGTTGTGCCCGTGCCGGCGGTAGCAGAACATGTCGATGACGACCGGGACCTGGAACTTCTGCCGGAACTCGGTCGCGATCTTGGCGGCGAACACCACCGCCTCGGGGTCGTCGCCGTTGGCGTGCAGGATCGGCGCCTCGATCATCTTGGCGACGTCGGAGGGATAGGGCGAGGAGCGCGAGTAGCGCGGATAGGTGGTGAAGCCGATCTGGTTGTTGACGATGAAATGCACCGAGCCGCCGGTGCGGTGACCGCGCAGGCCGGAAAGGCCGAAGCATTCGGCGATCACCCCCTGGCCGGCAAACGCCGCGTCGCCGGAGATCAGGAGCGGCATCACCATGGTGCGGTCCTCGCGGGTGGCGCCGTGCTGGTCCTGCTTGGCGCGCACTTTGCCGAGGACGACGGGGTTGACGATCTCGAGGTGCGAGGGGTTGGCGGTCAGCGACAGGTGCACGCGGTTGCCGTCGAACTCGCGGTCCGAGGAGGCGCCGAGGTGATACTTGACGTCGCCCGAGCCCTCGATCTCGTTGGGGGTCGAGGAGCCGCCCTTGAACTCGTGGAAGATGGCGCGGTGCGGCTTGCCCATCACCTGCGCCAGCACGTTGAGCCGGCCGCGGTGCGCCATGCCGATGACGATCTCGCGCACGCCCAGCGCGCCCCCGCGCTTGATGATCTGCTCGAGCGCGGGGATCATCGATTCGCCGCCGTCGAGCCCGAAGCGCTTGGTGCCGGTGAATTTCAGGTCGCAGAACCTCTCGAAGCCCTCGGCCTCGATCAGCTTGTTGAGGATGGCGCGCTTGCCCTCGCGGGTGAAGCTGATCTCCTTGTCCGGACCCTCGATCCGCTCCTGGATCCAGGCTTTCTGCGCCGGATTGGAGATGTGCATGAACTCGACGCCGAGCGTCTGGCAGTAGGTGCGGCGCACGATGGCGAGGATTTCCCGCAAGCTCGCGAGCTCGAGCCCGAGCACCCGGTCGAGGAAGATGCGCCGCTCCATGTCGGCCTCGCCGAAGCCGTAGGAGGCGGGCTCGAGCTCCTGCTCGTCCTTGCGCGGCTCGAGCCCGAGCGGGTCGAGGTCGGCGTGGAAGTGGCCGCGCGCCCGATAGGCGCGGATCAGCATCAGGGCGCGGATGGAGTCGCGCGTCGCCTGCTGCACCTGCGCCCCGCCGAGCTCGACCCCGCTCGCCTGGGCGCGGGCGCGGATCTTGTCGCTCAGCGCGTTGCCGGCCGCCTGCCAGTCGCCGCCGAGCGCGGCGGTGAGCTCGCCGCGCAGCGGTTGCGGCCAATCGGGGCGCTGCCAGGACGGTCCCGTGGCGGTCCGTCGCACCGCGCCCGGCTCGTCGCCGAGGCTCCGGAAGAACGCCTGCCACTCGGCATCGAGCGCCCGCGGATCGGCGTCGTAGCGGGCCTCGAGGTCCTCGATGTAGCGGGCATTGCCGCCGTAGAGGAAGGAACTGCGGGCAAAAGCGGCGTTGGCGTCCTGGCGGGACATGCGCAGGTCCTGCTGGCTTCGGTTCAGGGCCGGCGGGCTGGCCGCACCGATCCCGGTCTCGCCTATACCATTTATGCCGCGGTTTGCGTCCTCACAATCGAGAACGCCAGTCGCAACCCTGCGCGCCGGCTCGCACACCGTGACCGGGTCGCTCGGCGGATTCCGAGCCGGCCACAATTACCAGATCGGGCAGGTCCTGCCAGGCGTCGAGGGGCAGTTCGCAACATCAACCATGCGCCTCGGCGACGACAACAAATCGTCGCGCGGACGATCTCGCAACGAACTTTCGCATCGGAGCGGCAAGGCTCGCACTTATCTCCAGCGATTGAAGAACAGAAAATCCGGCGCTCGTGAGCAGATCGTGAGCCTCCTCAGGTCGGGAGAATGCGAGACCGTATCGGTTCTCGTTGTGTGCGCGAAGGCGCGCGGCGAATGCCTCACGCTCCTCCGGCAACCGGATGGCCAGACGTTCCAGCTCCTCGATGACCCAGCTCGCAAAGCCGCTGCGCGCCTCTGCGGCGAGATCGCCGCTGATACGAGAGGTGGTCGTGAGCAGCAGAACCAGTCGTCCGCCCGGACGCAATGCCCGCCGCAGCCGGGCAAGAACATCGGCGCGTCGCCCGGCCGGGATATAATGCAACGTGCCGTGCAGGAGCACGATATCGAAGCGGTTTCGTGCGTCGAGGCTCATCAAATCCTCGTGCATGGTCGCGATCGGCAGCGACCAGCTGCGAGCGAGGCGCTGACACGATTGGAGCGGGGTCGCGCAGCGATCCAGGATGACGATGTCCGGATCGGTAGCGCCGCCCGCGCGCGCGACCAGCGCCAGGAGGCCCGTATCCTGCGAGCCGGCGACGAGGATGCTGCGTCGCCCCTCGGCGAAGAGCCCGGCCAGCACCGGGTCGAGTGGCGAGGATGCGCCTTCCGCCGCGATCGAGGCGCGCGCCAGGCGGATATACGGCCACAAGCCGTGCATATGCGCGCACGACTGGCAGCAACAGCGGCTGGCGATCTCGAAGTTCTCCGCGGCCAACCGCGGCAGGTCCTCCTGGAAACGAGCTTGGTTCGACATCCTCGCTCTTGCTCCGCCTGTGGCGCATTCGGGCGCGGTGGGGCCGCTCCATCGTTAAATTTCGCAGCGGAAGGCTAGTCTTTTCCGACTTTGTCCCCAATCGATCCGCTCGCAAGCCTTGACTTCAACGTCGAATTCCGGCCCCGCCTGTTCCTGCACCAGAGCCGTGACGGCAGCGATCTCTTCGGCTTTCAGCTCGGAGCGACCGCCGAGCTCGATGACGATCCTGTCGAATGCCGTCTGCCGCATCCGATATTCGCTGAACTCGGCGATCGCCGTCAGCTCCTTGCTGCGGACGAAAAGACGCGACAACCGACCATCGCGGTGCTTCAGGACGCCGCTCGCTCGACCTTCGAGATTGTAGATTGTCGGTGCGTCACGTCCACACAGGCATTTCGCGCGCAGGCATGCCAGATCACCCACCTCATAACGGATGAACGGGGTCGCATAGGAATGCAGATGGGTGACGAGCACGTTTCCGACGCCTGCACCGTCGAGCTCGAGCTTCTGATCGACCACCTCGACGATGACATTGCTGGTGGCGACATGATAATGGCCGGCGAATTTGCTGCACTCGACCGCGATCATGCCCACCTCTTCCGACGAATAGTTGGCCCGGACCGGTATCCCGAGAGCGCCGAATGTCTCGACAACCTTCGGATCCGGCTTTCCCGCCAAAGGGATCCACATCGCGATCCTTGCCGCTTTGAGAAGGCCGAGATCGAAGGAGGCCGCGATCGTGGCAACTGTCGACGGGACCGCTACCAGATATCCTATGTCGTCTTTCTGCAGCTCCTGCACCAGCCTGTGGCAATTCTCCTTGTCGAGCGTGTAGTGCTCGATGTGCTTGTTTCCACCCGACCTGATGAGCCGCGCCAGCGATCCGATCCAGGGTCCCTGTTTCACGACGGAGATGCCGCATTTCACCGGCCCGTCGGCACCTCTGATGCGCGTTCGGTTGAGCGAGGGATCCCGGCCCTCCAGGAAGAATTGAGCGAGGCTCCTGGCGGAATTGTACCGTGCGTTGAAATCAGAATAGAAGAAGCGGACCGGGATTCCGGAAGAGCCGGACGTCGCATGCTCGTGCGCGGCAAGGCCGTCGCCCGGTCGCAGCAGGGGACCTTCGGAGGCGACCTGCGTGCGCAGGTCCTGGCGGGTGAGTATCGGCAGCTCGGTGAGATCAATATCGGAAATTCTCATGTTGCCGATCCGCGATCGCCAAAAGGCCGAGCGCCGGGCAACGTGAGTGAGGAGATTGCGAAGCTGCACTCGCTGCCAATGCTCGCGAGCGGAGCGATTGCCGGTTTCGACCAATGCTATTTCCATAATGCCCGAAAGCATCGCTCTCGGCTCCGGATCAAGCATGGTCATCGGCTTTTCCGAATAGCCTCCGTCACGGAGGGAATATCCGGAGAAATTGAAGTTCATGCCGTCCTTCCAGGTTGCCGCATCGCACCCGCGGTATCGAAGAATCGGGAGTGGCGTTCAAGGATGGACTTCACAAGAAGATGCTGGAGGATTGCGCCGGCGACGGGGAGCCGCAAGGGCACCGCCAAGACCTTTGCGCGCTCGCGCAATCACACCTCGCAGCGGAAGCCCGGCCGTTTCCGGCTCTGCCCCCAGTCGATCTGCTTGCAGGCTTTGACCTCGATGTCGAATTCCGGCCCGCTGCGCTCCCGCAGAAAAGTCGCAATCGCAGTGACCTCATCGGCATCGAGCTCGGAGCGACCGCCGAGCTCGACAACGATCTTGTCGAGGGCGGTCTGTCGCATGCGGTATTCGGCAAAGTCGGCAAGCGCCGCAAGATGCTGGCCCCGGATGTGAAACGCCGACAGCCGGCCGTCGCGGTGCTTGATGACGCCGCTCGCGCGGCCTTGCAGATTGTAGATGGTCGGCCCAGTGTGCCCGCATGGGCATTTCGCGCCCAAACAGGCAAGGTCACCCAGGTCATAACGGATGAACGGCGTTGCATATGAATGCAGATGGGTGACGAGAACCCTTCCAAGGGTCAACCCGTCAATTTCAAATCTGCGGTCGACAACTTCAACTATGACATTGCTGGTGGCGACATGGTAATAGCCGGGACACTTGCTGCACTCGGCACCGATGGTGCCCACCTCTTCCGAGGAATAGTTGGCGCGAACAGGGATGCCGAGATCGGCAAAGGCTTCAACGAGTTTCGGATCGGCATTCTCACCCCGCTGAATCCATATTGCGGTGTTCGCCGCTTTCAAGACACCAAGGTCGAACGAGCGGGAAATTACATCTATGATTCTCGGAGGGGCTACCAGATAGCCTACATCGTCTTTCCTCAATTCGTGAACGAGCTTGCGGCAATCTTCCCTGCCCAGGGTAACGTGCTTGATTTCCTTGTTCCTTCCCGACTTGAAGAGCGAGCCCAGAGGTCCGATCCAGGACGATTGTGTTTCGACGCAAATGCCGTCTTTCATGCCGGCATCGACAGTTTTGACCTGCGTTCGATTGAGCGACAGATCCCGCCCTTCCAGGAAGAACTGAGCAAGACTCCTGATGGAATTGTAGCGTCCGTTGAATTCAGAATAGAAGAAGCGCACCGGAATTCCGGAAGAGCCGGACGTCGCATGCGCTTGCGCCGCGAGGCCGTCGCCCGGTCGCAGCAGTGGGCCTTCCGAGGCGACCTGTGTGCGCAAGTCCTGCCGCGTGAGCATCGGCAGTGAGACAAGATCGATATCGGAAGCTTTCCTGCCTCCGATCCGCGCTCGCCAGAAGGCCGAGCGTTGGGTGACGTGACTAACGAGATTGCGAAGCTGCATTTCCTGCCAATGCTCACGGGCTCGCTGATCGCCAGTTTCGATCAGGGCGATGTCGGTGATGGCCGAAAGCATCGCCCTGGGCTCCGGATCGAGAATGGTCATCGGCTTTTCCGAATAGCCGCTGTCGCGCAGGCGATATCCGGAGAAATCAAAGCTCAAGCTGCGGCCCCAGATTGCGTGACGACCACATGATGCTCCCTGTCCACGATTATCGGCATGCTCTACCCGACGAGGCCCCGGCCGCGCCGGTCGCCAATGAGCTCGAGCTCCATCAGCTGGCTTCCGCTCGCGTCTTTTCGATGAGCAGCTGCGCCACGCGGTCCAGTGCACCGAATTGCGCGTAGAGATCCCGCGCATGCTGCTCGGGGAAGAAGTTCTTGTTCAACGATGACGACAAATGCCAGGTATCGCCTTTCGGATTGACCTCCATGACGAAAAGCCTCTTGCTCTCGGCATCACGCAGAACATCGACGCCCAGGACTGGAATTTCCGGAAAAGCCGAGTGCGCCTTCTCGGCCAGGGAAATGATTTCAACGTCGTTCCATACGGTCCGTGCGCGGCCAAAGTGCTTGCTGTTCGAGGCGATGATTCCTTTCGGATCGTTTGCGATTTCCTCGAGCGTTGCCTTCCGGGGTATCGCCCAGCTGTTTCGAGCCGAATACACGACCTTGCCGAATAACGTCATGACCCGGTATTCGGTTGGATATCCGTTTTCGGCGTGCTCGATATAGGGCTGAACCAGCATGTCGCGCGTGCCGTCCTGCGTCAGCTCGGCGTAACGCGCGGCGATGTTTCCAGCCTGAACCAGATGAACGTCTCGACCCTGCCCGCCGAACGCCGGCTTGACGACCACGTAGCGGCCCCAATGCGCCGGATCAAGCCAGAGGTCGGGCGTCAGTTTCGAGGTAGGTGGCACGGGCAGGCCTCGGCACGCGAGCCGCTCGATCTCGTCGAGCTTTTTCATCATGCGACCGGAATAAACGGTGCCGCCTTTCGGTTGATAAATGTGGAGCACGGCTGGAGAGAAAAGCAGGGACGGACGCGAAACCTGCCAGCGCCTGGTCACCGAATTGGGCGCGCCGTTGGTCCCGATTCTCACCTCGATGTCGCTCGCTCTTTCCTCGATGCGGCGCCTGATCTCCACCCAATCCGAGATATCCTGCGCCAGATGAGTATGCATGATCAGAAGATTCCTGACCGGCACCGTCGCGCCGCGCGCTACCGGATTGCTCGCCGCCTCGGCTGATCGTTCATGCATGCATGTGGTCCTCTGCCGAAGCATCTCATATTCAAATCTCGCAGCGGAAGCCGGGCCTCTTCCGGCTCTGCCCCCAATCGATCTCCTTGCAGGCTCTGACCTCCACCTCGAATCCCGGTCCGGCACGCTGCCGCAGGAGAGCAGCGATGGCGTCCATCTCCGCGGTCGTCAGCTCGGCACGGCCGCCGATCTCGATCACGATCCTCTCGAACGCCGTCTGCCGGATCCGGAACTCGGAAAATTCGGCACGTGCCGCCAGATCCTTGCCGCGGATGAAGAACGACGACAAACGACCATCCCGATGCTTGAGCACGCTGCTCGCCCGGCCCTGCAGGTCGTGGATCGTCGGCCCGTGGTGACCGCACCGGCATTTGTCGGCCAGGCAGGCGAGATCGCCCAGCTCGTAGCGGATCAAGGGAGTGGCGTAGGAATGCAGATGGGTGACCAGCACCGTTCCGAGCCTCACCCCGTCGACCTCGTGGGTCCGGTCGACGACCTCGACCATCACATTGCTCGTGGCCACGTGATAGTGGCCGGGAAACCCG
>DASXAP010000103.1:0-51258 GCA_036406655.1 Xanthobacteraceae bacterium | reverse complement strand
CGTCGCCGGGAAACAGCATTCGATAGTCGGTGCCGAACAGCCCTCCCTTGTGCACGGTGGTCAGCTCGACCCAGTCGGCATCGGGATGAAAGGCGTACTCGATCTCCGGGGCGCCGATCCCGACATTGTTGTCGTGATCGGTGCGCCAGAGCGGATGCACCCGGTTGGGACGCAGCGGCACGTTGCGGGTCGCGCGCGCGGTGGCGCGGCGCAAGGCAGCCTCGAGCGCCACCGGACCGCCCTCGACGCGCGCCTCGTTGCCGAGCTTGACGTACCAGCGCGGCAAGCCGGTGTCGCCGCACATCGCGCGCCGGTCCTCCTTGGCCGCCTCGTAATTCTCCAGCATGGCCCGGATGACGAAGGCGGACAGGTCGCCTTTCTCGGTGTCGGCGCATCTGCGCAGGCCGGCGAGGTAGTCCTCCGGGATCTCGATTGCGGCTTTCGCCATCAGCTCTTCCGCAGTGCGCTGCATGGCATCGAGGGGAATCATGATCCGATTCACTCCGCCGCGGCCCGGCTCTGCAGGAGCGACTCGCCGGGTCGCACCAGGGTGAAGGCAACCGGCTCCTCGCTGATGTCGATGCCGGCGGCGCTCCGGCGCGCAACCGTGAAGCGCGAGCTCGCCAGCTCACCCGGCTCGGGAAAATCCGAGCGGAAATGTGCGCCGCGGGAATTCTCGCGCTTTTGCGCGGCGAGCGCAATCACCCGGCTCACCTCGACGAGCGAGCGCAGATTGAGCCAGTCGTGCCAGGTCAGGTTGAAGGCGCGTCCGGCATCGGCGAGGCCGGTGGCCATCAGCTCCGCTTCGATCTCGTCGAGCGCGGCAATCGCGCGGTCGAGGCCGGTGCGGTCGCGGATCACGCCGACATCGTCCCACATCGTGTCGAGGAGCCTCTCCCGCAGGGCATTGAGATTGCTTGCCTTGGCCCCGAACGGACGCAGGGTGCGGGCCACCTCCGCCTCCAGCGCCGCTTCATCGGGGGCACGGTGACCGGGATTGGCGGCGATCCAGCGCGGCATCGCGTCACCGGCAATTCCGCCGAACACCGTCGAGTTCGCCACCCCGTTTCCCCCCAGCCGATTGGCGCCGTGCATCCCGCTCGCATCCTCGCCGGCGACGAACAGGCCGGGCCATTCGGTCACGGTGTCGGTGCCGCAGACGACTCCGCCCATGAAGTAATGGGCGGTCGGCACCACCTCGACCAGCCCATTGGCGAGATCGAAGCCGCAATCACGGCAGCGGTCGACCATGCCCTTGAACTCGCTCGCCACCCTGGCGGGTCCGAGATGGCTCATCTTGAGATAGACCCCGCCGTTCGGGGTGGTGCGGCCGGCACGCATCTCGGTGCAAATGGCGCGGCTGACCAGATCGCGGGTCGCGCGCTCGAGCATCTCGTCGTAGTCGGCCATGAAACGGTGCATGGCGCCGTTGAGCAGCTGCCCGCCGGCGCCGCGCAGCCCCTCCTCCAGCACGGTGCCGGTCATCCGGGTATCGGGCCCGGCGAGGAGCCCGGTGGGATGGAACTGAACCATCTCCATGTCGCGCAAGGCGATGCCGGCGCGCAGCGCCATCGCCAGCCCGTCCATGCTCTTGTCCCCGGACGGCGTGTGGTAGCGGTACATCGTCGGCCCGCCGCCCGTTGCCAGCAGCACGGCCTGCGCCGCAACAAAGCGGAACTCGCCGGTGCGGACATCGATCAGCAGGACGCCGGCAAGGCTGCCGTCGCTCGCGGGGACGAGCGCGACCGCACGGTGCTCTTCGAGGCGGCGGATCGGCCGCGCCCAGACCTGCTCCATCAGCCGATTGACGATCTCGATGCCGGTGAGATCGCCCTTGTGCACGGTGCGGTCGAAGCTCTGGCCGGCGAAGGCCTTGCCGTGCAGCGTGCCGTCCGGATTGCGGTCGAAGAGGCAGCCGATCTCGTTCTCGAGCTCGCGCACCCGCTCGACCGCAGTCGACACCAGCGTCCAGGCGAGCTCCTGGTTCGCCAGCCATTTGCCGCCCTCGATCGTGTCCATGAAATGGCGTTCGACCGAATCGCCGGGGTGCAGTGCGACGTTGTAGCCGCCCTGCACCATGCGGGTGCAGCCGCATTTGCCCAGCAGCCCTTTGCTGGCGATGACGATGTCGAGATCGGGATTGGCCCTGCAGGCGTGCAGTGCCGCGAACAGGCCGGCGCCCCCGGAGCCGAGGATCAGGATGTCGGTGCTGAGCCGTTCCATCTGCATGGCATCCTCAGAGGGCACGGACGAGGAGCACGCAAGCGATCGCGGCCGATACCGCAGCCGCGGCGGTCGCCAGCGCCTTCTGCCGGTCGCACCAGGGAAAATTCTCGATGACCAGCAGACGCACGCCGCCGAGCATGTGCACCGTGAGCAGGAATACGAGGCCGCTCTCCGCGAGCTTCACGATCGGCCGGTCGCTCCAGCGCAGGAAGCTCTCGAGCTGCGCTTCGCCACGCAGCGCAAGACCCAGCGCCAGGAAGTGCAGCGGCAGGAAGATGGCCAATGCCAGCCCGGAAAGCCGGTGCAGCAGCGCGGCCATCCACAGCACGCTCGTGCGGTGCCCGAGCCGGCCGGCGGGCATCACAGCACCACGGCTGCCACCGCCCGCAGTCCCAGCACGAGCAGGAGAGCGCCGAGCAGGAGCGCGCAGGCCGCAGCGGCGCGCTCGCCCAGCGGCGACCACTCGGAGAGGACGTTGCGCACCCCGATCGCGGCATGCACGGCGGCGGCGACAACGAAGACGCCGTAGAAGGAGGCCCATGTGAGGCTGCCGCGGGTGCGCGCCAGAATGTCGGCGGCGCTCAGCCCCCGGCGGCTCGCGTAGAGGATGGTCGCCAGGTGGAGGAGCACGAGCGGCAGCATCAGCACCGCCGTCAGTCGCTGCCAGAGATAGAGACGCACGTTCATATCTCGCCCCGAAGATAAGCCTGGAGCGTGCGGCGCTTGAGGCCGGCGATCGAGGCAGTGGGATTGATCGCCTGTGGGCAGTGCTCATGGCAGGATTGATGGGAGTGGCAGGCATGGCAGCCGCCGGAGGCGGCGACCGCCCGCAGGCGCGCCGCATTGCCGCTGTCGCGCGCGTCGTTCACCAGCGTCCAGGCACGGTTGAGCGCGGCGGGGCCGAGATAATCGGGGTTCCAGCGCACGGTGTCGCAGGCGGCGTAGCATACCCCGCAGTTGATGCATTCGATGGCCGCATCGGCGGCGCGCCGTGCGCCGCTGTCGGGCTTGATGCGCGCGACATCGTCGTCGCGGGTCCTGCTGGGCGCGAACACTCCTGCTGCCTTCTGCCATTTGTCGAAGAACGGGCGCATGTCGGTCGCGAGGTCCTTGATGACCGGCAGGTTCGCGAGCGGGCCGATGGCGAGGCGGCCGTCCCCGGCAACGCCGGCGACGTGGGTGCGGCAGGTCCAGCGCGGCCGGCCGTTGACCATCATCGCACAGGACCCGCACATGCCGACGCGGCAGGCAAAGCGGTAGGCGAGCGTCGGATCGAGATGGCGCTGAACGAAGGTCACCACGTCGAGCACGGTCTGGTTGTCGCGCTGCGGAACATCGTAAGCGACGTAGCGGCCCTGCTGCGCGCCGCGCCAGATCGAAACCTTCAATTCGCCTCGGCGCTCCGACATCGGTTCCCGGTCTGCGAAGGGCTTCGTCGCCCCTGCCGGCACCTCTTAGAGCATGTTGCGATCGAATGAAATCAGCATCGCCAAGCCGGGCTCGTCGGGACCTCGCCGATGCCGATGGATCGTGGCGGCCGGGCAGACGCCTTGAATTCCGTCAACCGACCGGATTGGCTGGACCTGGCCGGCCACCCGAGACAGGAGGAGGAAGCCCCATGAACATTCCCGTGCAGCCCATGCTGGAGAAGCGCGGCGAGCCGCGCGTGCGCCGCTTCGAGGAGCAGCGCTGGCTCCTTGACAACATCATCCGCGCCAACGGCATCGACTGGGACCAGCCGCGCTCGCTCTACCTCAACGGGCCGTGCGGCAGCGAGGCGAACGCCGATTTCGCCGGCATCCGTGAACGCGTGCGGAAGATGGCCGATATCGGTCCCGCCTTCGAGGCGGTGGCGCGCCGGCGCGAGGCCAAGGCCAGGGCGGCCGAGGAGGCCGGGCAGAAGGTCACCGCGCGCGACAACTACTTCATGGCGGCGGTGCACTGGGGCGCGGCGCAATGGCCGTACGACCAGAACGACGAGACCAACATCGCCTGCAACAACATGAAACGGGAGTGCTACGGCAAGTACGCGGCGCTGGCGGACCATCACGTCGAGGCGGTGTGGGTGCCGTTCCAGGGCAAGGCGATACCGGCCTGGTTCCACCTGCCGCCGAGCTACAAGGGGGGCCGCATTCCGGCGGTGATCGCCATTCCCGGCATGGACAGCTTCAAGGAGATTCAGGTCGCGCTTTATGGCGACCGTTTCCTCAACCGGGGGATGGCGGTGCTGGCGATCGATGGTCCCGGCCAGTACGAGGCGCCGATGCTCGGGGTCTATTTCTCGATGGAGAGCTGGATCGCCGCCGGCAAGCCGCTCCTCGATTGGCTGAGTGCGCGGCCCGAGATCGACGCCGAGCGCATCGGCGCGTCGGGGACGAGCTTCGGCACCTTCTTCGGCACCCTCCTCGCCGCTTACGAGCCGCGCATTCGCGCCTTCGCCGCGATGTCGGTCTGTCATGAGCCCGGCTGCCACACCATCTTCGAAGAGGCGTCGCCCACGTTCAAGAAACGGTTCATGTACATGTCGGGGATCACCGACGAGGCGGAGTTCGATCGCTTCCGCAAGAAGATGACCTGGGAAGGCCATGCCGAAAGGATCCGCGTGCCTTTCCTGGTCGTAGCCGGAGAATGCGAGGAGCTCAGCCCGGTCGAGCATTCCGAGCGGCTCGTTTGCACGGTGAAAGGACCGAAGCAGATGGTGGTCTACCAGGAGTCGCGGCATTCGGTCGGCAACGTTCCGGCCGCCAATCTGGGGCCGTTTCCGCCGATTCTGGTTGCCGACTGGCTCGCCGATCGCCTCGCCGGCAAGCCGCTCACGAGCGAGCACTGGTTCGTGCGCTCGAACGGCCAGATCGACAGGACGCCGATCAAGGCGTGAATCCGGACCCCTTCAGGCCTGACCACCGTGTGCCTGGGGCCGCGCAACAGTCCTGGATCCTCCCGCCGCCCCAATCGGGCCGCGTTTGGGTGCTGGCCTGCGCATGATTCCCTGGGGTTCGGGTGACCGCTCATGATCCGCTTGCGAGGCACCGCCACGTGCGGGCTTGCGCCGCTCTTGCTGGCGGCGGGCACAATAGCTGCGTCGGCACAGGCTCCGGGCAAGACCGCCGCCCCCGCCTGCAACCAGGCGGGCTTCCGGGTGATCGTCGATGTCGGGCATACCGCGGGCACGCCCGGCGCGGTCAGCGCGCGCGGCGTCTCGGAGTACGAGTTCAACCTTCGGCTCGCGCGGGAAGTGGAGCAGAGCCTGATCGGCGCCGGTTTCCCCCGTACGGTCTTACTGATCAGCACCGAGCGCCCGCGAATGGGACTTTTCAAGCGAGCCGCCCGCGCCAACAGCCTGTCGGCCGATCTGTTTCTCTCGATCCATCACGATTCGGTGCCGGACCGATTCCTCGAGAGCTGGGAGCACGACGGGGCCCGGCTGCATTTCAGCGACCGGTTCAAGGGCCATTCGATCTTCGTCTCCAACGAAAATGCCGACTTCCGGGGAAGTGTCCTGTTCGCCCGGCTTCTCGGCAAGGAGATGAAAGCACGCGGCCTTCAGTACACGCCGCATTACACGGAAAAATTCATGGGGCATCGGCAGCGGATCCTGGTGGATGCCGAGACCGGCGTCTACCGCTATGACCAGCTGATCGTGCTGCGGACGACGCAGATGCCGGCGGTCCTGCTCGAGGCCGGGCTGATCATCAACCGCGACGAGGAGCTCGAGCTGAGCTCGCCCGCGCGGCAGGCGCTCATTGCCGCAGCCGTGACCGACGCAGTCAAGGCCTTCTGTGCCGTGCGCACGCCGCACGCCCTGCCGACGGCAGCTGCGCAACCGGCGAGGCTGACCGGTCATCCCTGAGCAGGGTTGGATTAATTGACCAACAGATACGGCGGGGGACTCGGGAGTCCTCTTTCACCAGCTGCGGACATACCGCTGCGCTGAGTTCGACGCTCTGTGCCACTCGCGACCATATGCAATGCAGCAAATAGGGTCGAGGTTGTGGACGACTCGGGGTTCATGTAGGGGCGGGTTTCAAACTCGCCCCTACGGCGGGCCGCGGTAAGGGTTTCTCGGCCAGCACCAATGCCCAACGACACTCGTCCACGCCGCCGCTTCCTGCGTTTGCCAGGCTACGATTATTCTCAGGCCGGCGCATACTTCATCACCGCCTGCACACAGTAGCGCGCCATGCTTTTCGGTGAAGTCATCGACGGCGATGTGCGACTGAATGAGATGGGCACGATCGTGCAGCAGACATGGGGATGACCTGCCGGCGCATTACCATGGCATTGATCTGGACGCCTTCATCGTAATGCCCAACCACGTGCACGGAATAGTCATTTTGGCCGACCAGTCCGAACGACGCCACGCCATCCCCGAAATCGTGCGTGGCTTCAAGACGTTCTCCGCGCGTCGCGTCAATGAACGTGCCGACAAGAGTGGCGTCCTGTGGCAGCGTGGCTATTACGAGCACGTCATTCGTAACGAGAAAGCACTGGATCGCATTCGCGCTTACATCGCGAATAATCCTGCGCAGTGGGCGGATGACCCAGAGAACATCTCGCGAGCGGTGCCTGCCGAAGTAGGGCGGGTTTGAAACCCGCCCCTACAGCCTCGCAATTTGCGCTACCAAGCGGACGCTATTCCCTACTTGGGCCGGACTCTTGCACCGGATGGATCGCACCAGCCTGCGGCTGGCGCACCTACTCGATCACGTCGTCAGCGCGGGCGAGCAGGGTTGGTGGCACTTCGAGGCCAAGCGCCCTCGCGGTCTTGAGGTTGATCACCAGCTCGAACTTGGTCGGCTGCTCCACGGGCAGGTCGGCGGGCTTGGCGCCCTTCAGGATCTTATCCACGTACGCGGCGCTGCGCCGGTAGAGATCGAGAAAGCTCGTCCCGTAAGACATGAGACCCCCGGCCTCCACACTCTCCCTGACGCCGTATGCTGCCGGCAGGCGGCTCCTGGCTGCGAGGTCTGCGAGCCGTGTTCGGTGGCTGTTGAATATCGCGTCGGACACTACGAGGAGTGCTCCCACACGCTCTGTGGCCATCGCCGCGAATGCGCCGTCGAACTCGGTGGGACCTCGGGCCTCCAGGAGTTGAAGCTGCACTCCCAACGACCGAGCCGCGACGATCACTTCTTTGATCGCGAGCAGGTGGTACGGCATTGGCCGGGTTCGAGAGGATGGCCACACGGCGCATCTTGGGGACGATCTCCTTGAGCAGCTCCAGTTGTTTGCCGACGATTTCCAGGCCGGCGCTGCCGGACATCCCTGTGACGTTCCCGCCCGGGCGCGCGAGGCTCGCGATGAGCCCGGTGCCAACAGGATCGCGAACGGTAATCATGACGATGGGGATCGTCTCGGTGGCGTTCCTGGCTGCCGTCACTCCTTGCGTCCCCTCCGATACGATGAGGTCCACCTTGAGCCGGACCAGTTCGGCCGCCAAGTCGGGCAGCTGGTCGACCCGACCCTCCGCATATCGATAGTCGATGACAATATTCTGGCCCTCAACCCACCCGAGCTCGCGCAGCCCTTGCCGGAACGCGTCGAGCAGGGACGGCCTATCGGAAGGGGACGTCAACCCAAGGAAACCTATCCGAGGCACCTTGCCCGCCTGCTGCTGCGCGTGTGCCGCGAGCGGGCAAGCGGTCGCGCTGGCAAGAAGGATGATGAACTCGCGGCGTCTCACTCGGCCCTCTCATCCACGATGACGGGATCACAATATCAGATGATCTAGCATACGGCGCTCTGGCCATTGCTGCGCCGCAATGGGCGCGCATCGCCCAGGACTGCTATGGGTCAGGGCCGGCACCGTGACGAGCCGAGCTATGTCCCCTTCTTCCAGCTGCGGACATTTGGCACACGAGAGCAATCCGTCGGCTCGGACCATCGAACTCTGCCTAGAACGACCGGATCCGGCATGGCCGGGGCCGTCCAGGCCGGTCCCGGCCTACCACGCCCGCGCCGAGCCTGCCCCTCGAGCGGGGTGGAAGGAGGGGCGAGGCGAGACGCGCGGGACGGCGCCTCGGCCCGCGCATGCGGCGCCGGCAAGGACTAGGCGAGCACGTTCGCCTTCTCGAGACAGCCCCAGACATCGACCACCGGCTTGCCGGCGAAGTCCAGCTCGCGATAGGCGCAATGCGGCGCGCAATGGATGAGCAGGTTGCTGCGGGCGATCACCTCCTCGAGCGGCAGCAGCTCGGGATCGCTGGTGACGAAGGGATCGGTGGTGAGCACGGCGCGGGCATGGCTCAGGAGCGCCTTCTTGAACTTGTAGCTCAGCGACGCGCGGGTGTCGTCGATGTCGGCCTTGAAGGCCATGCCGAGCAGCCCGATGGTGAGCTCCGAGAGGTCGAAGCGCCCGCGCAGGTCGTCGACGACGTGCAGCACGAGACCCTCGTTGATCAGCATGGCGGCGTGCCCGAGGCTGAACTGGTTCTGCGCGAAGGCGGCAAGCTGCATCGTGTCCTTGAACAGGCAGGGGCCGGCGGCGAGGCCGGGCGACGGGATGCCTAGCGCGCGCGGATAATTGCGTTTCATCGCCTCGGACACGCGCCGATAGTCGAGGCCCGCCGATCTCGCGATCAGATAGAACTGGTTGGCGGCGGCGAACTCGATGTAGCGATAGGCATTGTTGAAGAGCTTGGCGAACTCCGCCTCGCGCGGCTTGACCACGACGAGCTCAGGCGAGATCGCGGAGAACAGCTTCGCCGCCTCCTGCTCGGCCTCGCTCGAGGTGCCGCTGACGATCTGCGGGGTCTGCTTGAGCTCCTCGATGCCGTGACCCTGCACCATCCGCTCCGGACAGAATGCGATCCTGAGGCGGCGGCCTTTGCGCTCGAGATAGCCGTGCAGCCAATCGGTCGTGCCGGGAAACACGGTCGAGCGCATGACCAGGAGCTGCCCATCGCGCAGATGCGGCAGCAGCGCGTCGATGCAGTCCTGCACCACCTTGCGCACCGGATTGAGAAACTCGTCGATCGGCGTGCCGATGGTGATGATGACGGGGCCAGTCGGCGAGATCTCCGCCGGCGAGGACGAGAATACCAGCCGGCCCCCTGCCAGCGCCCGGAGCAGGAGCTCCTCGCCGCCGTGCTCGATGAAGGGCAGCCGGCCGGCCTGCAGGGTCGCGAGCACCTCCCGATTGGTGTCGTGCACGTTGACGCGGAAGCCTGCGTCGGCGAACGCCAGCACCAGCGGCACGCCGACATGGCCGCCGCCGCCGACCACGGTGAGGTCGGCGGAATCGTGCGCGGCGGCCGCGGGCACGGTCGGCTGGGGACCGGCCAAATTCAATTGCTTCACTCCGGCAATGCTCCCGCGCGAGTGATAACCCGGCGCGGCGGAAGGACAAAGGGGCACAAGCTCGCGGCCGAGGCCCGAGCCGCATCATAACGCCGGGCACGCGGCACGCCATCCCGGCTGCCCGAGCCGCGTCAGAGCTCGCGCGGGACCGGCAGCGGCGTCACGAGCTTGCCGCGGAAGCCCATGCCCCTGAGCTTTGCCGCCAGCGCATCGGCGATGTGCCAGGAGAAGATGATGGCGCAGTCGGGCTGCTCAGCAAAGAGCCGCGCCTCCTCGACCACCGGAATGCGGGTCCCAGGCATCCACTTGCCGATCTTGAGCGAGCCGGCGATCTCGCCGACGTAATCGATCAGCCCGTCGTCGAGCCCGACATAATTGATGAGAGTGCTGGCTCGCGACGGAGCGCTGACGCCGCAAATCCGCGCCCCCCGTTCCTTGAGATCGCGAACGAGGCTGAGCAGCCGCAGCTTCGAGAGGACGACCTCGCGGCGAAACGCATCGAGCCGCTTCGCCATCGCCTCTCCGCGCGGCTCCGCGGCGAGCATGCCGGCGACGCCGGCGCCGACCGGCAGCGTGCCGCGGCGCGCGGCATAGACGCGAATCGAGCCGCCGTGGCTCGGGATGGTGCGGACGTGGAACACTTCCAGCCCGTGCATCGCCAGGAGATGGGCGAGGCTGCGCAGCGAATAATAGCGCAGATGCTCGTGGTAGATCGTGTCGTACTGCAGCCGGTCGAGCAGCGCGATGAGATAATGCGATTCGCTGACGAAGACGCCGTCGGGCCCGAGCAGCTCGATGATCCCCTCGACTATCGCGTGAACATCCTCGATATGGGCAAAGCAGTTGGCGGCCGTCACCAGCCGCGCCGGCCCCTGCGCCCGCCGCACCTCGGCCGCAACCGCCGGCGTGAAATAGCGCGCGAGTGTCGGAATGCCGCGGCCGGCGGCGATCCTGCCGACCTCGGTGGGCTCGATCCCGAGCACGCGGTGGCCGCCGTTCTGGAAGTTGCCCAGGAGAGTGCCGTCGTTCGAGCCGATGTCGATGACGAGGTCGCCTCCCTCGAGCCGCAGCATGGCCGCAGCCTCGCCGTAGAGGTCGGCAAAGTTGTCGCGCAGCAGCTTGGTGGTTCCGCTGGTGTAAGGGTAGTCCGGCGGAAAGATGATGGCGGGATCCACCACGAGCCCGAGCTGGAGCAGATCGCAGCTGCGGCAGTGGAGCAGATCGGTCGGAAACCACGGTTGCTGCCGCGGCACGGCCCCGATCGGCAGCATCTGGTTGACCGGGGGCATGTAGCCGAGCGAGAGCGCAGGATTCAGCGGAGCATGCCCGCAGATCTGGCAGCATTCCACCGGGACGCTCGCCCCGGTGCCCGCGGCACGCGCAACCTTGGCGGGGAGCAAGCGATCCTCCTTGTGCAGCCGCTTCCGCTCAAGCCGCCGGAGCCATGCTCTCGTGCTCCCAGCACCAGTGCAGCACGGCGGGCAGCCCCTGATCGAGCGGCACGGCCGGACGGTAACCGAGCGCGGACAGCTTCGAGATATCCGGGCAGCGCCGCAGCGTGCTGCCGGCAGGCAGCGCAGAAGGCAGGAGCGTGATCTCGCAGCCGGCGATCGCCGCCATGCGGCGAGCAAGCTCGCCGATGGCGACCTCTTCCGGCGTGCCAATGTGGTAGATGCCGAGGTGCTCGCCCTTGTCGAGCATGACCATGACTCCCTGCACCAGGTCCTCGATATGGCAGAAGCTGCGCGTCTCGAGGCCGCTGCCCTGGATGGGGAATGCGAGCGCGCCGCCCCTCTGCGCCGCCAGGGCCCGCTTCAGGCGCACCGCGAGCTCGGGGATGACGTGGTCGAACCCCATGTCCGGCCCGTAGACGTTGTGCGGCCGGAAGATCAGCACCCGCTCGAAATGCTGGCGCCCGTGATTGATGGCCATGACCTCGCTGATGATCTTGCCGGCGGCGTACGAGAGCCGCGGATTGTGCGGATCGGAAAGCACGAGCGGCACTCTCTCGTCGGTCGGCACGCGCGGTGGGGACTGGTAGACCTCCGAGCTCGACGCCAGCACCAGCCGGCCCACGCCGTGGCGCCGGCAGGCATCGATCACATTGACGATGCCCTTGACGCCGACATCGAGCACGAGATCGGGGGCGCGATAAAAGCTCGCCGTTCCATTGACGAAGGCGAGATGATGCACCTCGTCGGTCCCGCGCACGGCCGCGTCCACCGCCGCCGGATCGCGGACGTCGCCGGTGACGAATTCGATGTCATCCTCCACCTCGCGCAGGCGGCGCCGCGCTCCGCGCGAGTTGTCGTCGAGCACGCGCACCGCCGCGCCCCGCTGCAGCAGCGCCTTGACCAGGGCCGAGCCGATGAAGCCCGAGCCGCCCGTCACCAGAACGCGCGCCGCGCTCATGCCTGCCCCGGCCCGGCTGCCGGCGCAACATCGATCCGGCACCCGCTCGCATGCGCGCGGCGGGCGGCATCAATGAGACACTGGACGCGAAATCCCTCGGCGAAGCCCGGCGCCGGCGCCCCACCGCCCTGGCATGCATCCAGGAACCGGCCGACCAGCCGCGCCACCGGACGCACCCGTGAATCCGGGAACGGATCGGGGCCGCCATCCTCGACCGCCACCGGCCGCAACGCGCCGTCCGCGCGCCTGCCCTGCATGAGCTCGAAGCCGCGAAAGTAATCGCCGGTCGGATTGGCGAGAACGAGCGTGCCGTCCTCGCCGTAGAGCTCGAGGCGGTGACCGGATCCCAGGAACGAGGCGCAGCTCATCTGCAGGCCGCCCGCGGCGCCCGACGCGAAATCGAGCGCCAGCACCACGTTCATCTCCGCGTCGCGGTCGGGCAGCCGGGAAATACGCGCCGAGAGGCCGGTGATCGGGCCGCAGAACCATTCCAGATAGTGAAAGCAATGGGCGACGAAGTTGCCGAGCAGTCCGCCGCCCCCCTCGGCGCACGTCTTCCAGCTGTCCAGGCGCGCGCGGGTCGCCTGGCTCTCCACGTTCCAGGTGACCACCACGTGGCGCAATCGTCCGAGCTCGCCCTGCTCCAGCGCCGACTTGGCCCGTCGCCAGGCCGGCAGCTCGGGAAAGTTGAAGTCGATCATCCCTGGCTGTGCGTTCCTGCGCGCCAAATCGAGCAGGGTCTGCGCCGCTGCGAGATCGGCGGCGAGCGGTTTCTCGAGGAACACCGCCTTGCCCAGCGCGAGCGCGCAGCACGCCATTTCCGGCTGGCGATCGGGCGGCACGGCAACGGCGACCGCGTGGACGGCCGGGTCCTCGACCAGCGCCCGCCAGTCGCCGAAGCCGCGCGCGACGTCGGCGGCTCGCGCAAGCTCGGCCGTGCGGGCGGCATCGGTCCCCGCCAGCGCGACCACCTCACAGCGGGGATCGGTGCGGAACGCGGGAATGAGGACGTTGCGCCCGTAATTGCAGCCGATGATGCCGACCCCGATCACTGGGACCGTTTCCCGCTCCGTTGCTCTCCGCAGATAGCACATCGACGGCGTGGACAGGAAACGCGATCGGCACCATCATGCTCTACAGACGCAAGCGAGATCGGCTAGGCTGCGGGCGCGATCGGCGGCCCGGCGCTCGGTCGGCAAAACCGAGGAGGGACCATGTTGCAAGCGTTCTATCGTCTGGCCGGCATCGGCCTTGCCTGCGCCCTTGCGAGCCCGGGCAATGCGCAGCTCCTTGCCCGCAAGGACCTGTCCATGCACATCGCGCTCACGGCCGCGCAGGCGGCGATCGAGACCTGCACGAGCCAGGGCTACCGCGTATCGGCCACGGTGGTCGGGCGCAACGGCGAGGTGCTGGTGCAAATCCGGGGCGACGGCTCTCCTCCGCACACGATGGAGAACAGCTTCAAGAAAGCCTTTACCGCGCGCACGTTCCGCATTCCCTCGGGCGACATGGAAGAGCGGCTGAGGAAGAACCCGCAGATGGGCGCGCAGTATCTCACCGGTTTCACCACCGGGCGCGGCGCGCTGCCGATCAAGGTGGGCGAGGAGGTGATCGGCGCCCTGGGGGTTTCCGGGGCTCCCGGCGGCGAGAAGGACGAAGCTTGCGTCAAGGCCGCGCTGGACAAGGTCGCCGATCAGCTCAAGTGAGGCTCGCGCAACTTCAGGGCGGCCGGTCGATCGCGGGCATCCGCGCCCGTCCCGGGCCACCCTGCAAAGGCGAACTGCTGGTGCAAACGCACGCGCGCGGGCAGGGAGGGATGATCCCGCGAGCCATCGGCCTGAAGAGAGGGCGGTCGCTGCGCCGCTCACGATGCGAACGCCAGCGCCAGAGATTGCATGTCGGCCAGCGGCTGTGCTCCGACGAAAGTGAGTGCAAGCTCGCTCGCTCCGGCGCTGGCATAGCGTCGCGCCTGGGCCAGGCACTCCTGCGCGGTCCCGGCGATCGCAAAGGCGGAGACGAAGCGCTCGTCGAGCGCCTCGCCGGCGCTCGCCCCGGCGCGCAGGCGCTCGACCGCCGCGGCAAGATCGGCCTCGCTCAGCCGTGGAGCTCGCAGCAGCGCCGCTTTCGCCGCCGGCACGCGCTGTGCGAGCGACCAGAAGCCGACGAGCATCTCGCCGACCGCCTGCCTGGCAATGCCGAGAGCCTCCGCGCGATCGGCGCGCACCACGCAGGGCAGGTACTGCACGATCTCGGCGGGCGGCGCGCGACCGGCGGCACGGGCCCCATCCCCCGCTCGCTCGACTGCGTGCGCCGTGAATTCCGGCGGACACATGTTCGATATGATCAGCCCGTCGGCGATCTTTCCGGCGAGCGCGAGCGCCTGCTCGCCGCGCGCGGCAAGGAGGAGCGGCAGGTCCGGGCGCCGGACCCGGTATTCGAGTCTCGCCGCCCTCGCCGAGAACACCCGACCGACATAGGTCACCTCCTCCCCGGCGAGCATCGCGCGCACGATGGTGACCGCGTCGCGCAGCGCCGCGAGCGGCCGCTCGGGGCGCAGGCCCATGCGCTCGGTCGCCGAGGCTATTCCCGACCCGATTCCCAATCGCGCCCGCCCTCGGCTCAATTCGTCGAGAGCGCCGATTTCCATGGCAATCAGGGTGGGATGCCGGTTGTACGGATTGAAAACCCCGATCCCGATTTCGACCCTTCGAGTAGCCGCGGCGCAGGCGGCCGCCGCCGGCAGCACGCCGCGATTGAACGGGTTTTCGGCGAACCACACGCACGCGAAGCCCAAGGCATCGGCGGCCTGGGCGAGCTCGACGCAACGGCCCGGCTCGATGCCGCCGTGCAGCCGCACGCTCAGTCTCGGCAGATCCGCTTCCGTCGTGCCTGCCGCAAGCCGCGTCACACGCCGCCCGGCCGCTCACCGGCGCTTGCCTGGGAGAAATGCGCGTGCACGACCCGCCACTCGCCGGCTTCCTTGCGGAACACCATGGTCGAGCGGGTTATGAACTCGTCCCCGGCATAGTGGATATCCTGCGGCGGCGGTGCGCTTCCGATCCACTCGCGGCTGGTCCGGCGATGACACCAGAGGACGGCGAGCTCGGTCGATATCACGCCGCCGATATCGAACGGCGTCCAATAGCTCGAGCGGACGTTCCGGCCGTAGAACTCCCACAGCCGGAACCAGTGATCGCGCCCGCGATAGGTATGGCCGTTGAGATTGAAGAAGACCGCCTCCGGCGCCTTGCTCCAGATCGGATCGAGCTTCTGCCGGTCGAAGCCGGCATTGGCCTCCAGGTAGTCGGCGTGCAGCTCGAGGATCTGCTCTCGGTCGCGCTCCGACCCGCCGAGGAGATTGGGCTCCGGCATGGCATCAGCCGCTACTTGCGCCTGGCGAGCACGCGCCGCACGGTCGCGACCAGCCGGTCGAACTCGATCGGCTTGGTGTCGAACTCGTCGCAGCCGGCCGCGAGCGCCTTCTCGCGCGAGCCGGCCAAGGCGTGGGCCGAGAGCGCAATGATGGGAATGTCGCGGGTCTGCGGATTCTTCTTGAGCCGCTGGGTGGCTTCCCAGCCGTCCACCACCGGCATCTCGAGATCCATCAGGATGATGTCCGGGTGCTCGTTCTCCGCCGCCTCGCACCCCTTCTCGCCGTTCTCGGCGGTGAGAACCTCGATGTCGCCGAGCAGCTCGAGCCGCATCTTCAGCATGTAGACGTTGTCGTCGTTGTCTTCGACGTAGAGGAGCTTGATCACGAGGCTGCTTCCAGTCCGACTTCGAGCGACGGCGTGCGAGCAACGAGCTGACGGATGCGCGCCACCAGATCGGCCGGCCGGAAGGTCTCCTTGACCAGAACCGAATGCACCCCGGAGTTCAGCCGCTCCCGATCCTTGGCGTCGAGATCGCGCGCGGTGATGACGATGACCGGGATGTCACGCCAGAGCGGCTCCTGCTGCAGCGCGGCAACCACCTGGAAGCCGTCCATCTCCGGCATCATCAGATCGAGCAGGATGAGGTCGGGCCTTTCACCCCGCAGACGCTCGAGCGCCTCCCGCCCGTTTGCCGCCTCCTGCACGCTCCATTGCTGGCCGTTGAGCCAGCCGCGGGCGCGTGCACGCTGATCGGAATCGTCTTCCACCAGCAGCAGGCGGGTAGGTCGTGCCGCGACCCGAAAGCGGGCGACCATCCGGTGCAGCCGCTCCCGGTCGATCGGCTTGCTCAGATATCCCGCGGCGCCGAGCGCTATGCCGCGGCGATGCTCGTCGACGATGGTCACCATGATCACCGGAATCTCGGCGACGTCCGGGTCCTGCCGCAATGCTGCGAGCACGGACCAGCCGTCGAGATCCGGCATCATCACGTCGAGGGTGATCGCCGCCGGTCGCAGCAGCTTGGCCTGCCGCAGGCCCTCCACCCCGCCCGCCGCGGTCACCACCGGAATTCCCTCGGTCTTGAGCTGATCGGCGATGAGCTCGCGGGCGGTCGCATCGTCATCGATGACGAGCACGCAATCCGATCTCGGCGCGCTGCCGGCACTGGCTTGCCGGCCGGCCGCTGGCTCGGCGCTCGCCGGCAGGCGGACGGTGAACACCGATCCCTTGCCCGGCTCGCTGGTGACGGTGACGTCACCACCCATCATGCGCGCGAGCTTGCGGGTGATGGCCAGGCCCAGCCCGGTGCCGCCGTAACGGCGGGCGGTCGATGAATCGGCCTGGGTGAACTCCTCGAAGAGCTTGCCCTGCTGCTCGGGGGTCATGCCGATGCCGGTGTCGGCGACGGAAAGCTCGATCCAGCTGCCGCCGTTGACCACCTTGCGCACCCGCAGCGCCACCTCTCCCTGCTTGGTGAACTTGCAGGCATTGCTCAGGAGATTCAGCAGGATCTGGCGCAGCCGCATCGGATCGACGCTGACCGGCGCGAGGTTCTCCTCGCACTCCACGACCAGCCGATTCTTGTTCTGGTCGGCGAGCTGGCGCGCGGTGCCGACCACCTCGTCGACGAGGGGAGCAAGCGTCACCGCTTCGGGGCTGAGCTCGAGCTTGCCGGCCTCGATCTTGGAGAGGTCGAGCACCTGATTGATCAGCCCGAGCAGGTGGGTGCCGGCCCGATGCACGCGCCGCAGCGGCTCGGCCGCCTTGTCGGTGCCGAAACGCGCCGCATTGGTCACCATCATCTCGGTCAAGCCGATGATCGCGTTGAGCGGCGTGCGCAGCTCGTGGATCATGTTGGCGAGGAACTGCGACTTGTGCTGGCTCGCCAGCTCGAGCTGCCGCCCCTTCTCCTCCACCTCGGCGAACAGGTTGGCGTTCTGGATCGCCAGCACGGACTGGGCCGCGAAGGTCTGCAGCAGATCGACCGTGTGCTTGGGAAATTCGCCCGGTTCCTTTCGCCGCACCACCAGCATGCCGATGAGACCGTCGGGACCGAGCAGCGGCACGACCAGCAGCCCCCGATAGCCGGCGCGCAGCAGGATCCGCATCAGCGGCGAGAGCGGATGCTGCTGCTCGAGATCGGCGATCTGCACCGGCGCCCGCGTTTGCGCCGCCACGGCAATCGTGTTCTCGTTGAGACCCACGCCCTGCTCGTTGAGCTCGGCGATGAGCTCATCGCTCATGCCGTGCGTCGCCCGCTGGTGGAATTCCCGCGTTTCCGGATCGGTGACGTAGATCGAGCCTGCTTCGGTGCCGGAAAGCTGCACCGCCTTGGCGACGATGGTGGACAGCACGGTCGCAAGGTCGAGCGTGGAGTTGACCGCCTGCGTCACCTCGCCGAGCGCCCGCATCTCCTCGACCGATTGCGCAAGCTCGCGGCTGCGCGCTTGCACCTCGCGGGTGCGCTCCTCGACCTTCTGCTCGAGGCCGGCATAGGACTCCTTCAGCCGGCCGGCCATGTCGTTGAACTGGTTGGCCAGCGCCTCGAGCTCGTCGCCGGTCCTGATCCGGATCTGCTGGGAAAGGTCGCCGCTGCCGATGCGCGCGGCCCCCGCGCGCAGGGCCCGAATGGGCCCGACCAGCCGGCTGGCCAGGAACATGCCGGCGAGCACCGCAAAGCACAGCGCGCCCAAGAGCACGAATGCGAGTCGCTGCAGCGCGGCGTTGAGCGGCGCATAGGCTTCGGCCTGCGGAAGCTCGACGAACACGAGCCAGCCGAGCGGCGTCACCGGCGCGTAGGCGGTGAGCACCTTGTGCCCTTCGATGTCGTCTCCCTCCTGCATCAGCTCGCTCGCGCCGCCGCGCGCGCCCTGCACCTGCGCCAGCTTCGACATGTCGGTATTGCGGAGCACCAGGCTGATGTCGGGATGGGCGATCAGGCGTCCCTGCGCGTCCACCACATAGGCATGGCCGCGCTCGCCGACCTTGATCTGCGAGACCACGTCCCAGATCAGCTTGAGATTGACCTCGGCGACGCTCACGCCGGCGTCGCGCCGGGTCCCGGCGATGGCCAGCGTCATGTAGGGCTCGGACTCGCGTCGGAAATAGACCGGTCCGTAATAGACCTTGTGCGCCGCCGCTTCGGTAAATCGTGGATCCTTGGAAAAGTCGCCGCCGCTGGCGACCACATCCATGGCCAGCCGCGAGACCCGCAGCCGTTCCTTGCCGGTGGCGTCGAGTTGCGCCAGCTCGGTGATCGCCGGCACCTGCCGCAGCAGCCGCAGCGCGTCGAACCGGCGCTGCTCGATGGAGCCCGCCGACCAGGGCAACTGCGTCGTCCAACCGAGCTGGCTCTCGATCTCCCTGATGAACTGGCCGATCTTGGCGGCGGCGGCTTCCGCCTGCTCGCGCTGGATGCGGATCAGCGCCGCCTTGTGCTCCTGATAATAGAAGAAGACCTCGAACATTCCGTTCGAGAGCAGCGCCACAGCCACCACCGCCACGAACAAGGCGACGTACTTGCCGAACAATCGGCTGCGGGTTTTCGCCAGCGGAACCGCGGGCGCGGCCGGCGGCGCTGCGTCGGAAGCCGGCGCCGCCGCAGGGCTCGGGCTCGTGCGCTTGAAGAGCCGGCGAATCCTCATTCCCGCCACTGCCGCCGCCCGGGCCAGGTCGTGTCCTGCGCCCGGACCGGTTCCCCCCTCATTCGATCACCTCGTCGGCGGTCGCAAGCAGGGTGGTGGGAATTTCCACGCCGGCCGACTCGGCCGCACGGAGGTTGACCACCAGCTCGAACTTGCTCGGCGCCTGCACCGGCAGCTCGCCGGGACGCGCGCCCCGCAGGATGCGGTCCACATAGGCCGCAGCCTGCCGATACAAATAGGCCAGTTCAACCCCGTAGGAAAGCAATCCCCCCGCCGCCGCGTAGGACCGGCCGGGATAGATCGCCGGCAGCCGGTGCTCCTGCGCCAGCTCCACGATGAGCCGCTTGTGCATGCTGTTGAAGGGGTCGGGCAGCACCATCAGGCCGCCCCCGCGCGCACCGCCGAGCGCGCCGATCGTGCTCCTGATGCCGGCTTCGTCGCCGATCGGCACGGGAGTGAGCTCGATGGCGAGCGCGCTCGCCACCGCGGCGCTCAACCGCAGGAATTCCGCCCCGTGCGGAGCCGTCTCCGGATTGAAAATTGCCCCGACCCGGTTGAGCTGCGGGGCGACAGCCTTGAGAATCTCCAGCCACTTGCCCCCGACGGAGAATTCCAGGCTGGTGAACCCGGTCATGTTGCGGCCGGGCCGCGCCAGGGTTTCGACGAGGCCCGCCGCCACAGGGTTCGTGAACCCGACGAAAACGACCGGTATGGTGCCGGTCGCGTCGCGGACCGCCGCCGTCGGCCCGCCGCCGCCGACCAGGATCACCTCGGGCGCGAGCCCGACCAATTCCCTGGCCGCGCCCTTGACGGATGCGCTTTGCCCCGCTCCCCAGCGAAGCTCGAAGCGAACGTTGTCCTTCCAGCCGAGCTCTTCGAGGGTCCTGGTGAAGGCGTTGAAGTTGGCCTGCGCCTGCGGCTCGTCTGCCGACGTCGGGAGCAAGACGCCGACCCGGCGAACTCGGCTGCTTGGCTCGGTTGCCGCCCAGGCCGGCACGCACAGCAATGCCGCCGCGGCGCTGCCCAACAGGCCCAGAAAGTCGCGCCGCCTCGCGCCGGCACCGCTCGCCTCCCGTCCCGCCGGCTGCGGGCGGCAGGACATTTTCAGCTCTCGTGCCACTTCCTCTCGAACCTTTCCGGCGCCGGCTGAACCGGGCATCGCAGAGGAGGCGCGATCCCGGCTCGCCAGCCTCGCCGACCTTTCAGGGTCCGGATCGAGGGCACAATGGCGCCACGGCGAGTCTGCCCGACAATCGAGGCGACGTCCTTGGAAGCAGCCTGAATCGTTCTGAATCGTCCTGAATCCCCGCCCCACCCTCGCGGGTCAGAGGTAAATATCAGAGGTAAATAAAGGGCTTATCGCTCAAAGGGCGGCCGCATCGAGGCGGCGGACGGCCAGCATCGTGATGTCGTCGGAGGGGAGCGCGTTGCCGACAAAGCCACGCACCGCCTCGGTCACGGATTTCACGACCGCGGCGCTCGAGGCGCCGACCTCCGCGCGCAGCACGTCCTCCAGCCGCTTTTCCGAGAACAGCTCGCCCGCGGCATTGTTCGCCTCCGTCACGCCGTCGGTATAGAGGTAGACCCCCTCGCCGGGCGCGAGCGACAGCTGTCCGGTGGCATAGACCGCATCAGGACGCACGCCGAGGATAATTCCCTTGGCACCCGAGATCGGCGCGACTGCGGCGCCATCGAGCCGATACGGCTCGTTGTGGCCGGCATTGCAATATTCGAGGGCGCCGGTCGCGGGCGTCAGCATCGCGAAGAACAGCGTCACGAACATCAGGTCGCTGTTGTCCTGGCAGAGCTCCCGGTTGACCCTGGCGATGATGTCGGCGGGCTTCGCCGGCCCGGAATCGAGCCGCATCAGCTCGGTCGTGATGCGGATCAGGCTCTTGGTGCGGGCCATGAACAAGGCCGCCGGCATTCCCTTGCCGGAGACGTCGCCGACCAGGAAGCACAATGTGCCGTCCTCGATCGAGAAGAAATCATAAAGGTCGCCGCCCACCTCGCGCGCCGGCTCCATGCTGGCGTGGAGGTCGACGGGGCAGTCGGCGTTCGCGGCGGGAAACGACTGCGGGACCATGCTCATCTGCAGCTTGCGCGCGGCTTCCAGCTCCTCCTCGAGGCGAGCGAGGTGCGCGTCGACCTGGTCGCGCAGCCGCTTCTTCTCGAGGGTGGCGCCGAGCCGCGCCTTCAGCAGCACCGGATTGAACGGCTTGCTCAGATAATCGACGGCGCCAAGCTCGATGCACCGAACCACGCTGTTCATCTCGTTGAGAGCCGAGATCATGATCACCGGCAGGTCGCGCAGTCGCGCCTGATCCTTCAGCCAGATCAGCACCTGATAGCCGTCGACTTTCGGCATCATCACGTCGAGCAGCACGACATCGAAGGGGGAGCTCTGCAGACTGGCGATGGCCTCCTCGCCATCGTGGGCGATGCTCACATTGGTGTAGCCTTCGAGCTCGAGATAGAGCGTCAGCGTGTAACGATTGTCGTCGTTGTCGTCGACGACGAGGATGCGGGGCCCCTCCCCCGCCGCTTGGTTGTCTGCCACGGATCGCTCTGCTTTCGGCCGGTCGAGGCATCCTAGCACGGATCGGCTCGGCTCGCGCGGGACCGGGGTGCCGGCTGACGGCGTCTTCCGCTTCGCCTCGGCCGCACCCGCCCCTGCGCAGCAGCCTTGCCGGCGGCCGGCAGGGGGATCGCCTGCGGCAACGGCGGCCCGGCGTGCCGCGCCGAGCGATTTTGCCCGCCCGTCGCCCGCATTGACGACGACCGGCGGCATCCGGCGGCTGCGGCACCGGCGCGCCGGCCGGTTGCACCCGCCGCGCTCCGGCAGCAAGATTTGCCCCGCGGCCGGGCAGCGACCGCCGCAACCGTCATGTTGCGAGAGATGAATCGCTCTGCAGCTTTCTGAGGCGGAACCGGAATTCCACCCCGACGCAAATCCGTCTATGACGGCGGTGGCGGATGCGGCGGGGTGCTGGACAGGTGCTCGCATGGACATGGCGGTCGAGGACCTAGCAGGCGGAATCAGCAAGGTCGTTCTGCGTGGCCGGTTCGACACGACCGGAGCGGTCCTGATCGAGCTGCCGTTCAACAAGATCGTCACCGAGAAGCAGAGGATACTCGTCGATCTTTCGGCGGTGAGCTTTCTCGCGTCCTACGGCATCCGAGTGCTGCTGGTCGGCGCCAAGATCGCCAAAGGGAAGAGCGGCAAGCTGGTCCTGCTCTGCCCCGAGAGCAACGTCGCCAAGGTGCTCAAGACCGCGGGGACCGACACCCTGATCCCGCTCTTCGACACGGAGGCGGCCGCCACCGCGGCCCTCGCCTCGAGCTGATCGAGGTGGCGAGCTTGCGCACGAAGCGCCTGGTGCTGCGCAACGACCTCGCCGAGCTCGAGCGGCTGGCGGGCTGGATTCAAGGCTGGTCGGACGAGGGCGTGGTGTCGTCCGACGTGTCCTTTGCCGTGCAGCTGTGCCTCGAGGAGGCGGTCGCCAACGTCATCATGTATGGTGGCCCCAGGAGCGATCCGCTGGAGATTGCCGTCGAGGTCGAGCGCACCGATGGCAACCTGATCGCCGTGGTCGAGGACAATGGTCGGCAGTTCGATCCGACGCGAGTGCGGCCTCCGCCGATTGCCACCTCGCTCGAGGAGGCCCGTATCGGCGACGTGGGGATCCGTCTGATGCGCAGCTTCGCCGACGACATGCGCTACGAGCGGCGAGACGGGCGCAATCGCCTCACCCTGCGGTTTGCCGAGCCGCAAGCCGGCGCCCACCACCCGATCAGGTGAAACGGTGACGCAAGCTTACGCATTCGGTCCGTTCCGGCTGCGGGTCGCCCGGCGCGAGCTGCTGGCGCACGGGGTGCCGGTCTCGATCGGGCAGCGCGCCTTCGACATCCTGGTGGCACTGGTGAGCCGGCGCGGCGAGCTGGTCACCAAGGACGAGCTCATGGCCGAGGTCTGGCCCGGCATCGTGGTTGAGGAGAACAACATCCAGGTCCACGTTTCCGCGCTGCGCAAGGTGCTGAGCTCCGCCGCCGACGGCGAGCGCTACCTCGTGACGGTGGCCGGCCGCGGCTACCGCTTCGTCGCACCGGTCCAATGCGAAGCGGCGGAGCCGGCCGCTTCGGCTCCCTCCGGAGCGACGACCGCACCTGCCGCGAGCCCCGCCCCGACGCGCGCCGGCAATAACCTGCCGCAGCAAGCGACAAGCCTGATCGGTCGCGAAGCCGATCTGGTCGAGATCAAGGCGCGGCTTGCCTCGCAGCGGCTGGTGACGCTGACCGGCTCGGGCGGCGTCGGCAAGACACGGCTCGCGATCGAAGCCGGCGCCGCCCTGCTCGATCGCTATCCCGACGGGGTATGGATGGCGGAGCTTGCGCCGCTCGACGACCCGCAGCTGGTGACCGCGATCATCGCCGAGGTCCTCGCCGTCAACATGAGCGGTGAAGCCGCGGCGCTCGAGAGCCTGGTTGCTGCGCTCAAGAGCAGGCAGCTGCTGCTGATCGTCGACAACTGCGAGCACGTCATCGCCGAAGCGGCGCACGTGGTCGAGAAGCTGATCCGCAACTGCCCGCGGATCGCCATCCTGGCCTCGAGCCGCGAGCGGCTGGCCATTGCCGGGGAAAGCGTGATCCGCGTTCCCTCCCTCCCGGTGCCGGAGGCGGATGCGGCGCTCACCGCCGCACGCGCCAGCCGGTTCGCGGCGGTTGTGCTGTTTGCCGAGCGGGCAGGCGCGCTCGGCGAGGGATTTCGGCTGACCGACGACAACGCGGCAATCGTCGCTTCGATCTGCCAGCGGCTCGACGGGATCCCGCTGGCGATAGAGCTCGCGGTGCCGCGGCTCAAGGTATTGCCGCTGCCGCAGCTCGCGCGCGGGCTCGACGAACGGTTTCGGCTCCTGACCGGCGGAAGCCGCACCGCCCTGCCGCGCCAGCAGACGCTGCATGCGATGATCGACTGGAGCTACGGCCTCCTTGCACAGGCCGAGAAGGTGCTGCTCGCACGGCTCGCGGTGTTTCTGGGCAGCACGACACTGGGTTCGATCACCGCAGTGGTTGCGAGCGAGGACCTCCCGGAAGAGCGGATCGGCGATCTCCTGCTGTCGCTCGTGGAGAAATCGCTGGTGCATGCCGATCTCGGCGACAGCGAAGCTCGCTATCGCCTCTTGGAATCGACCCGGCATTACGCGTTGGAGAAGCTCCCCGACCCCGGCGCGATGCGCCGCCGTCACGCGGAGCACTTTGCGGCGCGGCTCCGCCAGGCCTCGACGGAGTGGGAGACCACCCCCACTGCGCAATGGACGGCACTCTACGCCGCCGATGTCGACAATCTCCGCGGCGCTCTCGAATGGGCCTTCGGCCCGGGGGGCGACGCCGCGATCGGTCTCGACCTGGTCGGGCAGAGCCACCCGCTCTGGGCCGAGCTCGGGCTCATGCTCGAGCATCGGCGCTGGGTGGATGCAGCGCTGGCAAGGACCGGCCGGACAACCCCGCCGCAGGTCATGGCGCGACTCCTGTCCTGGCAAGCCGGCGACGTGCGCGAGCTCGACGATCCCGCCGATTTCGACGAGGCGATCCGCGCCGCCGGGCTCTACCACGAGGTCGGGGACAGCCTGCACGAAGGCCGCGCCTTGCTGCGCGCCGGAACGGCGCGCCTGCTGCCCGACAGCGTGGAGGAGGCCGAGCGGCTGCTGCAGCAGGCGCATGCGCTGCTCGCCGCACCCGGTATCGGCAAGAGCCTGGCGCGCTGCCTGAGCGCGCTTGCCTCGGCCCGCTTGTTCGCCGGCGATCTGCACAAGGCCCAGGCCCTGCACGACAAGGCGCTCGGCATCTATCGCGAGCTGGGCGAGGTTCCGGTCGCCTCGAGCCCACATTGACCCGGCCTTCCTGCGCCGGCGAGCTTGCCTCCCCCGACGAGGTGGTGATCAAGGGTCCGAACAGGGTCGGCCGACCGGTGGTGTGGACCTATTGGCAGAACGGCGAGATCAGAATCCGCTGCTTTGCCCCGGGCGGCGGGGTGTAGGGAGACGCCGACCGCTCGCGAGCCGTAACCGTAGCCGTAGTAGCCGTAGGATGGGTGGAGCCCGCGCAGCGGGCGATACCCATCATGACGCGCGATGGGTATCGCGCGCGCCTTTGGCGCGCGCTCCACCCATCCTACGGGCTGCCTGCGCCCGTATATTGAAATATCCGTTTGGATGTTGTATCCGCCAAAATAGATGTTTATCCCACCAATTCTGATGCTCTCAGCATGATATCGGGCGGTCAGCTGCGGGCGGCGCGGGCGTTTCTCGGGATCGACCAGCGCCGGCTGGCGGAGCTGTGCGGGCTGTCGCTGCCCACCATTCAGCGCATGGAGGCGAGCGACGGGGTGATCCGCGGCCACGTCGATTCGCTCATGAAGCTCGTGGCGGCGCTCGACGCAGCCGGGATCGAGTTGATTTCCGCCAATGCCACGAGCACCGGCGGCGGTCGCGGGGTGCGGCTCAAGGGCCCCGCTGCATGACGGTGACCATCCCGCTCCTCTGCGCCGCAGGGTTGCTTTTCCTGGCGCCGGTTGCCGCCGTGATCGGACGGGCAGCGGCCGGCAGCAGCACGGTCTATGCGGCGTGTCTCGGCGCTTCGCTCATCTCCCTCGCCGCTGCCCTGGCGCAATTGCTCGGTGCGGCGGCGCCCGCCGCTCTCGGCCTGCCTCTGGGGCTGCCCTGGCTCGGGGCGCACTTTCGGCTCGACGCCCTCGGCGCGTTCTTTCTCGCCGTCGTCGATCTCGGCGGCGCAGCCGCGAGCCTGTTCGCGCTGGGCTATGGGCGGCACGAGCCGAGCCCGATGCGGGTGCTGCCGTTCTATCCCGCCTTCCTCGCCGGCATGCACCTGGTGGTGCTCGCCGACGACGCTTTCGGCTTCCTCCTTGCCTGGGAATTCATGTCGCTTTCCTCCTGGGCGCTGGTGATGGCGCATCACCGCGTGCCCGACAATGCGCGAGCCGGGTACATCTACCTCGTGATGGCGAGCCTCGGCACGCTCGCGCTGCTGCTCGGCTTCGGGTTGCTGGCCGGTCCCGACGGCGGCTATGCATTCGCCGAAATTCGCGCCGCGCATCCCTCCCCCGGCATCGCTGCGCTGGTGCTCTGCCTCGCGCTGGTCGGCGCCGGCTCCAAGGCCGGGCTCGTCCCCCTGCACGTCTGGCTTCCGCTCGCACACCCGGCGGCGCCGAGCCATGTCTCGGCCCTGATGAGCGGCGTCATGACCAAGGTCGCCGTCTACGGGTTCGTGCGGATCGTCTTCGATCTCGTCGGCGAGCCGGCCTGGTGGTGGAGTGCGGTCGTGCTGGCGCTCGCCGGCATCACCTGCGTGATGGGCGTGCTCTACGCGCTCATGCAGCACGACCTCAAGCGCCTGCTCGCCTATCACACCGTCGAGAACATCGGCATCATCTACATGGGGCTCGGCCTCGCGCTCGCGTTCAAGGCGCATGGGCTCGCCTGGGCGGCGGCGCTCGCCTTCACCGCTGCGCTCCTGCACGTGCTCAACCATTCGCTGTTCAAGAGCCTGCTGTTCTTCGGCGCCGGCGCCGTGCTCACCGCAACCGGCGAGCGCGATATGGAGCATCTCGGCGGACTCATCCGCCGCATGCCGCAGACCGCCTTCGCCTTTCTCGTCGGCTGCGCCGCGATCTCGGCATTGCCTCCGCTCAATGGATTCGTGTCGGAATGGCTGCTGCTGCAGGCGATCCTGCTCAGCCCGCAGCTGCCGTCATGGGGACTGAAGCTGCTGGTGCCGGCGGTGGGCGCGCTGCTGGCGCTCTCGGCCGCGCTCGCCGCGGCCTGTTTCGTCAAGGCTTACGGCGTCACCTTTCTCGGGCGTCCGCGGACGCCGGCGGCGGCAGCCGCGCAGGAAACCGACCGCTGCTCGCTCGCAGCAATGTTCGTGCTCGTGGCGTCCTGCTTCGCGATCGGAATCCTGCCCGGCCTCTTCATCGATGCAATGGCTCCCGTGGTTGTCGCCCTGCTCGGCGACCGCATGCCGGCGCAGGCCGGCATCGAATGGCTTTCGATCGTGCCGATCGCCGCCGGCCGCAGCTCCTACAACGGTCTGCTCGTCTTCCTCTTCATGCTGATCTCCGGCACGCTCGCGGCGTTTGCCATTCATCGCCTCGCATCCGACAGGCTGCGCCGCGCTCCCGCCTGGGACTGCGGCTATCCCGACGCGAGCCCGCTGACCCAATACACCGCATCGAGCTTCGCCCAGCCGATCCGCCGCGTGTTCGGCAGCGTCGTCTTCCGCGCCCGCGAGCGCTGCGAGATGCCTCCACCCGGCGACCGGCGCGCCGCGCGCCTGACCGTCGAGCTGCGCGATCCGGTCTGGGAGACGCTCTATGCGCCGGTCGCAGCCGCGGTCGCGGTCGCCGCCGATCGGCTCAATCACCTGCAATTCCTCACGATTCGCCAGTTCCTCAGCCTGGTCTTCGCCGCCCTGGTGTTCCTGCTCCTGGTGCTCGCCCTATGGCCTTGACCGTCGACCTCGTGGTGCAGGGCGCGCAGATGCTGCTCGTGCTGCTGCTGTCACCGCTGCTCACCGGCTTCGTTCGCAAGCTCAAGGCGCGCATGCTGCGGCGGCGCGGGCCCCCGCTGCTGCAGCCCTACCGCGACCTGGTGCGGCTGATGCGCAAGGAGGTCGTGCTGGCGGAGAGCGCCTCGTGGCTCTTCCGCGTCGCACCCTATCTGATCTTCGCCGCTACCTGGGTGGCGGCCTCGCTGGTGCCCACCTTCGGCATCGGGCTGCTGTTCTCGTGGTCGGCCGACCTCATCGCCATCATCGCGCTGCTCGGCAGCGCCCGCTTCTTTCTTGCTCTCGCCGGGCTCGACGTCGGCACCAGCTTCGGCGGCATCGGCTCGAGCCGCGAGATGATGATCGCCTCGCTCGCCGAGCCGGCGATGATCATGATCGTCTTCACGCTGGCGCTGATCGCCGGCTCGACCCAGCTGTCGACTATCGCCGGCTTCATGGGCTCTTCCGGGGTCGGCCTGCGCGTCTCGCTCGGGCTCGCCCTGGTTGCCCTGATCATGGTGGCGATCGCCGAGAACGCGCGCATCCCGGTCGACAACCCGGCGACTCACCTCGAGCTGACCATGGTGCACGAGGCCATGGTGCTGGAATATTCGGGCCGTCACCTGGCGCTGATCGAGCTTTCGTCCTCGCTCAAGCTCCTGCTCTATCTCTCGCTGATCGCCTGCGTGTTCGCTCCCTGGGGCATCGCCTCCCCGGGTGCGCCGCTCGGAGCTCTCGTGCTCGGCATGGCAATCTTTCTCGGCAAGCTCGCGGTCGGCGGCTTCCTGCTGGCGCTGTTCGAGACCTCGATCGCCAAGATGCGGGTGTTCCGGGTGCCGGAATTTCTCGGCGCCGCGCTGATGCTCGGCCTGCTGGCTGCGCTTCTGCGGTTCGTGTCGGAGAGCTTCTGATGCGCCCGTTGACCTTCGACATCGCTCACATGCTGGCGGGCTCGCTGGTGGTGGTGAGCTTCCTCCAGCTCTATCAGGACCGCCTCTACGCGCTGCTCAACGTCTTTGCGGTGCATGCGCTGATATTGGCGCTGTCGGTCGCCTGGCAGGCCTACGCCCAGGGGGCGCCGCATCTTTTCATCACCGCGCTGATCGCGTTGGTGTTCAAGGCCATCGTCATCCCGGTGGCGCTGCATCGCATCATCATGCGGCTCGGCATCCACCGCGAGATCGAGAAGGTCGTCGGTATCGGCACCACGATGCTGCTCGGCATGGGGCTGGTCGCCCTCTCCATGGTCGTGATGCTGCGGGTGACCGCAGAGGCCGACCCGCTCGCGCGCGAGGATCTCGCCTTTGCGCTCTCGGTGGTGCTGCTCGGCCTGCTGATGATGGTGACCCGGCGCAATGCGGTGGGCCAGGTGGTCGGATTCATGTCGCTGGAGAACGGGCTGGTGCTGGCCGCCGCGGGGGCGAAGGGCATGCCGCTGGTGGTCGAGATCAGCGTCGCGTTCTCGATCCTCATCGCCTTCATCGTGATCGGCATCTTCCTGTTCCGCATCCGCGAGCGCTTCGACACCGTCGACCTGCAGGCGCTCGACGCCTTTCGCGGAGACCGCGGATGAGGCTCGACGCGATCACCGCGATTCTGCTCATTCCGGCGCTGGCGGCGGCGCTGCTCGCGCTGCTGCCGGGCTATCGGCTGACCGCGCGGCTCAACGTGCTGGCGACGCTCGCCACCTTCATCACCGCCTTGTCGCTGCTGTTCGGCCGGCCGCAGCCCGGCCCCTATCTCCACGTCGATGACCTCAACAACGTGTTCATCGTGCTCACCACCTTCGTCGGCTTCACCACGAGCGTGTTCAGCGCGAGCTACATCGCCCACGAGCTGGAGACCGGGCGGCTGACGCCGACCTTCCTGCGCTTCTACCACGCCATGTACCAGGTGCTGATGTTGGCGATGAACCTCGCCCTCGTCGCTAACAATATCGGCCTGATGTGGGTGGCAATCGAGCTTGCCACGCTCACCACCGTGCTGATGGTCGGCATCTACCGGACCCACGAGTCGCTGGAGGCGGCCTGGAAATATTTCATTCTCGGCAGTGTCGGCATCGCGCTGGCGTTGTTCGGGACTATCCTGGTCTACATGGCGGCGCGGCCGGTCACCGGCGAAGGGCCGAGCGCGATGGTCTGGACGGTGCTGGTCGCGCGCGCCGCCGACTTCGATCCGGCGCTGCTCAACGCCGCCTTCGTGTTCCTGCTGCTGGGCTACGGCACCAAGGTCGGGCTGGCGCCGCTGCATGCCTGGCTGCCCGATGCCCATTCGGAGGGGCCGACGCCGATCTCAGCGGTGCTCTCGGGGCTCTTGCTCAACGTAGCGCTCTACGCGCTGCTGCGCTTCAAGATGTTGCTCGCCGTCAACCCCGCAGCGCTGGCGCCCGGCCCGCTCATGGTGACGATGGGGCTCCTGTCGCTCGTGTTCGCCGCCTTCATGCTGTACCGGCGGCGCGACATCAAGCGCCTGTTCGCCTATTCCTCGATCGAGCACATGGGCATCATCACCTTTGCCTTCGGGATGGGCGGGGCGCTTGCCAATTTCGCCGGTCTTCTGCACATGACCATGCACTCGCTGGCGAAATCCGCGATCTTCTTCGCTGTCGGCCATATCGCCCAGGTCAAGGGCACCCAGCGCATCGCCGACATGGGCGGGCTGACGGAGACCAATCCGGTGCTCGGCTGGGGCCTGGTGCTCGGCGTCGTCGCCATTGCCGGGCTGCCGCCGCTCGGGATTTTCACCAGCGAGTTTCTCGTCGTCACGTCGACCTTCGCCCGCGCCCCCTGGCTCGCCATCATTCTCGTCGTCGGGCTCTTGGTCGGGCTCGCGGCGCTGTTCCTGCGGCTCAACAGCATCGCATTCGGCGAGCCGCGCGGCGCCGGCGGCGAGGCGCAGGCATCCTATGTGCCGATGTTCGCGCATCTGGGACTGGTGCTGCTCGCCGGCATCTACATGCCGCCGCCGCTCGTCGCCTCGTTCCAGAACGTCGCCAGGCTCCTGGGATAGCCGCATGCCGCCCGCCGAGACCATCGAGGGCCGCAGGATCGACGCGCATCGCGGCTCACCGCGTGTGGTCGTCGGCGAGGACGGCTGGCGACGGGCGGCGGAGCGGCTGGCGCGCGGCGATTCCACCCTGCTCGGCCTGTGGGGCGAGCGCAGCTTCGCGCACATGGCCCTGCTCGACGGTGCCGGCGAGATCGCCGTCCTCAGCATCGAGTGCCGGGAGGGAAAGTTTCCTTCGGTGGGCGCGCTGCATCCGCCGGCGATCCGCCTCGAACGAGCCTTGCGCGATCTTTACGGCCTCGAGCCCATCGGGCTGCCGGACGCGCGCCCCTGGCTCGACCTGGGGTTCTGGACGCTTGAGCATCCGCTGGGAGAGCGGCGGCCCGCCCCGGCCGTGCGCGGGCCCTACGAGTTCCTGCCCGCCGAGGGCGAGGGGCTGCACCAGATCCCGGTCGGCCCGGTGCATGCCGGCATCATCGAGCCCGGGCATTTCCGCTTCACCGCCAACGGCGAGACGGTGGTGCGGCTCGAGCAGCGGCTCGGCTACGTGCACAAGGGCATCGAGGCGCTGATGGCGGGTGCGAGCCTGGACAAGGCCGTGCGCCTCGCCGGCCGTGCCTCGGGCGACAGCACGGTCGCTTACGCGCTCGCCTTCTCGCGGGCGGTCGAGACGGCGCTCGACGTCGAGGTGCCGGCACGCGCCGCATATCTGCGCGCCCTGATGGCCGAGCTCGAGCGGCTCGCCAATCATTTCGGCGACGTCGGCGCCATCTGCAACGACGCGTCCTTCTCGCTCATGCATGCGCACTGCGGCATCCTGCGCGAGCAGACCCTGCGCGCCGCTGACCGCTGCTTCGGCCATCGGCTGATGATGGACGTCGTGGTGCCGGGCGGGGTGGCGGGCGACCTGGCGGCCGAGGGCGTGAGCAGCATCGAGCGTCTCGTCGCCGAGGTCCGCCGGGTCTTTCCGCAGCTCGTCGAGCTCTACGACAACACCGCCTCGCTGCAGGATCGAACGACGGCAACGGGAATCCTCCGCGGCGAGCTCGCCCGCCAGTTCGGCGCCGGGGGTTATGTCGGGCGCGCCAGCGGCCGCCGTTTCGATGCGCGCAAGTCGCCGGGCTACCCGCCCTACGAGAAGCTCGATTTCGAGGTTCCGCTGCTCGAGGCCGGTGACGTGAATGCGCGGGTGTGGGTGCGCATTCGGGAGATCGAGCAGAGCCTGGGGCTGATCCGGCAGATCCTGGAACGGCTGCCCGATGGCTCGATCCGCACCGAGGTCCGCGCCGTTTCCGCCCCGCGCGAAGCGATGGCGCTCACCGAGGCTTTTCGCGGCGATGTCCTCGCCTGGGTTCGGCTAAGCGGCGATCGCATCGAGCGCTGCCACCTGCGCGACCCGTCCTGGTTTCAGTGGCCGCTGCTCGAGGCGACGATCGAAGGCAACATCGTCGCCGACTTTCCGCTCTGCAACAAATCGTTCAACTGCTCCTACTCCGGTCACGATCTCTGAGGAACAGCGATGCGGCGAACCCTGTTCGAGAGCCTGCTGCGGCCGCCGCTTACCGAAGCGGCCCCGGACGGGGATGCGGCGGCGCTTGCCGAGCTTGCCACTCGGGTCGATCGCGCGGCATGGCGCCGGCTCGGCCGCAGCCTGTCGATCCGCGAGGTCGACGCCGGCTCCTGCAACGGCTGCGAGCTCGAGATTCACGCACTCGGCAATGCGTTCTACGATCTCGAGCGCTTCGGCCTGCGATTCGTCGCCTCGCCGCGGCATGCCGATGTTCTCCTGGTGACCGGCCCGGTCAGCAGGAACATGCGCGAGGCGCTGCAACGCACCTATGCGGCCACTCCCGATCCGAAATGGGTGGTGGCGGTCGGCGACTGCGCCGTCGACGGCGGCATCTTTGCCGGAAGCTATGCGGTGATCGGCGGCGTCTCCGGCGCGGTGCCGGTCGACCTGCACATCCGCGGCTGCCCGCCGCGCCCGATGGAGCTGCTGCGCGGGCTGCTGGCGCTGCTGCAAGCCACGTGAGGACGGACCGCCGCGCGAGCGCGCAGCCTGGACGAGCGGGCAGACGGTCTATGCGTGCATCCCGCTGGCGGCAGCGGCAGCATCATGCCGCCTCCTGCCGCTGCCAATGGACGAATCTATTCCGCAGCAGCAGCAAGGCCTGATCGAAGGTCAGCCCGCAGATTCCGATCACCACGATCGCCGCATACACATTGGCGAAGCTGAAGCGCGTGCTCCAGATGGTGACGTAGTAGCCCAGGCCGACGGAGTCGCCGATCATCTCGGTGATGACCACGACGATGATCGACACCGGCAGGGCGATCCGCAGCCCGGAGAAGATGCTGGGCAGGGCGGCGGGAAGGACGACGCGGCGCAGTATCGTGCCGCGGCCGGCACCGAAGTTGCGCGCGCTCCACACCAATCGGGTCTGCACGCCGCGGAAGCCGAAATAGCAGCTCACGACGATCGGATAGAGGCATTCCAGGAAGGTGAACGCGATCTTCGAGGGCGTGCCGAAGCCGAAGACATAGGTGAAGACCGGGAAGAGCGCGATCTTGGGGACCGGATAGCCCAAGAAGAAGATCGGCTCGAACAGGTTGCGGATGAGCGCCGAGCGTCCCATGGCGGCGGCAAACGGGATCCCGACGACGGCGGCCAGCAGAAAGCCCGCGAGCGCGCGGTAGAGCGTCACCCCGGTGTGATAGACGAGAGTGCCGTTGCCGAGATCGTCGACCAGCGCGGACCACACCTGCAGCGGGCTCGGCAGCAGCCGCGACTCCACGAGCCCGGTTCCGACCGCCAGCTGCCAGACGAGCAGGAGCAGAGGGATCGAGTAGCAGCGGGCGAGCAGATTGCGCGGCCTCATCGCAGCACCTGCTCCTCGGTGCCGATCGTCTGGCCTTTGAGGACGCGCGCCCGGATCGCCAGCAGCAGACGATCGCTGAGGAATCCCAGCACGGCGAAGCAGACGATCCCGGCCAGCATCATGTCGAACCGGACCCATGCCTCCGCCTCGGTGATGAGGCCGCCCAGCCCGGCACTGGAGCCGATCAGCTCGGCGGCGAACAGCACGACGAAGGCGTGGGCGAGGCCGATGCGGATGCCGGCGAACAGCTGCGGCGCAGCGGCCGGGATGATGACGCGAAAGAAGACGATCCGCGGCGGCGTTCCCATGTTGCGGGCGGCCCAGACGAGCAGCCTGTCCACCGAGAGCACGGCGTGACGCGAGGCGATGAACACCGGAAAGAAGCACGAGAATGCGATGATGAAGACCTTCGACGCGTGGCCGAGCCCGAACAGGAGCAGAAAGACCGGCAGAAACGCGATCTTGGGAATCGCATAGAGGAAGGAGACGAGGGGATCGAAGAAATGCCGGACGCCGGGAAGGAGGCCGGCGCCGAGCCCGACGATGATGCCGGTCCCGGTGCCGAGCGCGAAGCCCAGGAAGACCCGATAGAGGCTCGCGGCGAGAGCGACGAAGAGCTCGCCGCTCGCCGCGAGCTCGCCCAAGGCGGCGAGGACGGCGCTCGGCGCCGACAGGTAGCGCGGCAACATGCCGGCGCCGCCGAAAATCTGCCACGCCGCCAGCAGCATGAGCGGCACGATCCAATGCTGCAGGGATGCGCGGTTGATCCTCACGCCTCCTCCAGAGCCCGCGCCTTGAGCACCTCCTCGCGCAGCAGATCCCAGATCTGGACTCGCAGCGCGAGGTATTCCGGCGACTTGCGGTAATCTCCGGATCGATCGACGTCCGGCAGCCGGAGATCGGCCTTGACCCGGCCCGGACGCGCGGTGAACACGATCACGCGCGTCCCCAGATAGATCGCCTCGTCGATGTCGTGGGTGACGAACAGCGCCGTCTTGCGCGCTCTGCGCCAGATCGACTGCAGCTGTTCCTGCAGCAATTCCCGGGTCTGCGAGTCGAGCGCGCCGAACGGCTCGTCCATCAGCAGGATTTCCGGGTCGAGCGCGAACAGCCGCGCCAGCGCCACGCGCTGCCGCATCCCGCCGCTGAGCTGCCCGAGATAGAGGTCGGCGAACCGCGACAGATGCACCTGGTCGAGATACTCGGCCGCCTTGGCCAGCCGCTCGCGCTTGCGCAGCCGCTTCATCTCAAGCGGCCAGGCGACGTTCTCGATTGCGGTGAGCCAGGGAAACAGCGAGAGATCCTGGAACATCATCCCGCGATCCGGGCCGGGGGCTCCGATCGGCCGCCCATGCAGGCGCACCTCGCCGGCGCTGGCCGGCTCGAAGCCGCCGACGATGTGCAGGAACGTGCTCTTGCCGCAGCCGGAGGGACCGACGATGGACACGAACTCGTGCTGCTCGATCGACAGCGACAGGCGGTCGATCGCGGTGACCGCCCCGCCGTCGACGGTGAAGGTCTTGTCGAGCTCCCTTACCTCCAGCAAGGGCATGCACCCCCTCCCTTGTCACTGCCTTTCCCAGAATTGCCTTGCTCACTCGGCAACGACTATCTTTGCGCGGGCCAGAAACAGGAGCATGCGATGCGGGTAAAGACCTACCAATCAGGGCTCATTGCCGGACTCCTCGTCACTTCGTCTGCTTTCGCGGCAGCCCAGGACATGGGCACCTTGGACAAGGAGAAAGCCGAGCAAGCGTACAAGGCTCCGCCCGCGTATTCGCCTTACGTGAATCGCGATTTCCCTACCCGACCCTTCTTCGGTGACACGCACCTGCATACGTCCTTTTCGTTCGATGCCGGAGCTTTCGGGGCGAGGCTCGGACCTCGCGATGCTTACCGCTTCGCGCGAGGTGAGCAAATCACCTCTTCGACTGGCCAGCCGGTCAAGCTGTCCCGTCCATTGGACTTCCTCGTCGTCACCGACCACTCCGACAATATGGGGTTTTTCCCCGATCTGTTTGCGGGCTCGCCGAATGTCCTTGCCGATCCGACTGGACGCAGGTGGTACGAGATGCTGCGCTCCGGCAAAGGTGCCGAGGCGGCGATCGAGATCATCCAGGCGTTCTCGCATAACACTTTTCCCAAGGACCTCATTTATTTCCCGGGGACTCGCCAGTATCGAAGCGCCTGGCAGGAGACGATTGCCGCCGCCGAGCACTACAACGAGCCGGGCCGGTTCACTGCCTTCATCGGCTACGAGTGGACCTCGAACACCGGAGGAAACAATCTCCACCGAAATGTGGTCTTCCGGGACAATGGGGAGAAAGCCAGCCAGGTGGAGCCGTTCACGGTCCTGCCACCCTACGGGAGCGACAATCCTGTCGAGCTCTGGAAATGGATGGACGCTTACGAGAAGAAGACCGGCGGCAACGTGCTGGCAATCTCGCATAACGGCAATCTGAGCAACGGCCTCATGTTCCCGGTGGTTGAGGCGTTCGGCCGGCGGCTCGATCGCGAATATGCCGAGACACGCGCCAAATGGGAGCGCCTGTACGAGGCGACGCAGACCAAGGGCGACAGCGAGACGCACCCGTTTCTCTCGCCCAACGACGAATTCGCGAATTTCGAGCGATGGGACAAAGGCAACCTCGACGGCAGCGTCGCGAAGAAGAAGGAAATGCTGGAATTCGAATACGCCCGATCCGCCCTCAAGAACGGCCTCAAGCTCGAGCAGACGTTGGGCGTCAACCCCTACAAGTTCGGTCTGGTGGGCAGCAGCGACGCCCATACCGGGCTTGCCGCAATGGAGGAGGACAACTTCTTCGGCAAGACCACTCCGCAGGAGCCCAACCCGCACCGGATGCTGACCCCTTTTTTTGAAAATGCGCAGACCGGCGTGAAGGTGATGGACTGGGAAGTCTCGGCTTCCGGCTATGCCGCCGTCTGGGCAAAGGAAAACACCCGCGCGTCGCTGTGGGACGCGATGCAACGCAAGGAGACTTACGCCACGACCGGATCGCGGATGCTCGTGCGCTTCTTCGGCGGCTGGGAATTCGACGCCAAGGACGCGGATAACCGGCTGCCCGGGCAGATCGGGTACACCAAGGGGGTGCCCATGGGCGGCGATCTCCATCAAGCACCGCAAGGCAAGGCGCCGACATTCCTCGTAGCCGCACTCAAGGACCCGCTTGGAGCCAACCTCGATCGCTATCAGATCGTGAAAGGCTGGCTCGACAAGAACGGCAATCCACAGGAGAAGGTCTATGATGTCGCATGGTCGGGCGACCGCAAGCCGGACCCGGCCACCGGCAAGGTGCCGTCGATCGGAACCACGGTCGACCTCGAGAACGCCACGTGGACGAACACCATCGGCGCGCCGGAATTGATCGCAGTCTGGAAGGACCCGGATTTCGACCCGGCGCTGCGCGCGTTCTATTACGGCCGAGTCATAGAAATTCCGACGCCGCGCTGGACCGCCTATGACGCCAAGCGTTTCGGGGTCAAGCCGTTGCCGGACACGACGATGACCGTCACCGAGCGGGCCTATACCTCTCCCATCTGGTACACGCCGGGCAAGTAGAGGAGCCCCCATGCAACGATTTCTCCGGGAGCCGCTGCTCCAGTTCCTGGTGCTGGGCGCCGCTCTGTTCGCTGCCTATCACGGGACAAGTGCCCGCAGCAGCAGGCAGGACTCGCTCGTCGTGACCGAAGGCCAGATTGAGCATCTGACAACAGGCTTCACCCGCAGCTGGCGGCGGCCGCCTACAGCGGACGAGCTGCGCGATCTGATCCGCAACTACGTCCGCGAGGAGGTATATTATCGAGAAGCAAAAGAGATGGGCCTCGATCGCGACGATCCGGTAATCCGCCGACGACTCCAGCAAAAGCTGGAGTTCGTCAGCGAGGACATCGCCGCGCAGAAGGAGCCATCGGATGCCGAACTGGAGGCGCTGCTGCAAGCCGAACCGGAAAGGTTTCGGACCGGGCAGAGCTTCACCTTTCGTCACGTGTATCTCAACCCCGAGCGTCATCGCGGCGACCTGACCCGGATTGCTGCATCGCTCCTCGATCAGCTCACCGACGGCGCGGCCGCGGCGGACACGGCAGCGGTCGGCGATCGTTTCCTGCTGGCGACGAGCTTCGAGGCAATCTCGCGCAGCGAAGCCGCAAAGCTCTTCGGCGGAAGCTTCGCAGATTGCTTGTCGCAGCTGGGGCTGCAGAAGTGGCAGGGGCCCGTCAAATCCGGCTACGGAGTGCATCTGGTCTTCCTCGAGGAGCGGGTGGACGGCCGCATTCCTGCGCTCGATGAAGCCCGCGAAGCTCTCCTCGGCGAATGGAAAGAACGGCAACGCAGCAAGGCGAGCGAGCAGTTTTATCGCAAGCTGCTCAGCCGGTATTCCGTCACGGTCGAGGCCGGCCACCGAATTGAGATCGCGCCAGACAACCCTCCGGCAGCGCTACGATGAACCGAATAGCTCTTGTGCTCGCGATTCTCGTATGGGGATTAACGAGAGGCCTCGCCCACGAGGTACGCCCGGCCTATCTCGGAATCCACCAGACAGGTTCCGATACCTACGATGTAATCTGGAAGGTCCCGGCCTTGGGCGATCAGCTGCGCCTTGGGCTTTACGTCGCTATGCCTCCCGAGTCGGTCGAGCTGAGTCCTCCCAGAGGCTCTTTTGCCAACAACGCTTTCATCGAAACCTGGACTGTGCGGCGGAAGGCGGGACTCGAGGGCTCGAGCATTCGCATCAGCGGGCTCGCCGCGACGCTCACGGACGCGCTTCTTCGGTTCGAGCGGCTGGACGGAACAGTGCAGGTCGCAAGACTGACGCCGTCAAGCCCGTCCGTCGTAGTGGAAGGATCACCAGCTGCATTGCAGGTCGCTTCGACATACCTGAAGCTCGGCATCGAGCACATCTTGTTCGGCTATGACCACCTCCTCTTCCTGTTGGCGTTGCTCATAATCGTCGGGAATGCAGGTCGTCTCGCAGCCACGGTAACCGCTTTCACGTTAGCGCACTCGATAACACTCGCCCTTGCAGCACTTGCGGTGGTGCATGTTCCTCAGCCGCCGACAGAGGCGGCAATAGCGCTGAGCATCGTCTTCGTCGCGGCAGAAGCGATCAAGCTCGGAGCCGGCAGGACAAGCTTGACCGTGCGCTATCCCTGGCTGGTCGCGTTCGTCTTCGGATTGCTGCACGGATTCGGTTTTGCCGGAGCGTTGCTGGAGATCGGCTTGCCGCAGAAGGATGTGCCCTTGGCACTGCTCACATTCAATCTCGGTGTGGAGCTCGGGCAGTTGCTGTTTATCGGCGCCGTTCTTGCAGTCGCGGCAGGCTGGAGGGCCAGCGTCTATCCGACGTTCCGCACCCGATCCGTGCAGCCTTTGGTGGCGTACGCAATCGGAGTGGTCGCGACCTTCTGGTTGATCGAGAGGTTGTCGGCATTCACCGCTTTTCAATAGCCATCCTGGGTGCCGCCCCGTGATCGAGGAAGATGTCCGCGACCTCGGGCGCCGGACGGGCACGGTGGCCGGCGGTTGCGCCGGCGGCCGGACCTTCTTGCTTTGACGCGCGCCCGGCGGTGGAACCCGGCGGCATTTCGGTCGAGCCTGCTCCACTGCCGCAAAATGTCGCCATCCACGGAACTCCCCCGCTCCGAGAATCTTAACCACAGGGTTTGGCGGCACTCAGCGCGGGCATCATGGAATCGGTGCTGGTAAAGCTCTTCGCGGCCGCGCTGACGCTCAGCCAGGTCACGACTGCACCGGACGCGCTGAAGACGCATTTCGATCGCGCCCAGGACCAGCAGCAGGTGGCAGAGCTGCTGCACGCCGGCTGCGCGCACATGCTCGAGGCGTTCGATCTCGAGAGCATCAACATCGACGATCTGATCAGCACCGCCCTCGACGACCCGCAGGCGATCGGCGGGAGCAAGGCTTTCCATGGCATCAACTTTGCCGATCTGCAGACCGCGTATCGCGAGTTCTGCAAGAACGAGAAGGTGCCCGCGCCGGCGGTCGATCTCGGAGCGGTGATCGATTTCTACGACAAGGCCGCGGCCGATCTGCCCGACGAGCACAAGCTCAAGGGGCTCGAGCTGCCGGGGGCGAGCGTGGTGCTGGACCGGCGCGGCGGGCGCTTTGCCGAGGTGTTCGAGCAGAACGAGCGCCGGGTGTGGGTGCCGCTGTCCGACATTCCCGAGCACGTGCAGAAGGCCTTCGTTGCCGCCGAGGACAAGCGGTTCTACCAGCACAAGGGCGTCGACGAGCACGGGCTCATCCGCGCCTTCGTCGGCAATCTGGGCGGCTCCGGCCGGCCGCAGGGCGGCTCCACGATCACCCAGCAGATCGTCAAGAACCTGCTGGTCGGCGATGACCTCACCTACGAGCGCAAGATCCGCGAGATGATCGTCGCGTCCCGCGTCGAGAGCACGCTCGGCAAGGACGAGATCCTCGAGCTTTATCTCAACTCGGTCTACCTCGGCCGCAATGCCTGGGGAATCGAGCAGGCGGCGCAAAGCTATTTCGGCAAGCCGGCAAAGGAGCTCACCCTCGAAGAGGGGGCGCTGCTCGCCGGTCTGACCAAAGGACCCAGCTACTACAGCCCCGACCGGTATCCGCAACGCGCACGGGAGCGGCTCGCCTACGTCCTGGGACGACTGGGTGAGGACGGGGTGATCGCGGCAGCACCTTCGGGCTCGGCGCTGCCGAGCCTTCCGGCGATGCGGCCCTACCAGCCGCACCGCGACATCGGCTTCTACTTCATGGACCAGGTGGCGCGCGAAGCCAAGTCACTGGCCGGGATCGAGGCGATCACCGCAAGCTCCTATACCGTCCGCTCGACCATCCAGCCGCAGCTGCAGCGCGCGACCGAGGAGGCGCTGCAGGAAGGGCTCTGGCGCTACGAGCGCGATGCCGGGCGGCTGCGCTTCCGCGCCCCCGAGGGCAATCTCGCCAAGGCGATCGAGCGGATCGAGGCGCGTGAGCATCCCGCGGAACCGGCGCCGCCGGCCGCAGCGCCTGCTTCCGCAGCGGAGCAGGTCGCAGGCGCACACAGGCACGCTGATCCCGACGGAAAGGAGAGGAGAACGCCGGGCGGCCACTTCGTTCCTCCGAGCACCACCGGGCGCGCCGGGGACGGCAACAGGCGGCGGCCGGCCTGGCAGCGGGCGCTCGCGCAAGCGCGGCTGCCGCTCTACGACGTGCACTGGACACCTGGGGTGGTGCTGGCGACCCCGAAGGGAGCCCGCCGGGGCGAGAGCTGGCGCGTCGGCTTGAGCGATGGCCGCATCCTGCCGCTCGCGGTGAACAATGCCGAGGCGGCGCGCAGGCTCGCGCTCCATGACGTCGTCTTCGTGCACGTCAGCGCCGGACGGGGCGGCGCGCGCGCCGAGCTGCGGATCAGGCCGCAGGTCCAAGGCATGGTGGTCGTGCTCGAGAACAAGAGCGGCCGCATCCTGGCGATGACCGGCGGCTTCTCCTATCCGCTGAGCCAGCTCAACCGCGCGACCCAGTCGGTGCGCCAGCCGGGCTCGGCGATCAAGCCGCTCTCCTATCTCGCAGCCCTCGGCAGGGGGCTGCAGCCGAACACGCTGGTGCAGGACGAGGCGATCACGCTGCCGCCGCCCGGCGGCAGGCGCCACGGCGAGCGCTGGACCCCGAGGAATTACGACGGCGGCGAGCGGGGCACGATCACCATGCGCCAGGCGCTCGAGAACTCGCGCAATCTCGCCACAGTGCATCTGCTGCAGGGCGGCATCGCCGACACTCCCGAGGCGAGCCTCGACCGGCTGTGCGAGCTCGCGCTCGAGGCGCAGATCTATCGCGACTGCGTGCACTACTACCCGTTCATGCTGGGAGCGCAGCCGGTGCGGCCGATCGATCTCGCCGCGTTCTATGCGGCGATCGCCAACGAAGGCGTGCGCCCGACGCCCTATGTCGTGGACTCGATCGAGCGCAATGGCCGAACCCTGTTTCGGCACACGCCGGCCCCCACAGCGATCGGCTCGGTGGATCATGCCGCCTTCTACCAGCTCAAGACCATGCTGCAGGGCGTGGTGGCGCATGGCACGGCGAGCGCGATCGCGAGCCTTTCTCCGTTCGTCGCTGGCAAGACCGGCACCACCGAGGACGAGAACGACGCCTGGTTCGTGGGCTTCACCAACGACGTCACGGTCGCGGTCTGGATCGGCTACGACAATTCCGGCGGCAAGCGCCGCACCCTGGGCGGCGGGGTGACCGGGGGCGGCGTCGCCGTTCCGATCTTCGAGCCGGTGATCCAGGCGGTCTGGGCGCACGTGGCGCCGAAAACCGCGCTTGCCCCGCCTTCGGCGGAAGCGAAGCGACAGCTCGCCTGCTCGGGGACGGACTCCGATTCCCGCGGCCGGCGGCGCGGCGCCCGCGAACTGGATGAGTGCCTGCGCATCGATGCCAAGGGCAAGACCGCCGACACCCAGTATCGGCTGGTCTCGCGCAGGCGCGCCTATGCCAAGGACGATGACGACGATGCGCCGCGCCGGCGCGAGCGGAGGCGCGACGTCGAGGACGACAGCCGCAACTCCTATGCATACGACCGTGGGCGCGTCTCGCCGTTCTGGGGCTGGCAGCAGCGTTGGGGCGGTTCCCCCTCGCGATATTACTCGCGCGGGGGCGGCGGCGAAGGCTTTAGCTTGCGCGAGCAGCCGCGCGAGTGGCGCGGCCGGCCTATGGACCCCGGCTATTTCTGGGGTCGCCGCGAGTGGTAGCTGATGTGGCCCTCGGGCGACACGAAGAATCGACCCGTTCAATAAGTTCAAACAGTCAAGATCACTGCGTCGGGATAGCCCGCGAAACATTCGCGCCGGCGCGGGCGGAATGCCGGCATGCCGTCCCCGTCAGCTGGTCATGGCCGGCCTCGTGCAGCCTCGTGCCGGCCATCCCGATCCTGAATCGGGATCGCCGGGACAAGCCCGGCGATGACAAGGCGAAGAGACACGGCATGCCGGCAATTTCCGGGATAGAATGCCGGCCCTGCCACTGCAGAACCAAGGGGAGTGGCCAAGATGACGAGAGCCCTGCTTGCGGCAGCCCTTTGCGCCGCGTGCACGCTGCACGGGATCGATCCGGCGCAGGCCCAGGCCTATCCAAACCGGCCGATCAGGATGGTTGTGCCATTCCCGCCGGGTGGACCGACCGACGGCATGGCGCGCATCATCTCGGACCGGCTCGGCACCGTGCTCGGGCAGACCGTCGTGGTGGAGAACCGCGGGGGCGGCGCCGGCGGCAGCATCGGCGCGAAGGCGGTCGCCACCGCCGATCCCGATGGCTACACGATCCTGATCACCCCCGGCGGAGCGCTCACCACCGGCCCGGCCGTGCATGCCAATATCGGCTATGATCCGATGAAGGCGTTCGTGCCGATCTGCGAGCTGATCGAGAGCCCACTGATCGTCTCGGTGCACGAGGACGTGCCGGTCAAGTCGCTCGACGAGCTGGTGCGCTATGCCAAAGCCAATCCGGGCAAGATCAGCTGGGGGTCGCAGGGCTTCGGCACCGCCCCCCACCTCCTGGCCGAGATGTTCAGGCTCGAGACCGGCGTCAACATCGTGCATGTGCCCTATCGCGGGAGCGCGCCACTCCTGGCCGCCGCGGTGGCGGGCGAGGTGCAGATGCTCGCCGACCCGATGACGACAAGCCTGCCGCATATTCAATCCGGCAAGCTGCGCCCGCTCGCCATTGCCGGTCCCGAGCGCAGCCCGAAACTGCCGAACGTCCCCACCACGCCGGAAGCGGGCTATCCCAAGCTGCAGTCGCCGTTCTGGCTCGGCGTCGTGGCGCCGGCAGGCACCCCGCAGAAAATCGTCGACGAGCTCAACGCAGCGTTCCGCGAAAGCCTGAGCCCGCCGGAAACCCAGGCGCGGCTCGACGCGCTCGGCGCCGAGATCAAGATCGGCACCCCTGCCGAGTTCGGCCAGATGCTGGCCCGCGAGCTCGCGCAATGGACCGCCGTCGCCAAGGCTGCCAACATCAAGGTTGAATGAGGCTGCGGGCGTAGTCCATCATCCTGCGACCTCGCGCATCCATGAACGGCCCGAAGCTCAAGAACGAGCACAGCGTATCGGACGCCGAGCGCAGCCTGCTGCGCCAATCGGTACGGGACCTGCTGTCGACGCATTGGCCGGTCGCCACCGCCGTGGAGAATTCCGGCAACCCGCAGGCGGTCGCGACATTGTGGTCGGCGATGGCGCGGCAGGGTCTCGCATCGCTCGGCTGCGATGCCGCCGAGGTCGGCACGCGCGAGATTCTCCTCGTGTTCGAGGAGCTGGGCCGCGCCTCCTGCCCGGCGCCGCTGATCGGCGCGGTAGCCGCGAACCTCGCGCTCGCGGCGCAGCCCTCGAGCTCGGCACGCGCGTTGCTGGAGGACCTTCGAGAGGGCAAGGCGATGCTGGCGCTGGCGCTCGGGCCTTTCGACGGCGATGCGGCCGCGGGCGGGGTCGAGGTGCGCGGCGACAGGCTTTCGGGCAAGCTGTCCTTTGTGGAAGGCGGTGAGGCGGCGACGCACTTCCTCATCTGCACGGCGGCTCCCGACGGCATCGCCGTGGTGGCGCGCGATGCGCCGGGCGTGGAGCTGCAGCCCACGCCCGGGCTGGCGGTCCCCCCGCTCTGCGAGCTTGCCTTGAACAACGCGCCGGCGGCACGCGCGCAAGTGGCCTCCTCGTCTCTGGCGGACATCGCTCTCTTGACGCGGCTCGCCTGCGCGGCACGGGCGCTGGGCGCCGCGGAACGCGCGTTCGATCTCGCCGTCGAGCACGTGAAGGTCAGGAAGCAGTTCGGCCAGCCGGTGGGACAGTTCCAGGCGGTGCAGCACAAGCTCGCCAACTGCCTGATCAGCCTCGACGGCGTGCGGCTCACGCTCGAAGCCGCGGCACAGGCCCGCGACGAGGGCAACCGGGATTGGCGATTTTTCGCGGCATCGGCCCTCGCTTTCGCCGGCCCGGCGCTGCGGAGTGTATCGATCGAGACCCATCGCTCCCTCGGCGCCATCGGCTACGCCGAGGAGCATGAGGCGCCGCGGCATTTCCGGCGCGTGCATGCCGACCTCGCCCGCTTCGGCGGCGTCGCTCGCGCCCGCGCCGCGCTCGCCTCCTTCCTGCTCGGGCCGGTGCATTAGGCGATGTCCTCGCTCCCGCCGCACGACATGGGGCCAGCGGCGAACGCGTTCCGCGCCGAGGTGCGGGCCTGGCTCGCACGCCACTGGACGCCGGACCGGCAGGCCGAGCACCGGCGCAAGCCGTTCAAGGAACGCGGCTGGGACGCCGGGTTCTCGCGGCGCATGGGCCGCGACGGCTGGATCGGCATCGGCTGGCCGAAGGCGTTCGGCGGTCAGGGCCGCAGCGCTACCGAGCAGATCGCCTTCGTCACCGAGATGGCCAATGCCGGCGCACCCTGCCAGGCGCACAGCACCGGCGAGTGCATCGTCGCGCAGGCGCTGTTCCTGCACGGCAGCCAGGCGCAGCAGCAGGAGTGGTTGCCCGCCATCCGCCGCGGCGAGCGCAGCTTCGCCTTGGGCTACAGCGAGCCCGAGGCGGGCTCCGACCTCGCGGCGCTGCGCACCCGCGCGGCGCTCGACGGCGCGCACTGGGTCGTCAACGGCCAGAAGCTGTGGTCGACGGGCGCCGACAAGGCGGAATTCATCTGGCTCGCGGTCCGCACCGATCCGGAGGCGAAGAAGCACGCCGGCATCAGCGTCATCATGGTCGACCTGTCCTCCCCCGGCGTCACCATCCGGCCGAGCCTGGCCTTGTACGGGAAGACCTTCAGCACCCAGCTCTACGACAATGTGCGGGTGCCCGCGGACAACATGGTCGGCGGGATCAACAACGGCTGGAAGGTGATCACCGATGCGCTGGCCGCCGAGCGGGTGATGATCGGCGGCACGCGCATGGCCGGCATCGAACGCGCCTTCGATCACCTCACCGAGTACATCAAGACCGCGGTGGTCGGCGGCAAGGCCCTCAGGGACGACCCGGTCGTGCGCGATCGGATCGGGGCGCTCGCCGCCGACATCGAGGTTGCGCGCCAGCTGCAGATGCGCAACTGCCGCTTGATCGAGCAGGGAAAGGTCCCCGTTCACGAAGCGGCCATCGGCAAGGTGTTCGCCAGCGAGCTGCAGGAGCGCCTCGGCCAGGCAGCGCTCGACATCCTCGGCACCGGCGGGCTCCTGTCGGAGGACGCGGCGAGCGCGCCGGTGGGGGAGATGGAGCAGCTGCTGCGGCATGCCATCATGGGCATGATCGGCGGCGGCACCAACGAGATCCAGCGAAACGTGATCGCGCAGCGCGGGCTCGCCTTGCCGCGCTGAAAGGAGGAGCAGCTCATGAGCGAAGAGCAGACCGTCACCTACGAGCTCCAAGGGGAGATCGCGCTGATCGGCTTCAATCGGCCGGACAAGCGCAACTGCTTCAATCCGACGGTGATGAAGCAGATGCGCGAAGCGGTCGACCGCGCCGGCGAGGAGGCGAAATGCGGGATCATCTTCGGGCATGGCGACAATTTCTGTGCCGGGCTCGATCTGCGCTGGGCGGCAGAGAGCTGGAAGAGCGGGCGCTCGGAGCGGCTGCCGTTCCCGTTCAACCGCAATACCTTCTTCGAGGTGATGGCGCGCGGCAACATTCCCTTCATCGCCGCGCTGCACGGCGCGACTCTCGGCGGCGGGCTCGAGACCGCGGCGGCCGCGCATATCCGCGTCGCCGACGAGACCGCCTTCTTCGCGCTGCCGGAAGGCACGCGCGGCATCTTCATCGGCGGCGGCGGCTCGGTTCGGGTGGCGCGGCTGCTCGGCTTCGCCCGGATGCAGGACATGATGCTCACCGGCCGCGTGCTCAACCCGCAGGAGGCGGAGCGCTACGGCCTCGTCCAATACGTCGTGCCGAAGGGGCAGTCGATGGCGAAGGCCAAGGAGCTCGCCGCGAAGATCTGCAAAAACGCGCCGCTGTCGAATTTCGCCATTACCAACAGCCTGCCGCGCCTGCAGGACATGTCCTATGACGACGGCCTCTATTTCGAGCGCATGGTCGCTGAATATACCCGCAGCCCCGAATCGATTGCGCGCCTGCACCAGTTCCTCGACAAGACCGCGCCGCGCGTGCGCATGCCGGAATGAGCCAGGAGAGACGCGCATGAGCCTGCGTGACAGCGCTATCGTGGCCTATGCCGAGACCAAGGTGATGGAGAAGAGCGACCGCGACGTCTGGGTGCTCTCAGGCGAGATCCTCGAAACGCTGCTCGACAGGACCGGAATCGAGAAGGTCGAGATCGACGGGCTGGTCATGGCCGGCCTGACCGGCACCGGCGCGGCGAACCCGTTCTGGGCGCAGACCACGGCCGACGTGCTCGGGCTCGAGCTCGGGTTCTGCGAGCAGGTGCATACCGGCGGCTGCTCGGCGGCGGGATGCGTGGCGCGCGCGGCGGCGGCCATCGATTACGGCCTGTGCGAGGTGGCCTTCCTGCTGTTCGCCGACACCCACGTGCTGGAGGACCGGACCGACCACAGCCACAGCTACCGGCGCGAGTGGACCGACCCCTACGGCCTCATGGGACCACCCGGCGCCTTCGGCCTGCTCAGCCGCCGCTACGAGGCGCAATACGGGCTCGACTACCGGATGTTGGGAAAGCTCGCGGTAACCCAGCGCAACCACGCGCTGCTCAACGAGAACGCCTGCGAGAAGCTGCGCGTGCCGATCACGATCGACGACTACCTGAATTCACGCATGATCGCCGAGCCGATCCGGCTCTTGGATTGCGTCATGCGCGCCGATGGCGCCGCCGGCCTGATGATGATGAGCCGCCGGCGGGCGAAGCAGAAAGGCCTCGGCAAGGCGATCATCCCGATCGGCTATGCCGAGCGCACGAACTTCAAGGGCGGCGAGAGCCTCGTCGACGTCACCAGGAGCGGGCACGAGATCTGCGGCCGGAAGGCGCTCGGCGCGGCCGGCCTCGCCATCAAGGACGTCGCGTCATTTCATCCCTATGACGACTTCATCATCGCCATCATGCTGCAGCTCGAGGCATTCGGCTTCTGCAAGCCAGGGGAAGGCGTCGCGTTCATCCGCGACCACGACTTCTCCTGGAACGGCGACCTGCCGCTCAACACCGGCGGCGGCCAGATCTCGGCCGGCCAGGCGGCCTGCTCCTCGCACAACCTCGTCGAAGGCGTGCGCCAGCTCATGGGCGAAGGCGGGAGGCGGCAGGTCAAAAACACCAGCAATGCGCTGGTGACCGGGATCGGCTGGATCAATTACGGGCGCAACTGGGGCACGAGCGCAGCGCTCGTCCTCGTGCCGGAATGAGCGGGGAGCGCGGCATGGCCGAGGCATTGAACGACACGCTCGCGGTCAAGCGCGTGATCAGGCATTTCGACTTCTCCGAGCCCTATTGGGAAGGCACCCGGCAGAAGAAGCTCGTGATCCAGCGCTGCAAGGTGACCGGCAAATACCAGCACTTCCCGCGGCCGGTCAGCATATTCACCGGGCGGCGGCGCGACGTCGAATGGTGCGAGGTGTCGGGCAAAGGCGTCGTGTTCTCCTACACCATCACCCGGCGCGGCACGGCACTGTTTCGCGGCGCCGAGCCCTATGCGGTGGTCAGCGTCACCCTCGACGTCGGCGTCAACTTCATCGCCGACATCGTCAGCTGCACGATCGAGGAGCTCAAGGTCGGGCTCAAGGTGAAGCCCTACTGGCATCCGCTCGACGACGGCACGCACTTGTTCCTATTCCAGCCCGACCGGGACGGGGCATGAGCGGAGCGCAGGCAGCGCGCGGGCCCAAGGCGGTCGAAAGATTCCTGCGGCCGCGCTCGGTGGCGATCGTCGGGATCTCGCAGCGCGCCGGCAGCGCCGGCCAGGTGATCCTGCAGTCGCTCAAGCTCAACAGGTTCGCGGGCGACATCCATCTGGTCGGCCGCAGCGCGGAGCCGATCGACGGCCGGCCGGTGCTGAAAAGCGCCGACGAGCTCCCGGAGGGCGTGGATCTCGCGGTGTTCACGCTGCCCGCTGCGAGCGTTCGCGAGACCATGCAAGCCTGTGCCAGGCGCAAGGTCGGATCGGCGATGGTGTTCGCCGCGGGCTTCGCCGAGACAGGCGACAGCAAGACCCAGGACGCGATCGCCGAGACGGCGCGGGCGGCCGGCCTCGCCATCGTCGGCCCTAATTGCCTCGGCGTCACCAACAATGTCGACGGGCTGATGCTGCACATGCTGCTGGCGCGCGAGGCCTCGCGCGGGGTCGCGGGCGGCGTCGCCTTCGTCGGCCAGAGCGGCGGCCTGCTCGGCCATTTCCAGCGCGCCGCCGACGGCCGCGAGCTGCCCCTCTCCTACGTGATCTCGACCGGCAACGAGGCGGGTCTCGAGTCCACCGACTTTCTCGAATTCCTGGTCGCCGATCGCGCAACCCGCGTGATCGCGCTCTACTGCGAGCAGGTCAGGCGGCCGGCCGAGTTTCTCGCCGCCTGCCGCTCCGCCCGCGCCGCCGGCAAACCGGTCGTGCTGATGTTCCCGGGGCGCGGAGCGAGATCGCGCCGGGCGGCGCAGTCGCATACCGGCGCGCTGGTCGGCGATCATGCGGCGATCCGCACGCAGGTCGAGAACGCGGGCGCGCTGGTGGTGAGCACCATGGACGAGCTGATGGACGTGGTGGCGATCCTCGTGCGCTATCCGACGCCGCCGGCGCAGGGCCCCGGCATCCTCACCGCCTCGGGCGCGTTCGTGGCGCTGACCGACGATTTCGCCGAGGAGCTCGGCCTCGAGATCCCCGAGCTTGCGCCGCAGACCGTCAAGCGCCTCGGCGAGGTGCTGCCGGCCTACGGCAGCTACGGCAATCCGCTCGACACCACCGCCGGCTTCTCGCAGGAGGCGCTGCCGGTCGCGGTGAGCTCGCTGCTCGACGATCCCAATGTCGGGATGCTGTACATCTCGTTTCCGATCAATGCCGGCATCACCGTCAGGAATTTCAACAAGGGCATGCAAGGCTCCCCCAAGCCCAAGGTCCTGGTCGCGCTCGGCGACACCTGGACGCTCCCTCCCGACGTCGTCGAGGCCGTCAGGGAGAGCCCGGCGGTGTTCTCCCGCTCCTCCGACCGCATGCTGCGTGCGGTTGCCCAGTACACGCGCTATGGGCGACTCCTCGCCCGCGCGCGCTCGCGCGGCTTGCCGATGCCGATGCGAGGCTTGCCGAAGCTCGGCGCGGGGCCGCAGCCTGAATGGCTGGGCAAGCAGGTGCTGAAGACCGTGGGGATCGCCGTGCCCGAAGGCGGGCTCGCCCGCACCGTCGAGGAAGGCGCCGCAGTCGCTTCGCGCATCGGCTATCCGGTCGTGCTGAAAGCTCAGGCCGCCGCGCTCACGCACAAGACCGAGGCCGGCGGCGTCGTCCTCGATGTCGGCGACGAGACGGCGCTGCGCGCGGCATGGGATGCCATGATCGGCAATCTCGCGGGCAGCAATCCGCAGGTGGCGCTCGACGGGGTGCTGGTCGAGAGGATGGCGCCGAAGGGTGTCGAGCTCGTGATCGGCGGCAAGCGCGAGCCCGGTTGGGGGGCGGTCCTGCTGCTGGGGCTCGGCGGCATCTGGGTCGAGGCGCTGGCCGACGTGCGACTCTTGCCCGTGGACGCAGACGAGCAGGAGGTCATCGCGGCGCTCGATCAGCTGCGCGGCGCCGGGCTGCTGCGCGGCCTGCGCGGGGGGCCTGCGGCCGATGTCGAGGCGGTGGCACGGGCGGTGACGGCGATCGGACGATTGATGCAGGCCGCGCCGGAAATCGCCGAGATCGACGTCAACCCGCTGCTGGTGCACGGCAAGGGCGAGGGCGCCACCGCGCTCGACGCATTGATAGTCTGCGGCTGAGGTCCACTGCGCATCATGCAGCCAGCCCGCATGCGCACCGCTCTGCTGCTGGTAACGGCGCTCATGGCAGCCGGCGCTCCCGCCCGCGCGCAGACCTATCCCGCGCGGGAGCTGAAGGTGGTCGTCGGCCTGCCCGCCGGCAGCGGCGGCGACGTCGTGGTTCGCTATTACGCCGATCAGCTTGCCAGGCTGTCGGGCAGGCCGGTGATCGTCGAGAACAAGCCCGGCATGATCCTCTCGCTGGGCGCCGACGCGGTGGCGAAGGCCCCGCCCGACGGCTACACCGTCCTCATCACCTCGGTGACCTCCTCGCACGCGGCCAATCTCTACAATTTCAAGAAGCTGCCCTACGATCCGATCCGGGATTTCACGCCGGTGGCGCTGCTGCAGCGGAGCTACTTCATCCTCGTCGTCCGTGCGGAATCGCCCTGGACCACGGTGGCGCAGCTCACGAGCGCCATGCGGGAGAGGGGCTCCATTGCGAGCTACGCCTACGGCAGCCCGCCCGCGCTCGCCTCGGCCGAGCTCTACAAGGCGCGCGCCGGCCTCGAGGCGGTCGGCATCCCGTACCGGACCTCGGTCGCCGCGCTGCCGCAGATGCTCAGCGGCGAGCTCGACTTCCAGTTCATCGACTCCACGCAGGGCACGGGCCTGCTGCAGTCCGGCAAGCTGCGCGGGCTCGCGGTCACCTCGGGGAAGCGGATCGATGGCGTCGAGCTGCCGACCATGGCGGAAGCCGCGGGCATCCCCGAGTTCGACATTGCCCCGACCTGGGGCGTGTTCCTGCCCGCGCGGGCGCCGGCGCCCATCGTCGCGCGACTGGAATCCTGGTTCGCGGAGATCCTGAAGATGGACGCTACCCGGCAATTCCTCGACCGCACGCATGCCGCGCCGTTCCCCGGCAACGCCGCCGATCTCGCCGCCTTCCTGCCCAGGGAAATCGCGCGCTGGGCGGAGCTCGCAAAGCTTGCGAAGATACA